>NZ_JBNWCL010000004.1:0-367177 GCF_053522445.1 Agrobacterium sp. 22-221-1
AAACCAGCCCGAAAAAACGGCCGCCTGCCTGCATCAGCCGGGTTTGCGATGCCCGGCTGATGCATCCAGTAAACCACAAATCCTCCACACAAGCCCGAGCATGACGAGGAGAGCTTTTCGAGCTTAACCACCCCTCTACATAGACACCCCGGCAGCCTCTTTTCCCCATTCCATCGATATATCCTTGAAAATATAATGATTGCCCTATAGGCCTATCGATATATTCACCAGAATATCTCGAACCGGGGGTAACAGACCATGAGACTTTTGCGTCGCAGCTTCTTCAAAACCATTGCCGCAGCCACATCCTTCTGGATGGTGGCCTCCTTTGCGGCCGTTCCGGCCCATGCAGCCGAAAAAGTCACGGTGTTTGCCGCAGCAAGCATGAAAAACGCGCTCGATGCTCTCAACATCGAATGGGCAAAGGAAAGCGGTAACGAAGCAACCGTTTCTTATGCAGCAAGCTCGGCGCTGGCCAAGCAGATCGAGCAGGGCGCACCGGCGGATATCTTCATTTCCGCCGATCTCGCATGGATGGACTATGTCGCCGAAAAGAAGCTGATCAACGCTGACAGCCGCTCCAATCTTCTCGGCAACCGCATCGTTCTCGTCGCTCCGGCCGACAAGGCAAAGCCGGTCGAGATCAAGCAGGGCTTCGATCTTGCCGCTCTGGTGGGCGATGGCCGTCTGGCCATGGGTGCGGTCGATTCCGTGCCGGCGGGCAAATACGGCAAGGCCGCTCTGGAAAAACTCGGGGTCTGGTCCTCGGTCGAACAGAAGGTCGCCGGCGCGGAAAGCGTACGTGCCGCCCTGCTGCTCGTCTCGCGCGGCGAAGCACCCTATGGCATCGTCTACCAGACCGACGCCGCCGCCGATCCCGGCGTGAAGATCGTCGGCACCTTCCCGGAAGACAGCCATCCGCCGATCATCTACCCGGTCGCCATTCTTTCGGAAGCCAAGTCCCCGGCAGCAAAAGCTTATCTGGATTTCCTGAAATCGGCCAAGGCAACGCCCTTCTTCGAAAAGCAAGGCTTTACCGTTTTGAAATAAACTGCCTTTCGTGGCCCCAACCGATGGGCCGCGAGAGATGACGATTGCAGGATATGGCATTGCATTGGTGGACACTCAGCCCTGAAGAATGGACGGCGATCAGGCTCAGCCTGTGGGTGTCGTCCATCGCCATGCTTGCCAGCCTGCCTTTCGGCATTCTGGTCGCCGTGGCGCTGGCGCGCGGTCGCTTCTGGGGCAAGTCTCTCCTCAACGGCATCGTCCACCTGCCGCTCATCCTGCCGCCCGTCGTCACCGGCTTTCTGCTGCTCGTCCTATTCGGCCGCAGGGGCGCGATCGGGCAATTTCTCGATAGCTGGTTCGGCATCGTCTTTTCGTTTCGCTGGACCGGAGCGGCGCTCGCCTGCGCCGTCATGGCCTTTCCGCTGATGGTGCGTTCCATCCGCCTCTCCATAGAAGCGGTGGACCGAAAGCTGGAAGAGGCGGCGGGAACATTGGGGGCAAGCCCGTTCTGGGTGTTCCTCACCGTCACCCTGCCCTTGACCCTGCCCGGCATCATCGCCGGCATGATTCTGGCTTTCGCCAAGGCCATGGGCGAGTTCGGCGCGACCATCACCTTCGTGTCCAACATTCCCGGCGAGACCCAGACTTTGTCCGCCGCCATCTATACCTTCACCCAGGTTCCGGGCGGCGATGCCGGTGCGTTGCGGCTAACCATTGTCTCCGTCGTGATTTCCATGCTCGCTTTGCTCGTCTCGGAGTTTCTGGCCCGCATCGTCGGCAAACGGGTAAGCATGGAATGACGCTTTCGGTAGCCACCCGCCATCGCCTCGGCTCTTTCGAACTCGATGCGTCATTCACCTCCGAAGGCGGCGTCACCGCGCTGTTCGGGCGCTCCGGCTCCGGCAAAACCTCGATGATCCGCATCATAGCAGGCCTGCTGCGGCCGGATGAGGGACAGGTTTTGCTCGATGGCGAAGTGCTGGCCGATAGCGGAACACGGCTGTTCCTGCCGGCCCATAAACGCCGCTTCGGTTATGTTTTTCAGGAAGCGCGGCTCTTTCCGCATCTCAGCGTGGCGCAGAACCTGCATTACGGCCGCTGGTTCGCCGTGGACAAAACCGGGAGCGCGAATGAAGACCGCATCGTCGACATGCTCGGCATCGGCCATCTCCTGCAGCGCCGGCCGGACAAGCTTTCCGGCGGCGAAAAACAGCGTGTCGCGATTGGCCGCGCGCTCCTCTCATCACCCAGGCTGCTGCTGATGGACGAGCCGCTCGCCTCGCTCGACGAGGAGCGAAAAGCCGAAATCATTCCCTATCTCGAACGACTGCGCGACGAGACGAAAATCCCGATCGTCTATGTCAGCCATTCTATTCAGGAGGTCGCCCGCCTCGCCGACCGCATCGTGGTGATGAAGGACGGCAAGGTGGAGGCGCAGGGAAAAGCGGCCGACGTGCTTTCCAGACCGGATTTCAGCACGCATCTCGAACGACGCGAGGCCGGCAGCATTCTTTCCGGGCACATTGAAAGCTTTGATGAGCGGCATGGCCTTGCCGCCGTAAGGCTCAAGACCATGCTGCTGCATGTTCCGGCAAAAAGGGGAGCGGCCGGCAGCCCGGCGCGGGTGCTCATACCGGCGCGCGATGTGATGCTGGCAACCGCAAAACCCGAAGGCTTAAGCGCGCTCAACATTCTCGCGGGCCATGTCGCGACTGTTTCTGCCAGCGAAGACGGCATGGTCACGGTTCATGTAGATTGCGGCGGCGACATCATCCAGTCGCGCATCACCGATCTGTCACGCGAGAGGCTGCAGCTGGAGCCCGGAAAACCGGTGCACGCGATCATAAAGTCGGCGGCTCTCGATCCCTATTGAGAGCCGCGTCGGGATTGCGGTTGGCCTCCAGCCAGTCGATATCCGCGCGCAAGGCCTCGTTCATCCGCTTTTCCATGCCACGATAACGCTCCAACACCTCAGTGCCGAAAGCGGTCAGCGCCGCACCGCCGCCCTGTTTGCCGCCACGCTGCGATTCAATGACCGGTTGCCTGAACATATGGTTCAGCGCATCCACCAGCAGCCATGCGCGGCGATACGACATGTCCATCGCCCGCCCTGCGGCAGAGATGGAGCCGGTCTCGGCAATCAGCTCCATCAATTCGATCTTGCCATGGCCGAGACGTTCTTCGGGCGGAAAGTCGATACGAAGAACAGGCTTCAGTGGCGGGAGGGCCTCACTCATCGTTCAAAGGCTCCGTCCATGAAGATCGCGATAGGCCTTTTGCGCTCCATCCACCGGCAAGGCCGTCGCCTCATAGACGCCACGTGCAACCGCGCGCGCCATCACGATGGTCGCCAGATGGCAGAGCTCGGCGAAATGAACGCCGCCCTCAAGCGGCTTTTCACCGGTCGAGGCCGCGAACATGGTGTCGCCGTCGCTTGGCAGATGGGCGGGCAGAACGGCGCGCGCCAGCCCGTCATGCGCCATGATGGAAAGGCGATGCGCCTGCGCCTTGGTCAGCGCGGCATCCGTCACCACCGCACCGATGGTCGTTGCTGTGAGATTGACCCCCTTGAGGCGCAGCGCGGTATGATCCGGCTCGAAACGATCGGGAAAACCGCAATCGCCGTATTCACCCTGCACTTCAAACGGCGCGGACCAGAAATGGCGGCTCGTTCCAACGGTTGCCGAGCCGAGCGCATTGACGGCAACGATGGCCGCCACCTTATAACCGCCGGAACTGACAGCACTTACCGAACCGAGCCCGCCCTTGAAGGTGGCTGTCGTCGCACCCGTTCCGGCCCCGGCCGTTCCGAGCTCAAAGGGCGTCGCACGCGCCGCCTTGAAGGCCGCATATCCCATCTCGCGATAGGGCGAATGCAGTCCCCAATCCTTGTCGCCGCCATTCAGCAGGTCCATCAGGATCGCCTGCGGCACGATGGGAACGCGGGTGGAACCCACCTGCAGGCCGCGTCCGATTTCGCGCAGCCCGGCCTGAACGCCGCCCGCCGCATCCAGTCCGAAGGCAGAACCGCCCGACAGCACGAAGGCATCCACCGTTTCCACCGTCATCGTCGGGTCGAGTAGGCCGGTATCGCGCCCGCCCGGCGCACCACCCAAAACAGAACCGGAAGCAATGGCGGGCTTTTCGAAAACAATGGCGGTGACGCCGGAGCCGAGGGAAAGATCGGTGACATTGCCGACCGAAACGCCGCCGATATCCGTCAGAAGATTGGTGAGTGCCGCCATGCCGTTTCCCTTTTCTCCCGGTATCCCGCCACCATCAGGCACTGTCAACGCAAAACGTGACGTGCCTGATGTCGACGACAAGCCGCGATCAGGAAAAAACCGCCGTTCCGATCACGGGCGTCGAGGGAACGGCCATGTCCCTCGGCTCCAGCGGCCCGGAAAGATATGCCTGATGGCCCGCGTCTATGGCGCGGGCGAAAGCCTCCGCCATGCCGACCGGGTCTCCCGCGCCCGCCACCGCCGTGTTGAGCAGAACGGCATCGTAACCGAGCTCCATCACCGTGACCGCATGCGAAGGGCGGCCGATACCGGCATCGACAATCAGCGGCACATCCGGGAAACGAGCCCGCATGGATTTCAGCGCCGTCAGATTGAGCGGTCCCATGGCGCTGCCGATTGGCGCGCACCAGGGCATCAGCACCTTGCAGCCTGCCTCCAGCAGCTTCTCGGCGACGACCAGATCGTCCGTCGTATAGGGAAAGACCTCGAAACCATCGTCGCAGAGGATTTTTGCCGCCTCGACAAGTGCGAAGACATCGGGCTGCAGCGTGTCGTGATGACCGATAACCTCCAGCTTGATCCAGTTAGTGCGGAACACATCGCGGGCCATCTTTGCCGTCAGCACTGCTTCCTTGACCGTGTGGCAACCGGCGGTGTTAGGCAGAATCTGGCGATCCAGCTCGCGGATAAGTTCGAAAAACTGACCGCCCTTCTTGCCAGCCGCCGTTTCCCGGCGCAGTGAAATCGTCAGAATATCCGTGTTGCTCGCCCGCACGGCATCGGCAAGCACGGCAGGGGACGGATAGCGCGCCGTGCCGAGCAGGAGACGGGACGAGACCTCGCGACCATAAAGCGTCAGCATGGTTTCAGCCTCCCTGCATCGGCGAGAGGATTTCGATACGGTCGAAAGCCTTCAGCTTATAATCGGCGCGCTCTTCCGAATGCACCAGATCGCCGTTTACCGCCGTCGCCAGCCACTCACCCTCGTATTCGAGGCTGGCGAGCAGGCCGGCCAGCGTCTCGGCGGCGAGATCAAGCTCGTCGCCATTCACCAGAAGTTTCATGATCCCGTTCCTTTTGAGAGAGAGTTTGGCAGACGATTTCAGCCGCCTGCCGCGCCATCGCCGGCGACAGCAGAAAGCCGTGCCGGTGCGCGCCGTTGATGAAAACTGTCCGGCCATCCTGCGTGACCTTCGGCAGATTGTCGGGATAGGCGGGGCGCACGCCGGTGCCTGTCTCGATGATTTCCGCTTCCGCAAAAGCCGGATGCACGGCATAGGCGGCATTCAGGAACTCCATCATCGAGCGGGCGGAAATGGCGCCCGCATCTTCCGTCTCGATCATCGTCGCGCCCACCATGAAACGGCCGGGCTCGCGTGGCACGATGTAAAGCGGAATACGCGGATGCAGCAGCCGGACGGGACGAGACAGGGAAACCTCCCGCGTGGCGAGATAGAGCATCTCTCCCCGCACACCGCGAAGATCGGAAATCCCGCCGATTGCCGCAGCACCAGTGCAATCCACCACCCGGTCGAACGGCTCTTCATCCAGCGGGATACCCATATGGAACTGCACACCCATGGTGCAAAGCCGTTCATGCAGCGATTTCAGTGCAAGACGCGGATCGAGATGCCCCTCACCCGGAAAATAAAGCCCGGATCGAAACCGCCCGGCAAGATCTGGCTCCAGCGCGGCGATTTCGCCCTCATCCACCCAGCGATAGCCAGCGGTCCGCGATGCGAAACGCGAAAGCTCCGCCTTATCGCGGGCCGGCGCAACAACCAGCGTACCGTGCCGCACGACAAGGCCGGGTGTCGCTTCATCCCACCAGTCGAGCGCCGCCTGACCGAGCGTCAGAACCGCCGCTTCAGCGCTTTCACGCTCGCACCAGGGCGCCAGCATGCCGCCCGCATACCAGGATGCGCCGCGCGAGGGTTCGGCATTGCGCTCGCAAACCGCGACGGTAACGCCGTTTCGCGCCAGTTCGAAGGCCGCCGTCAAACCGGCGACCCCCGTTCCCTTGACAAGCACGCGCATGCTATTCGGCATCCGCAGGCGTCGCGAGCGGCATATAAAGCTCGCCACCTTCCTTGAAGCGTGCGGCCATGGCCTCCAGCCCCTCCTTCTGCGCCTCGGCGCGGATATCGTGAGAAATCCGCATCGAGCAGAATTTCGGCCCGCACATGGAGCAGAAATGCGCGACCTTGTGCGCTTCCTTCGGCAAGGTCTCATCATGGAAGGAGCGCGCCGTATCCGGGTCCAGCGACAGGTTGAACTGATCCTCCCAGCGGAACTCGAACCGCGCGCGCGACAGCGCATCGTCCCGCACCTGTGCCGCCGGATGACCCTTGGCGAGATCGGCGGCGTGGGCAGCGATCTTGTAGGTGATGACGCCGACCTTGACGTCGTTGCGATCCGGCAGGCCGAGATGTTCCTTCGGCGTGACGTAGCAGAGCATCGCAGTGCCGAACCAGCCGATCATCGCCGCACCGATGCCGGAGGTGATGTGGTCGTAACCCGGCGCAATATCGGTGGTGAGCGGCCCGAGCGTATAGAAGGGCGCCTCACCGCAGGTCTTCAACTGCTTGTCCATATTCTCCTTGATCTTGTGCATCGGCACATGGCCAGGGCCTTCGATCATCACCTGGCAATCCTTCGCCCAGGCGATCTGCGTCAACTCACCGAGCGTCTCCAGCTCCGCGAATTGTGCGGCGTCATTGGCGTCAGCAATTGAGCCGGGACGCAAGCCATCGCCCAGCGAGAAGGAGACGTCGTAAGCGCGGCAAATGTCGCAAATCTCGTCGAAATGCTCATAGAGGAAGCTTTCCCTGTGGTGATGCAGACACCACTTGGCCATGATCGACCCGCCGCGCGAGACGATGCCGGTGACGCGGTTGACGGTAAGCGGGATGTAATGCAGCCGCACGCCGGCATGGATGGTGAAGTAATCCACACCCTGCTCCGCCTGTTCGATCAGCGTATCGCGAAACACTTCCCAGTTCAGGTCTTCGGCAATGCCGTTGACTTTCTCAAGCGCCTGATAAAGCGGCACCGTGCCGATCGGCACCGGCGAATTGCGGATGATCCATTCGCGGATATTGTGGATGTTGCGACCGGTAGACAGGTCCATGACGGTATCCGCGCCCCAGCGGATCGCCCAGACCATCTTCTCCACCTCTTCCGCCATGGAGGAGGTGACGGCGGAATTGCCGATATTGGCATTGATCTTGACGAGAAAATTGCGGCCGATGATCATCGGCTCAAGTTCCGAATGATTGATATTGGCAGGGATGATGGCGCGGCCGGCCGCCACTTCCTGACGCACGAATTCCGCCGTGACATAGTCCGGGATATGCGCCCCGAAACTTTCGCCGTCACGCGCCAGCTTTTCCCTGGCCGCCTCGCGCCCGAGATTTTCACGGATGGCGATGAATTCCATTTCCGGCGTGGTGATACCGGCCCGCGCATAGGCAAGCTGGGTCACGGCTTTACCGGCCGTGGCTCTGAGCGGCTGGTGGCGTACCGAAAATTCAGGCGTCAGGCGTTCGCCGGTGGCAAAGCCGTTATCCTCCGGCTTGACGTGCCGGCCGTCATAAGCCTCGACATCGCCGCGCGCCACGATCCAGTCATGACGCGGACGCGGCAGACCCTTTTCAATCAGAACGGTATGCGAAGGATCGGTATAGGGACCGGAGGAATCGTAAACCGTCACCGGCGGTTCGCCCGCCGTCGGATGAACGGCGATCTCGCGCATCGGCACGCGGATATGGGGATGTAAAATACCGGCTTTGTGGATTTTGGTAGAGGCGGCATGCGGCCCGGTGGTGACGACAAGCGGGATATTCTTGGCAGCGATATTCATCTTGAGGCTCCAAAGTTTGACAGTGGAGACCCAGTTCGAGCCGGAATGATGGAAAATACCGAATTGCCGAAACGCGACGTCATGCGCCCGCCCGACCTTCGGTCTTTGCACCGTCCCTACGCCAGTATGAACTGGATCAGGTTCAACGGGTCACTGCGCATGAAAGCAGAATCTCAGCCCCTTGACGGGACACCCCTGGTGAATGGCCACAGCAAAAAACACCGACCGGCATTTGTCAAGGCCGACGATCCATGCTTGGCAAAGGTGCGGGAATGGCGCATGCTGCCGTTAGTTGTAATTAACCTAACGGTTTAGGCGAATATTATCGTTTGCAACGTAACGATAAGCACAAACCATCCTGATGTGAAATTCATGGGAGATACGTCGGAATGAACGCGACTATTCGTGAAATACTGGCCAAATTCGGCCAGCTTCCAACCCCAGTCGATACGATTGCAGATGAAGCCGATCTTTATGCGGCAGGCCTTTCTTCCTTTGCATCCGTGCAATTGATGCTCGGCATCGAAGAAGCATTCGATATCGAATTCCCCGACAATCTGCTGAATCGCAAGTCATTTGCGAGCATCAGGGCCATTGAAGACACCGTTAAGCTCATTCTGGATGGTAAAGAGGCAGCCTGATGAACGTCACCGTAGCGCCGCAGGATGAAACGCTGTCCGCGCGCGCGGGCCGTGTCGCGGCAATTGCCGCCAAACACGCGGATGAGGTGGATGTCACCGGCCGATTCCCACAGGAAGCCGTCGACGCCTTGCGACAGGAACGCCTGCTCGGCATCCAGGTCCCCTCTTCGCTGGGCGGCGAAAGCGCTTCCTTACAGGAAATCGCCGATATCTGCGCCCGGCTCGGTCAGGCCTGTTCGGCAACCGCGATGATTTTCGCCATGCACCATATCAAGGCATCCAGCCTGGTGGAACACGGCGAGACGAGCGCATGGCATGCCGGCTTCATGAGCCGCATCGCCAGCGAACAGCTTCTGCTCGGCTCCGCCACCACCGAAGGCGGCATTGGCGGCAATCTGCGCAACTCCATCTGTGCAATCGAAGTCGAAGGCGATTTCTGCCGGCTGGAAAAGGACGCCACCGTCATTTCCTATGGCAGCAATGCCGATGCGATCCTTATCACCTCGCGCGCCCACAAGGATGCCGCGCCCGCCGATCAGGTGATGACGGTCTTTCTGAAAAACCAGTACACGCTCGAAAAGACCCATGTGTGGGATACGCTCGGCATGCGCGGCACCTGTTCGGACGGCTTCCTGTTTCGTGGCGAAGCGCCGGCGGCGCAGATATTCCCGAAGCCTTTTGCGGAAATCGCTGCACAATCCATGCTTGCAAGCTCGCATCTCCTGTGGAGCGCCGTCTGGTACGGCATCGCCTCGGATGCCGTGCTGCGCGCCCAGTCATTCGTCAGAGCCGCGGCGCGCAAGTCGCCCGGCACCGCTCCTCCCGGCGCGATACGCCTTGCGGAAGTCTCCACCAAGCTGCAGGTCGTGAAATCCAACATCATCGCCGGCATCAAGGCTTACGAGGACACCAAGAGCGACCCCGAAAAACTGATGTCCATGGCCTTTGCCGTCGCCATGAACAATGTGAAAATCTGCTCTTCGGAAACCATTCTCGAGATCATCGACCATGCCATGCTGGTCTGCGGCATCATGGGCTACAAGAACGGCACGCCCTACAGCCTCGGCCGACACCTGCGCGACGCGCATTCCGCCCGCCTGATGATTTCCAACGACCGCATTCTCGGCAATTCCGCCAATCTCCTGCTGGTTCACAAGCAGGACACCAGCCTCTTGGGATAAGACCATGGACATGCAAACCTCGTTTCTCGATCGACTGTTCGAAGAAGGCCTGCTGATTGAAACCGGTGTGGACGGTCTTTATGGACGCAGCGGCCAGTTCGAGGATGTCATTGCCGCCTTCGAGCGGCTGATCGACCGCACGGGCGGCGCTGACGGCGCCGAAGCGATCCGCTTTCCGCCCGGCATCAACCGCGCCTATTTCGAAAAGAGCGGTTATATGAAGAGCTTCCCGCAGCTCGCCGGCACGGTCCATTCCTTCTGCGGCTGTGAGCTCGACCATGTCAGCCTGCTGAAAACCATGGATGAGGGCGGCGACTGGACCAAAGACCAGAAAGCGACAGACATCGTGCTGACGCCGGCGGCCTGCTACCCGCTTTATCCGACGATTGCCAAGCGCGGCGCGCTACCTGCCGGCGGCGGTCTTTATGACATCCAGTCCTATTGCTTCCGTCATGAACCTTCCAAGGACCCGGCCCGCCAGCAGCTTTTCCGCATGCGTGAATATGTTTGCATGGGCACCGAGTCCGACGTCACCGAATTCCGCCAGACCTGGATGGATCGCGGCGTGGAGATGATGAAAGCGGTCGGGCTCGATGTCACCATCGATGTCGCCAACGATCCCTTCTTCGGCCGCGCCGGAAAGATGCTGGCCAACAACCAGCGCGACCAGAACCTGAAATTCGAACTCTTGATTCCGGTCACATCCACGACCAGCCCGACGGCCTGCATGAGCTTCAATTATCATCAGGATGCCTTCGGCCAGAAATGGGGCCTCAATCTCGACAATGGCGATGTCGCCCACACCGCCTGCGTCGGTTTCGGCCTTGAGCGCATCGCGCTGGCGCTGTTTGCGCATCATGGTCTCGACGTGAAGAAATGGCCTGCGAAGGTCGTGGAAACACTCTGGGGCTGATCATTCATGCGGCAGATTTTCCCCGGTCTCGATCCCAAAAACTATGTGCAGCATCCGCTCCATTCCTCCGAGAGAATGTGGCCGGAGACCAATTGCTACATCGATTTGTGGATCGAGGTGCTGGCCTCGAAAGGTCTGCCGCCGGAAGCAATGTTCGGTTTCACGCTCACGCAGGATTTCGAAGGCGACCAGTTCACCTTCTTCAAGGTGCCGCTGGAAGACCTCGAGGCGCTTTATGGCGTTCGCGCCACCGAACTTGCGATCTTCGACAGCGTGGAAAACCACATCGAGGCGCAGCTCGCACGCGGTCGCATCTGCCTGATCGAGATGGACAGCTTCTATATGCCGGATACCCATGGGGTGGGCTACCGGAAGGAACACGGCAAGACCACCATCGCCATCAACCGGCTCAACCTCGCGAAGCGCGAACTCGACTATTTCCACAATGCCGGCTTCTTCCACCTTGCAGGCGAAGATTTTGACGGCCTGTTCCAGCATCATCTGGCCGAGACCGACCCGCCTTTCCTGCCCTATACCGAATTTGCAAAATTTGCAGATAGCAGCCCCTCGCCCGCACATATTCGCAAGACGGCCGAACGGCTCCTGAAGTTTCATTTTTCCAGACGGCCCTCCGCCAACCCGGTCCGCGCTTTTGCCGGCGTTTTTCCGGCGCAGGTGGAAAAGGTCGCCGACCGACCCTTCGGTTTTTTCCACAAATATGCCTTCAACACGCTGCGCCAACTCGGCGCCAATTTCGAACTGGCGGCAAGCCACTTCGAATGGCTGGACGCGGACGGTTTTTCTGAAGCAAGAGACCACGCGCTCAAGATTTCCGAGGTTGCCAAGACCGTGCAGTTCCAGCTCGCCCGCGCCGTCACCCGCCGCAAATTTGATGCACTGGCCACCGTGCTCGATCCAGCAGCGGATGCGTGGGATGGCATGATGGAAGCGCTTGCGACTAAACTCACTGATGCCAGCGAGGCCGCGTGAGGACTTATCTTCCCGGCGAAAGCGAGGAATTGCTGAGCGAAGGCTGGACGCTGACGCTGACACCCGCCGATACCTGCGAGACGCCGTCCGATATTCCCGCGTCGCTCGAAAGCCTTCACGTCTCCGTTCCCGGCACCGTGGCGCAGGCTCTGGAAGCGGCTGGAAAATTCGACCGCCTTGCCCCCGCGCCTCTTAATGACAGGGACGCCTGGTATCGGCTGACGATGATTTCCGATACGCGCGAACGCGCCACCCTGCGCTTCGATGGTCTCTCCACCATTGCCGAAATCTTCTTCAACGGCGAGCTGATCGCCGCGAGCCAAAGCATGTTCGAAAGGCTGGAAGTGCCTGTTGAACTCACGGGCGCGGACGAGCTTTGCATCTGCTTCCGGGCGCTTGCGCCGAGGCTTGAAAAAACCGGTCCCCGCGCCCGCTGGCGGCCGCAGATGATGAATACGCAGGGGTTGCGGCTGATCCGCACCACCGCACTCGGTTACATGCCCGGCTGGTGCCCGGAAATCCACGCCGCCGGCCCATGGCGACCCATCAGTCTGATTAGACAGGAAGCGGTGCTTTGCACGCTCCGATCTTCGCTGGACGAGGTAGGAACGGGAACGCTCGCCATCTCGCTGGAAACCAAACGGCCCATAAAATCGGCACGGTTTGGCTGCGCGGGTTATAGCGCCGATCTTTCCAGGGATGAGAACGGCAAGTTTTCCGGCGAACTCCACATACCCGAAGTCGAACCATGGTGGCCGCACACCCATGGCAGGCCTGCGCTGCACGACACGCTTTTGGAACTGGACGGCGAACAACATAGGCTGGGGCGTACCGGCTTCCGGCGGGTCGAGATCGATCATGGCGAAGACGGTAATGGTTTCGGCGTCAAGGTGAACGGTCAGCCGGTCTTCTGCCGCGGCGCGGTCTGGACGACGGCCGATATTGTGCGCCTGCCGGGAACAGGGCCGGATTATGAGCCATGGCTTAGAAAAGCCGCGGAAGCCGGCATGAACATGATCCGCATCGGCGGCACCATGGCTTATGAGACGCCGGAATTTTTCACACTTTGCGACGAACTCGGCATCATGGTCTGGCAGGACGCCATGCTCGCCAATTTCGATTACCCGGCAAAGGACGAGAGCCTGCGCCAGCATATCGTCACGGAAATCTCGCAGTTCCTCGAAGCCACCGCGCTTTCTCCATCGCTCACCGTCTTCTGCGGCGGCAGTGAAATGTACCAGCAGGGCGCGATGCTCGGTCTGCCGGAACAGATATGGAAGGGAACGCTTACCGAGGAGGTTCTGCCGGAACTCCTTGCCGAGAAACGCCCGGACACAGCCTATGTAGCCAATTCCCCCTCTGGCGGTGCATTGCCCTTCTTTCCCAACGTCGGGGTCGGCCATTATTACGGCGTGGGCGCCTATTGCTGCCCGCTGGAAGATGCGCGCCGCGCCGATCTGCGCTTCGCCGCCGAGTGCCTCGCCTTCGCCAATATTCCCGAACAGGAAACGCTGGACAGATATCTACCCGGCGTGGCCGTGCACGATCCGCGATGGAAGGCACGCGCACCGCGGGATCGCGGGGCATCCTGGGACTTCGAGGATGTTCGCGACCATTATCTGAAGCTGCTCTACGACGTCGAACCAGATGTTCTGCGTCGCGAAGACGGCGGCCTTTATCTCGACATGTCCCGGGCCGCCACGGCCGAGGTCATGGAGGCGACTTTCGCCGAATGGCGGCGCAGCGGCTCCTCCTGTCAGGGCGCTCTGGTCTGGACCCTGCAGGATCTCGTTCCCGGCGCAGGCTGGGGTATTATCGATGCCACTGGCCGGCCCAAATCCGTCTGGCACGCGTTGAAAAGGGCATTCCGCCCCATCCAGGTTACTTTTTCCGATGAGGGCACGAACGGGCTGGATATACATCTCGCCAACGAGACCGGCGGCGGCCTCGAAGCCATGCTGGAACTGACCTGCCTGCGCGAAGGTGTGCAACCCGTCGTCCACGCCAAACGACCGCTCACGCTTTCGCCGCGACAGAACCAGACCATTGCCGCAACAGATTTGTTCGGCGCCTTTTTCGATACGACCTATGCCTATCGTTTCGGCCCTCCGTCCCATGACGTAACCGTCGCCCGGCTTCGCGACGTTGCGACAGGACACGTCATCGCCGACGCATTTCATTTCCCTCTCGGCCGGAAAAAGGCGCTGCACGCCGCGAACCTTCAGGTCGCGATCGGTGAAACGAGCGGCAACTGGTCTCTTGAAATCGGCACGGACCGGCTGGCGCAGTCCGTCCATGTCGAGGTGCAGGGTTATTACGCCTCGGAAAACTGGTTCCATCTCGGCCCCGGCGAAACCAGAAAAATCAGCCTCCTGCCGGAGACACCGGCGACGGAAGCCCCTCCTTCCGGAGAGGTCGTGTCACTGGGTTCCAGCCGGCGATTTTCCTTCTAAAGCACGACAGCCAGGCATTTTTACCGCAAATGCTCGAGAGCCAGCCGCTTCACCGCGTCGATATAGATCTGTCTGGCTTCCGGCGTTGAAAGATTGTGATCGGCATCGGGAATAATGGTCAGCGACACGTTCTTATAGGCGGCCAGTCCTTTGCCATTGGCGTCGAAGTAATATTGGAAGTGCTCCAGACCATCGTCGTTGTCGCTGTAGAGCAGATGAACGGCGGTATCATTCGCTTTCAATTTGTCGAACGCACCATAGACGGCACGCCCTTCCTCGCTGCCCCTGCGGAACAGCCTCGCCGTTTTTGTCGAAAGCCTCTTGATCGTCGCTTTGACGATATTCAGCCCCGCACTTGCCACATCGACATCGCCGCTGATGAGACGCTTGAATGTCGCGCCCTGTCGAAAGCGCTGGCTGTATTCCCCGAAGGAACGCGGGCGTTTATGCAGGGCCTCATCCACCGAGCGGCCTTTGCGCCAATGGAAGACAACCGGATTGACCGCGACCACGGCACCGATCCGCTCATCGGCGATTGCGCCGTTGAAGGCGAGATAAGCGCCGCTGCACCGGCCCGCTGCAATGAAAGGCCCCTTGCCGCGCTTGCCGAGAAAATCGAGTGCGGCAGCCACGTCGTCATTCTGCGCGGCATCGTAAAGAACCTGCTCGGGCACGTTTTTGACCGGAGGACTGTCGGCAATATTGGCCGCGTCGAAGCGAAGCGATGCCACCCCCTCGCGCGCCAATGTACGGGCCATCTGTACGGAAAGCCTGCCCCAGCCCGCATGCCGGTCATAGGCGGCGCCGAGCAGAAGAACCGAAGAAACCACTTCCCGGTCGTCAGGCCCGCAAAAAATACCGAAAAGCCGCCCGCCTTCTCCAAATTGCACCGGCTGCTCGACAAAACCGCGCCCACGCTGCGGGGCATTGACTGTGAAATCCTCCGGGGGGATCGCCGGACTCTCGGCATGGGTCTGGGAGAGCACCCAATCGACCAGCCGGTTGACCACATCGTCGGATATTTTCGAAAGCGTAGGGCTGGAGACGAGATCGTCGTAACCTGAAAACTCCGCCTCCTCCACCGCACCGCCGATCACGATGAGATGCTTGGCGAAATCGGCATCGGTTACGCGGCCCGGCCGGGAAAGCGCCAGAATGCTGCGCGCCGGAGCAGCGGTCAGATTTGAAAGATTGGCCTTCCTGATCGCATCGGCAACACCGGCAGGCATGGCCATGCCGGCAATCGATCCCGCCTCCGTCATCCGTTGCGCGGGCCGAAGACCGAGGCCATCGTCGATCATGGAGGACCACATCGCCAGCTCACGCAGATAGGCGCGGCCGGAAACGACAGGCGCCAGAAGCGCCATGGAACCCACTTCAGCCACATCGGCAAACGCCTGTGCAGCAATCAGGCAGCCAAGACCCTGAGCGACAACGACCACTTCGGCGCAGCCGGAAAGACGCTTCAGACAGTTGAGCGCCGCGCGCGCGTCGGAAATCCAGTCCGCTGCACGGCCCGCATCATCAGGGTCGAAGGCGTCACCCGCGCCCAGATAATCGAATCGCAGGCTGGCGACACCGCAAGCCGCCAGCCGCTCGGCCAGTACCCGTTGAAACTTGCGGCTGCACAGTTCCTCCATGCCCCATGGGCTGACGAAAAGAACGGCATGGCGCTGTCTGACGTCCTTGCGCGCCGGATGGAAAATCCCGGTGAGCCCATCAAAAGAGACCGGATGCGCAACCGCCCCATGCGAGGCAATGCCGGAAAGCGACAATGCATCAAGAAACGGATCGCTGCCTGTACGCTCTGAAATATCTATCGCCATCGACCTTGCCATCATTGCGCCAGTGTCTGGCTCAACCATTACGGGATCATTGTATCGAAGCGTCTTACCGCCTGATCTACAATAAAAACAACAACATTAGAGAAGTCTAAAAATATAGTCGCATTTATATCCATTGCCGCCAGCACGTTGCAAAAACGAACACCGGGATGACAGGCAAGTCCCGGCGGGGCCGCTATTTTGCTCGAAACCGCTTGAATATACTGATAAATAGCGAGTCCCATACCTATTTGCAGGAGGAGGTTGCGCCACCCGGCCACCGGATCGTCTAGACACCGCGCAAACCAACACGCCGGGCCACGCCCGACAGGTCATAGAAGTTTTATATGGAACAAAGCCTTACGCGTTATATCTGGTCGCACACGAGGCGGCAGCAGCTTTTCATTCTGCTGATCGTGGCCCTGTCGATGATCCCCTATTTCCTCGCCTTCGATCTGCCCAAGCAGATCGTCAACGGCCCAATTCAGGGGGATGGTTTCGAAGGGGCGAATGCGACGCAGCTTTTCATGCATCTCACGGTCGATATTCCCTACTGGGGCACCGTGACATTATTCCCCGGGCTTGAGCTCAACCGCATGTCGATGCTGATGGCGCTCAGCCTGACGTTCCTTGCGCTTGTCATCATCAACGGGCTCTTTAAATATTACATCAATACCTACAAGGGCCGCCTTGGCGAGCGGCTTCTGCGGCGCATCCGCTTCGAGCTCATCGACAAGATCCTGCGGTTCCCACCCTCCCATTTCAAGCGGGTCAAAGGTGCGGAAATCTCCAGCATGGTGAAGGACGAGGTGGAGCCGCTCGGCGGCTTTACCGGCGACGCCTTCGTGCAGCCGGCCCTTCTCGGCGGCCAAGCGCTCTCCGCGCTCTTCTTCATTCTCGTTCAGAATTTCTGGCTGGGCCTGATCGCGGCTTTCATGGCCGCCATTCAGGTGGGCATCATTCCCAAAATGCGCCGCCGCCTCATCGAACTCGGCCGCCAGCGGCAGCTGAGCGCCCGCCAGCTTGCCGGACGAATCGGCGAAATGGTTGACGGTATCGGCACCATCCATGCCTATGACACGTCGAATTACGAGCGTGCGGATGCCTCGCACCGGCTCGGCGACATCTTCAAGATCCGCTACGATCTCTACCAGTGGAAGTTTCTGGTCAAGTTCATCAATAACTTCCTCGCACAGCTCACTCCCTTCTTCTTTTATGCGCTCGGCGGTTATCTCACACTGAAGGGCAGTCTCGATGTCGGGCAGCTGGTCGCCGTCATCAATGCCTATAAGGAACTGCCCGGACCGCTGAAGGAACTGATCGACTGGGATCAGGCACGTCAGGACGTGCAGGTGAAATACGAGCAGGTCTTCGAGCAGTTCGATGCCCCGAACATGATCGACGAAAAGGTTCAGAAACTGTCTCCCGGCGCAGTCGCGGCGATCAGCGCCCCGATCGTCGTCGCCAATCTGACACTGGAGGACGATAGCGGCAGCCGGCTTCTGGAACAGGCATCGCTGAAGGTCGAGCCGGGCGAGGTGATCGCCATCGTCGGCGGCTCGGGCGCCGAGGCGCTGGCGGATGCGATCGGCCGCACGCTCTGGCCAACCTCGGGCAAGATCAGCATCAACGACGTCGACATATTGGAACTGCCGGAATCGCTGACCGGGCGGCGCATTTCCTACGTGTCCTCGGACAGCTATTTCTTCCACGCCAGCCTGAAGGACAACCTGCTTTACGGCCTCAAACACGCCCCGCTTGCGGACAGGGACTATGAGGGGGCAGCGCTGGAACATCGCAAGTGGGAAATCCGCGAAGCCAAGATGGCGGGCAATCCGCTGATCGATATCAACAGCGAATGGATCGACTACGCTTCGAGCCCGGCCGGCGACGGCAGGCCGGAAAATCTCATCCGGGCCATTCTGGCCGTCCTCGACAGCGTAGAACTGTCGCAGGATATTCTGGAGTTTGCGCTGCGGTCCTCGATCGACCCTTTGACCGACCTGCATCTCGCCGCCCGCATCGTTGAACTGCGGCATGTGCTGCGTGCGGAGCTCGAAAAGGAAAATCTGAGCGGCCTCATCGCACCATTTGAACTGGAGAGCTATAACAGCGAGGCGACGGTTGGCGAAAACCTGCTGTTCGGCACCATGCGGGATTCCTCCCAGACGATCCGAACCGTCATCGAAAGCGACTATTTCCGCTCCCTGATGCGCGAAACGGGCCTCGTGAAAACCCTGTTCGAGATGGGTTACACGATTGCCGAAAACATCGTGGAAATCTTCGCCGACCTGCCGGGAGACCACCCCTTCTTCCAGCAGCTCACCTTCATGACGCCCGACGACATTCCGGTGTATCAGCAAATGCTGCAACGCCTTCAGAGCCGGAGTTTCGACGAGGCCAATGAAAGCGAAAAGCGCGCAATGCTGCGGCTCAGCTTCTTCTACATCGAGCCTCGCCAGCGTTTCGGCCTGCTATCGCCGGAAATCATGAACCGGATCGTCGAAGTCCGGCACATGTTCCATGAGAACCTGCCCGACAGCCTGAAAAACGTGATCGAAATCTACGATCCGACCAAATATATGAGCGCCACCAGCCTGCTGGACAATATCCTGTTCGGCAAGGTCAGCCATCGCTACACCGACGCCTCGCGGCGCATCACCCGCATCGTCGCCGATGTCATGCGCAAGCAGGGTGTCTATGAACGCGTGCTGGCGGTGGGCCTGGACTTCAACCTCGGCGCCGGCGGCAAGCGGCTTGGCCCGCTCCAGCGCCAGAAGCTCAATCTGGCACGGGCGCTGATCCGCAAGTCCGATTATTACGTCTTCAACCGCCCTCTTCCCGGCCTCGATCCCCGACAACAGGAGGAAATTGTCGAGCGGGTCATCACACTCCTGAAACAGAACAACAATAACCCGTCGATCATATGGGTCCTGTCGAATGCGACGCTCTCCCGCATGTTCGAGCGTGTGATCGTTGTTCATCAGGGCCTGATCACCGCCGACGGAAGTTACGAGACTCTCGCCGAGGAAAACGGTACATTCAAGGACATGGTCGCAACATAAATCCAAGAAGGTGACCGAGGTGGAACAAGAACAGGGTAAGTCAATGCTGTTTAAAGACGAAATTCAGATGCTGAAAAGGGTGCCGTTTTTTTCGGAAATGGAACCGTCAAAGCTCAAACTACTGGCATTCGCATCCGACCGGGTGTCCTATCATGCTGGTGACGTGCTGTTTCATCAGGGAGATGTCGGCGATGCGGCCTATGTCGTCTTGACCGGAAAAGTCGATGTTCTGGTTGATTCCCCTTCGGGCACGCTGAAAGTGGCCGAAATGACCGGCAATGCCATTGTCGGCGAAATCGCTATCCTCTGCGATAGCGTCAGAACCGCGACCGTTCGCGCCTCCACCAATGTGGAAGCCCTGCGCATCGGCAAGGAACAGTTCTTCAAGCTCATGTCCGATTTCCCCGACATCACGATCAAGGTCATGCGCGTTCTGGCCGAACGCCTCACCCAGACGACGGCGGAACTGAGCAAAGCGCGGGCAGGCGCCCGGACATAAACGACAATTCCTTGCTACCTTGAATGGCGATATTGGAAAAATAAATGTCGTACTATTGCAATATAAATGAAATGCTGACTGAATAAGGGGTAAAGGCGTCCGCCAGAAACGAGCGGATATAAGAATCTATAGAGACAACGGGCTTCATGGGAGGAAAGCGTGCAAGATTCCGTTGCTATTGGGGTGTGTCATGGCGTTCGATTCCGACGCAGCAAGTCGGGAAAGTAATAGAAATTTTCGGGTAAAGATCTGGGGTGCGCGGGGAACGCTTCCTGTTTCAGGTGAAAACTTCCGAAAATACGGCGGAAATACCATCTGCATCGAGGTGAGATGCGGCGATCACGTTCTTTTGTTCGATGCGGGTTCGGGCTTGCATCCCGCTGGCCTTGCGCTGCGGGCGGAAGGCATTACCGACGTCAACCTGTTCTTCTCGCATTGTCATTACGACCACATTGTCGGCTTCCCCTATTTCAAGCCCTTTTATAACAGCTCCAACGATGTCGCCATCTGGTCGGGCCACCTCGCCGGCACCATGACCACCCGGGAAATGCTCAAGGACTTCATGAGCCCGCCGTGGTTCCCCGTGCCGCTGGAAATCTGCTGCGCAAAAATCGACACGCGGGACTTCATGCCGGGCGATGCACTCGATGTGCATCCCGGCCTTTCGATCAGAACCGGAATGCTCAACCATCCCGGCAACGCCATCGGATATCGGCTAGACTGGGAAGGAAAGTCCCTCGCCATCATCACCGACACCGAACATGAGCCGGGCGATATGGACGAAACCGTGCTCGACCTGATCAGGGACGTCGACCTTTTCCTCTATGACGCCATGTTCACCGATGAGGAAATGAGCCTTTATCGCGGCTATGGCCACTCGTCCTGGCAACAGGCGATCCGCCTCGCCAAACGCGCTGGCGCAAAAAATGTCGGCTTCATCCACCACGCCCCAAGCCGCAGCGACGAAGAACTGGACAATATCGAAAAACAGGCGAAAGCCCAGTTCAGTGGCGCCTTCGCGGCCATGGACGGCCAGATCATCGAGCTCTGACGCAATCTGGCTCCTCCGAAGTCGGCCTGTCCGACCGCTTTTTCGAAACCCTGAATTCGACATCCCTTGCCATGCGGTCGTTCGAACACGCACAATTGACCGTTTCCGATGGATTGCTCCACGATATTGCCACGAGACGGCCTGCAATAAGGGTGCCACCACATACTACATGATGATTCTGCGCTGAATGACCACATGATGGGATTTGCATGATCCGTTTCTTTTCGGAGACCAATTTGAGACGCGCCCGGATTTTATCCGGCCTCATCATATTTGCTTTCGTATTTTCCCATCTTTTCAATCACTCCCTCGCACTCATCTCCATCGATACCGCCGAACGGGCGCGAAAATGGTTCAGTCTGATCTGGCTCAACCCCGTCAGCAGCCTGCTTTTTTACGGTTCGGTGCTGGTGCATGTCTGTCTTGTTCTGCGCTCGCTTTATCTGCGCAGAACGCTGCGCATGCCGCTCCGCGAAGCGCTTCAGGTCATCTTCGGTCTGTCGATCCCGTTCCTGATCATCGGCCACGCCGTCAATATCCGTGTGTCGCATATGCTTTATGGCATCGATGTCGGCTATTATTCGGTCATCCGCAGGCTGTGGATCAACAACCCGATACAGGGCGCCTGGCAAAGCCTCGCCTTGATCGTGATCTGGGTCCACGGATGCATTGGCCTCTATTTCTGGCTGCGTTACCGGGACTGGTATCCGCGGATAGCCGGGTTGTTCATGACGGTGGCCGTTATGCTGCCGCTGCTGGCGCTGCTGGGCTTCAGCGATGCCGGCCGCTGGCTGGCGGAAATCGATGAAAAATACGCGCTTCCACCCGGACTTGCCGACAATACGATTCAAAAGGACGAGCTGCCACTGCAGCGGGAAATGGAAACACAGATCCGTTTCATCACCGGTACAGCGGAGACGTTGTTCGTCGGCGCGGTAATGCTGGTTTTCGTCATGCGTGGCGTACGCAGCTTTCGGCAACGATTGACGGCGATCGAAATCCGCTATGAACATGGCGCGCAGGCACATGTACCTGCCGGTCTCAGCATTCTGGAAGCCAGCCGCCTTGCGGGAATTCCGCATTACTCCGTCTGCGGCGGCAAGGGGCGCTGCTCAACCTGTCGGGTCAAGGTTCTGAACAGCAAAGGCCCGCTGCCGCCACCGGGAGACATCGAGCAAACCACATTGAGGCGCATCCATGCCGATTCGGATATCCGGCTCGGCTGTCAGCTACGCCCCACCAGCGATATTGATATCGCGCTTCTCGTTTCGCCGCCCCAGCAGAGCGACCTGCCGGCCGATGCGCAACCGGCCCGCCCCGGCCGGGAAGAGGAAATCGCCATCCTCTTTTGCGATCTGCGCAACTTCACCACGCTTTCCGAAGCGAAGCTGCCCTATGATGTCGTCTTCCTTCTGAACCGCTATTTCACCATCGTCGGCCAGGCCGTCGAGCAGGCGGGAGGCCATCTCGACAAATTCATCGGCGATGGCGCCATGGCGCTTTTCGGACTTGGCGAGGACGCGGAACATGCCTGCCGCAACGCCATGAAGGCGGCCGCGACCATATTGCGGGATATCGCAATTCTGAACGAGGGGCTGGAGAAACAATTCGCCGTCCGCCTGGAAGTCGTCGTCGGCATTCATTCCGGTCCGAGCATCGTCGGCGTCATGGGATATGGCGCGGCCAAAACCCTGACGGCCATCGGCGATACCGTCAACGTGGCAAGCAGGCTCGAATCCAAGGCCAAGGAATTCGGCGCAGCCATCGTTGTTTCCGAACCGGCCATCATTCAGGCGGGACAGGAGATTGCCGATCTCAGAAGCGAAGAAATCGCCATTCGCGGCCGCAACTCGCAAATGAAGGTCTTCCTGCTCTCGAAAGAAGAGAGCGAGCGCTATTTATGAAATAGCGCCAACACACCCATCGGGGCATCCGATCTCAAATCTTGCGATAGAGAAAATAACGGTCCGTCGGCACGCTTGCCGGCACCGGCAGCGGCTTCAACATGGGATGATCCAGAGGCAGACCGCTGACCGCGAGACCGCCTTTCGCCAGCATGCCCGCCGCAAGATCGGGCAACCAAGTAAGGGTGACCGCATCCTTTTCCGGATAGCCCGTGCCGATATCGGCATGCACGAATGCTGCTTCCGAGCCGATGAAAGCCGGAGCGGTTTGCGATATTTCACCGATCACCAGATCCTCCTGCGCCGGAACGGAGGAGGCATGCGCACCCATGGCCCTGTCGAAAGCGATGATGCGGCGGTTGGGGAACAGTTCCCGCAGGTGATTGAAGGTGCGCCCGTTGCCAAGGCCGATTTCCATAAGCGCGCCTTCATCCGGCAGATCGAGATCGGCTGCGACATGATTGAGGATATCCCGCTGCGCGGTCAGCCGGCGAATGAAACTATCGAGTCTGCTCATGTTATCAGGCCTTGATGATGTGTTTTGCGGCTATATCCCGACGCGCGAAAACATTGCGCGTGTCGATGATAAGCGGCGCCCATTCGCTTAGAGCGGCATAATCCACATTGTCATGATCGGTCGCAACGAGAACGGCGTCGAAGGCGCCGATCGCCTGCCTGTCCCACGGCACGGATTTCATGCCCATCAAATGGCTATATTCCCGGGTTTTCGGGATTTCGGCCACGTGGGGATCGAAATAGGCCGCTTCGCCACCACGCTCCTGAATAAGCTCGATGAGCTTCAGCGAGGGACTTTCGCGAATATCCGGCACATTCTTTTTATAGGCGAGGCCGACGACCAGCACCTTCGAGCGGCTGAGCGCCTTGCCGGAATGAATATCGAGCGCCTCCGCGACCCGCCCGATGACGTGACGCGGCATGCCGGTATTGATCTCACCGGCCAGTTCGATGAACCGCGTCGGCAATTCATATTCGCGCGACTTCCAGGTGAGGTAGAAAGGATCGATCGGTATGCAATGGCCGCCAAGGCCCGGGCCGGGATAAAACGGCATGAAACCGAACGGCTTGGTCTTCGCCGCATCGATCACTTCCCAGATGTCGATACCCATCGCCTCGTAGACGACCTTAAGTTCGTTGACCAGCGCGATATTGACGGCGCGGAAGACGTTTTCGGTGATTTTGACCGCCTCGGCCGTGGCATTTGTCGAGACGGGGACGATCTTTTTGACCACCGAACCGTAAAATGCCGCCATCAGCTTTCCGGCCGCCTCGCCATCGCCAGCGACAACCTTCGGAATCGTCGAGGTCTCGAAATCGCGATTGCCGGGATCTTCCCGTTCAGGTGAAAAACCGATGAAGAAATCGACGCCGGAGACGAGCCCCGTGCTTTCCAGAATGGTCTTCACCACCCCGTCAGTCGTGCCGGGATAGGTGGTCGATTCCAGAACCACGAGCTGCCCCTTACGCAGATGGGCGGCAATATCGCGACAGGTCTTTTCGACATAAGAAAGGTCCGGCTCGCGATATTTCGTCAGGGGTGTCGGCACGCAGATGGCAATGACATCGCATTCGGCCAGCCTGGAAAAATCCGAGGTGGCGACAAAGCCGTCATCCTGTCTCACACTCGCCAGCACCTCATCGGAAACGGCCTCGATATAGCTGCGCCCGGCCTCGATCGCGGTAATTTTACCGGGATCGATATCGAAACCGACAACCTTGAAACCGCCCCTGGCGATCGTCATGGCAAGCGGCAGACCGACATAGCCGAGGCCGATCACCCCCGCTTTGGCGCTTTTGTTTTCAATGCTGGAAAGCAGGTTCCGGGAAATGTCTGGGGAAGTCAAAGCGTGTCACGCTCCGCGCATGTGCAAAAGATGCCTTTCAGTTGGGCAAGAATGACGGACCTGTCAAGGCTCGGCCCTTTCAAATTCCGGTTGACGCCCAAGCCACCGCCAACGCACAACCATCGCCATGAAGATCGCCTTTTATGCGCCGCTCAAATCTCCCAACCATCCCGTTCCCTCCGGCGACCGGCTGATGGCCCGTTTGCTAATGACGGCGATCACGATGGGCGGTCACGATGTTTCCGTCGCTTCGGAACTGCGCAGCTTCCTGAAACAGCCGGATGACCCGGCAAGGGCCTTGCTCGCCGATGAGGCCGAGCGCGAAATCGAGATCGTCGCACGACGTTGGCGACGGGATGGCGTACCGGATCTCTGGTTTTGTTACCATCCTTATTACAAGGCGCCGGACTTGCTCGGACCGGAACTGAGCAAACATTTCGATATCCCCTATGTCAGCGCTGAAGCGTCTTATTCGCCGAAACGAAATGGGATGGGATGGCAGGCGGTTCAGGATGGGTTGCTGGCCGCATTGAACGCCGCCGCCATCAATATCTGCTTCACCGCGCGGGATCGTGAAGGCCTCGCGCAGGCCTCGCCCATTCTTCGCTGGGCCATGCTGCCGCCCTTCATCGATGCCGAGGCCTTTCTCAAGAACACGCCCCAGCCGACACCCGCAAGGCTCATCACCGTCGCCATGATGCGGGCGGGTGACAAGCTCGACAGCTATCGCGCCCTTTCTGAAGCGCTCGCCCTGTTGCCGCAGGATCTCGACTGGACGCTGGATATCGTCGGCGACGGACCGGAACGCACGGCCGTGCAAGCCATGTTCAGCGCGTTTCCCAACCACCGTCTCGTCTGGCACGGGGAAAAAACCACGGCCGATATCGCAATGCTTCTTTCAAAAGCCTCTCTCTATGTCTGGCCGGGCCATGGCGAGGCCTATGGTCTCGCCTATCTCGAAGCGCAGGCTGCCGGCCTGCCCGTTGTGGCCGAAGAAGTGGCCGGCGTCCCCGAGGTGGTAAAATCCGGCGCCACAGGATTACTGACACCAGAAAATGATAGAGCCGCCTATGCCGACGCGATTAAAACCCTGCTCGGCGACGACAGACAGCGCAAAGAACTGGCACGGGCGGCCCGGCAATTCGTGAGGAATGAACGGTCTCTGGAAAATGCCGCAAAAGAACTGAACCATATCCTGCTGCAAGCAAAGGCGCGAAGATCATGAGTCTGGAAAAACTCGTTGCGGCACTGGACGAATGCGGGCGGCGCGGCATATCCGCCGATCTCTGGCTCCGCGACGACGATGCGGTGGAGCCGACGCCCGCGCTCGACACGTTGCTCGATCTTTGCGGCGGCTTTTCCGCTCCGGTCACGCTCGCGGTCATCCCCGAGATGACGACCGATAAGCTCGCACAGCATCTGGATGTGTCGGACATTGCCCAGGTCGCCGTGCATGGCTGGTCCCATACGAATTATGCCGGCGAGAAGGAAAAGAAACAGGAACTCGGATCGCATCGCGATCCCGCTGTCGTTCTCGATGAATTGCAATCCGGACTGGATAAACTCCACGACCTGCATGGCGGGCGTTTGGTGCCGATGCTCGTGCCGCCGTGGAACCGCATAGATGCCGGTATCGTGAAGGTACTGGCGGGCCTCGGATATCGCGCCCTATCCGTTTTCGGCCCGGAGAAAAGCACCCTGCCGCCCTGCCTGAACACCCATGTCGATGTGATCGACTGGCACGGCAGCCGCGGTGGCCGCAACGACGACGTGCTCTTTTCGGAGACCGCCGCCCGCATCCTGACGACCGCCGAAAACGGCGGCACGACCGGCATCCTCACCCACCATCTCGTCCATGACGACAATGTCTGGCGCTTCCTGAGACGGCTTTTCGAGGTGACCGCCGAACATCCCGCCGCCCGCTGGCGTTCTTCAAAAGACCTCGTCGACGAAATCTCACCATGATTTCCAGGCGATCAGCAACCCGCTCGCCTCAGTCGAAAGTTTCCGCCTGACCGCTTCCACCGTCTCAAAGGGGGCGCGGTCGGGAAGGGACGCAGCAACGAACCCCGCTGGCGCGAGGCTGATACTTCCCGCCCGGGCGATGATGGTGAAAATCAAGGGGCCGGTCGACCACCAGGCAGGCGCGCGCGGCATGTCTTCGATAATACCGGGAAAGGCTTCCAGCATCCTGCTGAAAACCGGATGTCCGGCAGGCGCAGCGATGAAGGAATTGGCAAGCAGCATGCTGCCCTGCCCCGTGTCCCGCGGCGTTTTTTCGTCAAACACCGTCAGCCCCGCCAGAGGCAGGAATGTATCGAAACTCACATCGTCCCGCGCCGGATACCAGTCGCAATCGAGATAGATGCCGCCAAACCGCTCCAGCAGGATATAACGGGCCACATCCACCGCGCCCGGATAATCGCCCTTGTCCAGCATGGCTTTGAAGACGCCGTTCGAAAACACGCCTTCCCGCTCAAGATCGGCCTCCCGCCAGAGCCGATAGTAGTAACCATGGTTCGAAGCGTGGGCGGCCCATGCCTCAACCGATACCGGCGGGGCTTTTTCCCCGATCCATATCTGGTGAATGAGCCTTGGCACATCTTCACGGCTTTTGAGGCTGATCGTGCGACGTTCTTCCGTGGAAAACCGCGCATATTTCTCCAGCACCTGCGGGGGTGGAACAAGCGTATATTGATAACCGATCTTGGCGACCGTATCGCCCTCGGCCTTGGCGAGGCGCAGCCGTGCCGCATGCAGTCGGCGCGGCAGACCGAGCACCGTTCGCTCACCCATCAGGTGGCCGTCCTTTGCTGCAACCAGCGATAAGAGAAGCGCATTGGCTTCCGCATACTGACCGCCATTTTGCAACTGCCGGGCCTTGTCCAGCTGGGCATCGTAATATTTCTTGTCGGACATGGATCCTCATCCAGAAACGCTCGTTAACATATCGCCAAACAAAAGGCGTCAGGCAAGCCGTCGTGTTTCGGAAGCCGGCTTTGAATTCGCTAAACAATTCGATGTTTCAGAGGCATAGACAGACAACAAACCCTGCGATAACGTGGATTTAAGCCCTCCTGAGCAAATTGTCACAAGGCAACGATAAAGAGACGGCAAGGAACCCTTTGGCATGAGCGCAGGCGCAGATTTGCTCCGTATTGAAAATCTGCGGGTCTCGTTTTCTCTCATGGGCGGCACCATCGATGCCGTCAGGGGTGCGAGCCTTCGCATTCTTCCGGGAAAAGTCACGGCTCTCGTCGGCGAATCCGGCTCCGGAAAATCCGTCATCGGCCAGACCATCATGGGCATCCATCCCAAGACGGCGCGCGTGAATGGCCGTGTGCTGTTCACCGATCCGGAAAATGCCGCAGCCGGCCCCGTCGATCTGCTGCAATTGCCGAAGGACGGCCGGGAAATCCGTTCGATACGCGGAAATCGCATCGGCCTGATCTTTCAGGAGCCGATGACGTCTTTCTCGCCGCTGCACACCATCGGCAACCAGATCGATGAGGCGCTCAGGATTCACAGCATCCTGTCGCCGGCCGAACGTGCGGAAAAAATGCATGAAACGCTCGACCTTGTGGGGTTTTCCAAACCCAAGAAGGTCGTGAACATGTATCCCTTCGAGCTGTCGGGCGGCATGCGCCAGCGCGCCATGATCGCCATGGCGCTGATCTGTCGTCCCGCACTTCTGATCGCCGACGAGCCGACGACGGCGCTGGATGTGACCATACAGGCGCAAATCCTCAAGCTGCTGCGCGATCTCCAGAGCCGCCTGAACATGAGCATGCTGCTCATCACCCACGATCTCGGCGTGGTGGCAAACATCGCCGACGAGGTCGCCGTGATCTATCAGGGCGAGATCATGGAGGCCGGTACGGTCGACGACATTTTCAAGTCGCCGAGCCACCCCTACCTCAAGGGCCTGATGGCCGCCGTGCCGCATTTCGACATGAAACCCGGCGAAAGGCTGAAGGCGCTTCGCGAAATCAACATTGACCACGAAAGCCTCGTCGGCAAAAAAAACGCCGCAGTGAACAAGACCCCCGGCCCGCTTCTGACCGTGGACAATATCAGCAAGACGTTCACGACCCGGAAGTCCAGCTGGTTCCGCAAGGGCGACGCCAATGCCACCAAAGCGGTCAACAGCGTCAGTTTTGAAATTCGCCGCGGAGAATGCCTCGGGCTGGTGGGCGAAAGCGGCAGCGGCAAAACCACCGTCAGCAAAATCCTCATGCGCGCCGTTCGCCCGGACGAAGGCTCGGTGACCTTTCACCGACCTGAAGGCGACATCGATGTCCTCAATGCCAGGGACGGAGACCTGAAAGAGCTGCGGTCGAAGATACAGATGGTCTTCCAGGATCCGATATCATCTCTGTCTCCACGCATGACCGTGGGCAACATCCTGAGCGAGCCGCTGGAAATCCACGGACGGGGCGATGCGAAATACCGCGCGGAGAAAGTGCGCAATCTCGTCAGGGCCATTGGGCTCGGAGAAAGCGCGCTCAACCGTTACCCGCACAGTTTCTCGGGCGGACAGAGGCAGCGTATCGGCATCGCCAGGGCATTGGCGCTCGGTCCCGAACTTCTCATCTGCGATGAACCCGTTTCCGCCCTCGATGTCTCCGTGCAGGCGCAAATCCTCAATCTGCTGAAGGATTTGCAGCAGGATCTCGGACTGACCTATCTCTTCATTTCGCATAATCTGGCGGTAGTGGACTATATGGCCGACCGCGTGGCGGTGATGTGCGAGGGCCGCATCGTGGAGCTGGCGCCACGGGAAATCCTGATGCGCTCTCCGGTTCATCCCTATACGAAATCCCTGCTGGCGGCAGTGCCTTTCCCCGATCTCGACCGTCCGCTCGATTTCCGCACCATCGGCAAGATCAGCGCGACGGGTAAATTCG
Organism: Agrobacterium sp. 22-221-1; assembly: GCF_053522445.1. Lineage (NCBI taxonomy): Bacteria > Pseudomonadati > Pseudomonadota > Alphaproteobacteria > Hyphomicrobiales > Rhizobiaceae > Agrobacterium > Agrobacterium sp. 22-221-1. The sequence continues at coordinate 29,408 of NZ_JBNWCL010000004.1, forward strand.
ACTGGGGCAAACAGTTCCGCGACGAGGGTGATGGCGACATGATCTCCGCCGATCTCGGCGAGGGCCATTTCGTGCTTGCAAACGGCAATGCCGATATCCGGGAGCTTCGCCCTTGATCACGCGTCGCACCACCCTTGCCCTCTTGGCCTCCGTCTTCCTGCCGGCCTATGCGCGGGCCGGCTATACCGACCCCGCCTATTTCAAGGAAAAACGGGAAAAGGGCGAATTGCCCGACGTGGCCGAACGCCTGCCGAAAAACCCGCGCGTCATCGACATGAAAGCGCTTGGCCGCGAGCCGGGAAAACATGGCGGCTCGGTGCGTATGCTCATTGGCGGCCAGCGCGACATTCGCCTGATGCCGATCAGCAGCTATGCCCGCCTTGTCGGCTATGACGAGAAATTCGAGCTTCATCCGGATATTCTCGAAAGCTACGACGTTCAGGAAGAACGCATCTTCACCTTCAAGCTGCGCGACGGCCACAAATGGTCCGACGGCAGCGACTTCACCTCCGAGGATTTCCGCTATTTCTGGGAGGACGTCGCCCTCAACAGGGAAATCCACAAGGGCGGCCCGCCGATCGAACTTCTGGTCAACAGCAAGCCGCCGCTTATCGAAGTCATCGACCGGCTGACGGTGCGCTACACCTGGGACGGTCCGAACCCGGATTTTCTGGCGAAGCTCGCAGCGGCCTCACCGGCCCGGCTGTTCCTGCCCGCCGCCTACATGAAACAGTTCCACGTCAAATATCAGACGGCGGAAAAGCTCGCCAAGCTGATCAAGAAAAACAAGACGGATGACTGGAGCGGGCTGCATATCAAGATGTCGCGGCAGGTGCGGCCCGAAAATCCCGATCTGCCGACGCTGGATGCCTGGCGCAACACCACCGCGCCACCGGCCGAACAATTTGTCTTCGAGCGTAACCCCTATTATCACCGGGTCGACGAAAACGGCCTGCAACTGCCCTATCTCGATCGTTTCCTGCTCAACGTCACTTCGTCCGATATCATCTCGGCCAAGACGGCGTCCGGCGATAGCGATCTGCAATATTTCGGCCTCGATTTCGCCGATTACACCTTTCTGAAGGATGCCGAAAAGCGTTTTCCCCTGAAGGTGAACCTCTACAAGCGCTCTCAGGGTTCGCGCATCGCGCTGCTGCCCAACCTCAATTGTGCCGATCCGATCTGGCGCAGCGCTTTTCAAGATGTACGCGTGCGCCGGGCGCTGTCGCTCGCGATAAACCGGCACGAAATCAACATGGTCTGCTTTTACGGGCTGGCAAAGGAAAGCGCCGATACCGTTCTGCCGGAAAGCCCGCTTTACCGGCAGGAATTTACGGACGCCTGGAGCGCCTTCGACCGGGCGGCGGCCAACAGGCTGCTTGATGAAGCCGGTCTCGACAAGCGCGACAATGCCGGCCTTCGGCTCCTGCCGGATGGCCGCCCGGCCTATATCATCGTCGAAACGACGGGCGAAAGCACGCTTGAAACCGACGTGATGGAACTGGTGACAGATCACTGGCGGCATATCGGCATTGCCGTCTCCGTCCGCCCCACCCAGCGCGATGTCTTCCGCAAGCGCGCCATGGGCGGCGAGGTGCTGATGTCGGTATGGATGGGCATGGATAACGGTGTGCCGACGCCGGACATGCTGCCTTCCGGCCTAGCACCCACCGGTGACGACCAGCTGCAATGGCCGGTCTGGGGTGTCCATTATCTTTCCGGCGGCCGCGAGGGCAAGGAGCCCGATCTGCCGGAGGCGGCGCATCTGCTCGATCTGCTGAAAAAATGGCGCAGAAGCGTCACCGAACAGGAGCGCGAAGCCATCTGGCTGGAAATGCTGGGGATCTATACGCAGCAGGTGTTTTCCATCGGCATCGTCAACGGCGCGCTGCAACCCGTCGTTCATGTCAAACGCATGCGAAATGTGCCGGACAAGGCGCTTTTCGGTTACGAGCCCACATCCTATCTCGGCGTCTATATGCCGGATAGCTTCTGGTATGACGGAGACGCCTGATATGCTGCGGTATATTCTAAAGCGCATCCTCGTCATGATCCCGACACTGATCCTGATCTCGATGCTGGTCTTCACCATCATCGAATTGCCGCCGGGCGATTATTTCGAAAGCTATGTCGCCGAGCTGCGCGCCATGGGCGAGACGGCGAACCTTGCCGAAATCGAGGAGCTGCGTGTCCGCTACGGTTTCGACCAGCCAGCCCCGATCCGCTATTTCCGCTGGGCGACCGGCATGCTGGTCGGCGATTTCGGTTATTCCTTCGAATATCAGCTGCCGGTCAGCGATGTGGTGGGAGACCGCCTGTGGCTGACGGTTCTGGTCTCCTTCGTCACCATCATCGTCACCTGGCTTATCGCCTTCCCGATCGGCATCTACTCCGCCACGCATAAATACAGCTGGGGCGATTACGGGCTCACCTTTCTCGGCCTGCTCGGCATCGCCATTCCCAACTTCATGCTGGCGCTGATCCTGATGTATTTCGCCAATATCTGGTTCGGCATCTCCATCGGCCATCTGATGGATCGGGAATATCTGAACCAGGCGATGAGCTGGGCGAAGTTCAAGTCGATCCTCGAACACATCTGGATCCCCGTCCTCATCATCGGAACGGCGGGCACCGCCGGCATGATTCGTCGTCTGCGCGCCAATCTGCTCGATGAATTGCAGAAACAATATGTGGTCACCGCCCGCGCCAAGGGGCTGCACCCCTTCAAGGTGCTCACCAAATATCCGCTGCGCATGGCGCTGAATTTCTTCATCTCGGACATCGGCTCGATCCTGCCGGCCATCATATCAGGCGCGGAAATCACCGCCGTCGTGCTGTCGCTCGAAACCACCGGTCCCATGCTCATCCGGGCGTTGCAGAGCCAGGACATGTATCTCGCCGGTTCGTTCCTGATGTTCCTCGCATTCCTGACGGTGATCGGCGTTCTGGTGTCGGATATCGCCCTTGCCATACTCGATCCGCGAATCCGCTTCGGAGGTGGTAACGTCAAATGACTTCATCCATTCCGAAACCCGGCGAAGCGCTGCCCCATTACGTCTCGACCGCGCCCTTCGACCCGTCGCTGATCGAACCCAACACGTCAGGAATGGCGGCCTTCAGCAAGGCCTCGCAGCTCCGCCTCATGTGGTGGCAGTTCCGTCAGCACAAGATCGCGGTGTGGTCCGGCGCCTTTCTGGTGGTGCTTTATCTTTCGATCCTGATCTCCGAATTCCTCGCACCCTATAATCTCCATACCCGCAATATCGAGCATATCTACGCCCCGCCGCAGGCCATTCACCTGTTCAATGACGGAAAATTTGTCGGCCCCTTCGTTTATGGCCGGGAAATGACGCTCGACATGGACAATCTGAGACGGGTCTACCGGGATGTGCCGACGGATATCCAGCCGCTGCGTTTCTTCTGCAAGGGCGATACCTATCGCTTCTGGGGCATGTTCGAGGGCAGAACCCATCTCGTCTGCCCGGCGGAGGGTGGTGAATTGTTCCTGCTCGGCACGGATCGTCTCGGCCGCGACGTGCTGTCCCGCATCATCTATGGCGCGCGCATTTCGCTGACCATCGGCCTTCTCGGCGTCGCCATGAGCTTCGTTCTCGGCATTGTGATCGGCGGTCTGGCGGGTTATCGCGGCGGCACATTCGATCTGATTGTCCAGCGTATCATCGAGGTCCTGCAATCCATCCCGAGCATTCCGCTCTGGCTGGCGCTTGCGGCGATCATGCCGGTGACCTGGAGCCCCATCCTCGTCTATCTCGGCATCACCATCATTCTCGGCATGCTGGACTGGACGGGCCTTGCACGCGCCGTGCGCTCGAAACTTCTGGCGCTTCGCGAAGAAGACTATGTTTTGTCTGCACAATTAATGGGTGCCGGCACGCCGCGCATCATCGGCAGACACCTTATTCCCGGCTTCATGTCGCACTTGATCGCCTCGGCCACCCTGACGATCCCCGGCATGATTCTCGGCGAAACCGCACTGAGCTTCCTCGGCCTCGGTCTCAGGCCGCCGATCACAAGTTGGGGAATTCTGCTCACGGAGGCGCGCAGCGTCAGCGTCATTGCGCTATATCCATGGCTTCTCATCCCGACGATCCCGGTCGTTCTCGTCATTCTGGCCTTTAATTTCTTCGGCGACGGACTACGTGATGCTGCGGATCCCTTCAGATAAAATGGAACACCCTTTGATAAACTGCCCTTCCGCCATCGCCTTTTTTGTGAAAGGCAAAAAGAGGTGTGGCCCATGACCTCCCGTTTGAACGACGCGCGTATACTCATGTACAGCCACGATTCCTTCGGGCTCGGGCATCTGCGGCGGTGTCGCACCATCGCGCATGCTCTGGTAGAGGATTATCGCGGCCTCAACGTCCTCATCATTTCGGGCGCGACGATTGCCGGCGCTTTCGATTACCGCGCCCGCGTCGATTTCGTGAAAATCCCGAGCGTCATCAAGCTGCGCAACGGCGAATATACGTCCATGGACAGGCATATCGATCTTCAGGAAACGCTGAAGATGCGCCGCTCCATCATCTACCACACCGCCGAAAGCTTCCAGCCGGATATCTTCATCGTCGACAAGGAGCCCATGGGCCTGCGCGGCGAGGTGGAGGAAACGCTCGCCTATCTCAAGGGACAGGGCACCAAGCTCGTCATCGGCCTTCGCGACGTCATGGATGCACCGCAGCTGCTCGAAGCGGAGTGGAAGCGCAACAATGTCATGACCAAGATCGGCCAGTTCTATGACCACGTCTGGATTTATGGCCCACCCGATTTCCACGATCCGCTGACGGGGCTCGACGTTCCGCACACCGTTCGCGACAAGATGGATTTCGTCGGTTTCCTGCAAAGATCCAAGACGCAGGCCGAAACCGTATCGCATCGGCCGGAAGGCGATTACCTTCTCGTCACCACCGGCGGCGGCGGCGATGGCAGCGAATTGATCGACGACGTCATCAACGCCTATCGCTATGACAGCGAACTGACGCACAAGGCGCTGGTGGTGCTCGGCCCCTATATGCCAGCGGATCAACGCCAGCGCTTCATGAGCAGTGTTGCCGATATTCCGCATATCGAAATCATCGAATTCGACAACCGCATGGAAGACCTCGTCGCCGGCGCACAGGCCGTCGTGTCGATGGGCGGCTATAATACCGTCTGCGAGATATTGTCCTTCGACAAGCCCGCCCTCGTCGTGCCGCGCACGGTGCCGCGCGAAGAGCAGCTTATCCGCGCCAGCCGCGCCTCGGAGCTTGGCCTTTTCGACATGCTTCTGCCGGAAGATGCCGAAAACCCGGCAAAAATGGCGGCAGCTCTGAAAGCGCTGCCGAACCGCGCACCGCCTTCCGTCAATGCGCGCGGGTTGAAGCTGGACGGTCTGGAAAACATATCGCGCCGGATAGCCGAATGGCTGCCGCCCGAGGGCGACAAGGCGCCGATCACGCTGACCGCGTGACCGGTTCCCCGACAAACACCGCTTCAAAAGAGACACGCGCAACGTGACCGATACAAAAAAAATCGTGGTGCTCCTCAAGGGCTATCCGCGCCTGTCCGAGACTTTTATCGCCCAGGAGCTTCTGGGGCTGGAAAAGGCCGGGCTTAAACTCGAACTCATGTCGATGCGCCGGCCCACGGACAAGAAGCGCCATCCCGTTCACGATGAAATCTGCGCACCCGTCACATATCTGCCGGAATATCTGCACGAGGAGCCGCTGCGCGTTCTAAAGGCATTGTGGGCGTGCCGAAAAAAGCCGGGCTTCACCAAGGCGCTTCGCCGCTTTTTCAACGACCTGCCGCATGATCTCAGCCGCAATCGCTTCCGCCGTTTCGGGCAGGCTGTGGTGCTCGCGCATGAATGGCCGGCGGATGCCGAATGGCTGCATGTCCATTTCATCCACACGCCCGCCTCGGTCGCCGCCTATACCCACCTCATTACCGGCACGCCCTGGACGATTTCGGCCCACGCCAAGGACATCTGGACCTCGAACGACCGCGACCTTGCCGCCAAGCTGCAAAGCGCCCGCTGGGCCGTGACCTGCACTGCCGGCGGCTTCCAGCATCTGCAGACCCTTTCCGGGACCAGGCAGAATGTGCATCTGAGTTATCATGGCCTCGATCTCACCCGTTTCCCGCATTTCGAAACGCCACGACCGGCAAGAGACGGTTCAGATGCCGATGATCCGGTCAGGATTTTGAGCGTCGGCCGGGCGGTCAAGAAAAAGGGCATCGATATTCTCCTGCGTGCGCTCGCCTCGCTGCCGCAAGATATCCATTGGCGTTTCACCCATATCGGCGGCGGCGATGAACTGGCCTCCCTGAAGAAACTCGCTGACGAACTCGGCGTCGCCGACAGGATCGTCTGGACCGGCGCCATGGACCAGAAGCAGGTGCTGGAGAACTACCGGGAAGCGGACCTCTTCGCCCTTGCCTGCCGCATCACCAGCGATGGCGACCGCGACGGCCTGCCAAATGTGCTGGTCGAGGCCGCGAGCCAGGCGCTGACCTGCATCTCCACCAATATTTCCGGCATTCCGGAGTTCTTCGTCAGCGGTGAAAACGGCCTGCTGACGGAACCGGAAAATCCGGCCGCCTTCGCAGAGGCCCTGCGCACGGCCATCACCGATCCGCAATTGCGCCAGCGTCTTGGCAGTGCCGCCGAAAACCGTGTGCGCACCGCCTTCGACCATCGCACCAGCATTGTCGAGCTGAAGGCCCTGTTCGAGACCGAGTGGGAAAAAACGCCATGACCGATACGGAAAAACGCCCCTGCGTCTTCTTCTACGTCCAGCACCTTCTCGGCATCGGCCATATCGCCCGCGCCAGCCGCATTGCCAACGCCCTTCAGGCGAACGGTTTCGATGTCGTGCTGGTCACGGGCGGCACGCCGGTTCCGGGCTTTCCGGGCGAGGGCATCCGCCATGTCGAATTGCCGCCCATCGCCGTCAGCGACGGCAGCTTTGCCGGCCTGGTCGACAGTTCCGGCAAACCGGTGGATGACGACTTCAAGAGGCTGAGAACCGACATGCTGATCGGGGCCTATCACGGCGCAAAACCCGATATCGTTATCATCGAGGCATTCCCCTTCGGTCGCAGGCAGGTGCGTTTCGAATTGTTGCCGCTTCTCGATGAGATAGAAGACAGCGAACCGCGCCCACTCGTCATGGCGTCGCTGCGCGATATCTTGCAGGAAAAGACCAAACCGGGCCGGGACGAAGAGACCGTATCGCTGGTGAAGAAACACTTCGATGCGGTGCTCGTCCATGGCGATCCGGATTTCGCCCGGCTGGAAGACACCTTTCCCCTCGCAGGCGAGATCAGCCAGCGTATCGTCTATACCGGCCTCGTCGCCCCCCTTCCGCCGCCGGAACCGGCGGAAAAATTCGATATCGTGGTTTCCGCAGGCGGCGGCGCCGTCGGTGCCGCACTTATCCGGGCTGCGCTCGAGGCTGCCCCCCTCTTGGATAGCATCAAGAGCTGGTGCCTCGTGACCGGTCCCAACATGCCGCAGGCGGATTTCGATGCGATCTCGGCGCGGGCGGCGGGCAATGTGTCCGTCTTCCGTTTCCGCAAGGATTTCGCAAGTTTGCTCGCCGGCGCGCGGCTTTCGATTTCACAGGCCGGTTACAACACCGTTTGCGATATTCTTCAGGCAAAATGCCGCTCGCTTCTGATCCCCTTCGCAGCCGGAGGCGAAACCGAACAGAGCGCCCGCGCCGAACGGCTGGCGCGGCTGGGGCTGGCGCATGTGCTGGAGGAGAAGGATATTTCGGCGCAAGCGATGGCCGATGCCATCAAGGCGGCATTGTCCTTGCCGGTGCCTGGCACGATCACGCTCGATCTCGATGGCGCGGCCGGAACGGCTAGAGCGCTGCGCCGCCTTTACGATGAGCAATGAGGATCGTCTTCAACTCGCGAACCGCCGCCTCATCGGTAACCTTGCGCCCTGCGCCGGTGAAACCGAGCTTCGCCACCCTGCTGTCCGGATCATAAGATGGGACGGCGGAACAGGATGCATGGATTTCCGTGATCGGAAAGCGATCCAGCAAGGTCTGAACGCTCTGCGGACGCACGCCGGCACCGGGCATGATGACGATCCGGCCTGCCGCCATCTCGGACAGGTGGGCCAGAGCCTCAATCCCTTCAAGCGCCGAACGCGCCCCGCCTGAGGTGAGAATTCTTGGGAACCCCAATGCGATGGCAGCTTCCAGCGCCTCTTCCATGTCAGGCACGACATCGAAAGCGCGATGCAGCGTCACATCCAGCCCGTCGGCATGACTGCGCAGTTCTTCAAGCAAGCCAATATCGAGCGAACCATCGCCACGCGATGCGCCGAGCACCACGCCGGAAAGACCGGCCGCCCTTGCCGCATCAATGTCGCGTTTCATCACATCCGCTTCGTCGCGTGTGAAGACGAAATCACCGGCGCGCGGCCTGATCATGACGCTCACCGGCAACCCACAGGACGCCGCGCGGTGCATGAAACCCGCCGATGGCGTCACACCGCCGCCCGAAAGCGCCGCGCAGAGCTCGATCCGATCGGCCTCGCCGCTGACTGCCGCTTCCAGACCGGCGACATCGTCCACGCAAATTTCGAGAATCATCGTAACCTCTTTCATTTGGGTGGCCGTTACCTGCGGCGGCCCTTTCCATCAAGCGCGTAAAGCATATAAACGCCGCCAAGCCCCACAATCGCCCCCAATATGGAAGTCCCCGAATAGCTGGAGACCAGGGTTCCAACGGCAAAAATCAACGCGCCCAGACCAGCGCCGAGGAAGATGTTGACGGCGATCAGCGAGCTTCCGAGTCCCGGCCGGTCCGCGATCAGTTCCTGCAGATAGGTAATTGGAATGCTGATGATCGCGGCGGCGCCCAGCGCACTGATGACCGTTTGGGCGTAGATATGCCACGGCGCTGAAGCAAGCCCCTGCAGAATGAGATAGATGGCGTAAAGCCCCGCTCCCGCCGCAAGTGTCAGTGTCTGTGGAACCTTCTTCTCGATCCAGCCCCACAGGAGAATGAAGACGATTTCCAGCGCAGCGACGATACCCGCAACAATACCGATATCCGCCACCGTGCCCTTGGCCTGTCCGGTTATGATGAGCGAGCGCACGGAATCGTTGAGATGCAGCATTGAGCAGATGAGCGCGATGGCGATGATCCGCAGCAGCACCCGCCGCGATCCGATTTCCGCAAGCGAGGCGCGCAGGCCAAACCGCGCTTCGGTATTTGCCGATGCCGGCGTGGCGGCGCGTGGCAGACAGAAGGCGACGAGCAGAAAGCAGACAAGCGCGCAGATGCCCGAAAACAGGAACGCCATCAGCATATTGCCGGAATTCACCAGAAAAACACCGACAATGCCCGGCACCAGCACCCAGGAAAGCGAGATGGTTGCCCGCATGATCGAATTAACCGCGATCATCTCACCCATCGAAAGGTTGCGCGCATCGGCGCGCACATGGGCGAAGATCAACGAATTCATCGCTCCGAAAATCGGCAGAAGCACCAGCTTTGCAGCGACAAACGCGGTAGCGTTGCCGGCCAGATAGACCAGCAGATAACCGCTGACGCCGAAGAGCGCGATATAGAGCATTGGCTTGCGATATTCACCCAGCCTGTCTGCGACAATGCCCATCAACACGCTGGCGCTGACATTGATGACGGCGGCAAACAGCATCAACAGCGAATAGACGCTGTTGCTCAGCCCGATTTCGCGAATGCCGATGACCGCCTGATAGGGGGCGGTCGCCGCATTCGAAAACCCGAAGAACAGGATGGCGAGCGCCCCGATGCGGATCGACGGATTGTTGATGACGATGGAAAGAGCCGACGGCATGGATATTCGCCTGAGATGATCCGGCACCGCCGGATCGCTGGATAAAAGCTACCGAACCGCTGTCATCGCCAGCGGGCCGAAAGGATGGGCTGAGGGGTATAATCGAAATGCGGCTTCCATGGGTAAAAATCGCCGTCCCGGCGGCGATTGGGAAGATTTTCGATATCCTGATTGATGACCCCGTCCGTCAGCGCCATGAGGTTGGGATTGGCGATAGGCGCAAGCTCCGGTGAAAGATAACCGGACTTGACGACCAGCAGCCGCACCTCCTTTGGATTAAAGCCGAGACGGGTGAAATCGGAAATCATGTGATAAGGCCTGCGCCGCGCCGCCAGAATGACCGTGATGCCGCCGATGGCGACCACTGCCTGCCGCTGGTCAGCAGCACCTGGATCATCCAGTTTCACAACACGGGCCTCGACGGTCACGGACGGGCTCTGCGGATCGAGACTGCCGCCGATCTTCAGGGAAAGCGCGGCACCTTCGCCGGCCGCAAAACAGGCTTCGACCGCCGGTCTGTCAGTGATGCCGCCCAGCAGCGCACCCTGCCAGTTGCGCGCAATCAGTGCGACCAGAACATCGGCGCGATCGCCAACCCCGCCGCCGGTCGGGTTATCGCCGGAGTCGGCCAAGATGATCGGCCGCGTTGCCGTGTTTTCGGCGATATCCAGAATGGCCTCAAGCGGCTCGGTCACGGGGCCGAAACGAAAATCCTGCCGGGCATTCCAGTAGGATTGCGCGATCTCGGTCGCGACCGCCTGTGCGGCCGCTTTGTCCGTTCCCGTCACGACGGCGCAGGCCGTCGCCCGGGGTTCGTCCGCCCAGACGTAGCCGATCATGAAATTCGCATCCCAAATGCCGGGCCGCGTATCGTGATCCGGCAGAACGGCATAAAGGCTTTTGGTGGGTTCGTCTTCCGTGGAGGTCTTCTCACCCGGCAGCAGAACGGGGATTTTCGCCCAGGCGACGCCGGGCTTTTCGCCCGTCTTCAGGGCCTTCAGCAGCATCGTCCACGCCCGCACCATCGTCTCGCGCACATCGATATGCGGCGCAGTTCGATAGCCGGCAAATATGTCAAGCTGATCGATGATCGTCTGGCTGACATTGCCGTGCAAGTCATAGCTCGCAGCGACCACGACATTCGGCCCGACGACGGCGCGGGCGCTTGAAATCCAGTCACCTTCCGCATCGTCCATACCTTCGACATTCATCGCGCCATGCATGGCGAGATAAAGCCCGTCCAGCGGCAGGCAGGCCTTAAGGCGTTCGAGAAACTCCGCCTTGAACGCCTCATAGGCCGCGCGCGACACCGGGCCGCCCGGCACCGCCCGCGCATGCAGAAGCGGCAACACCTCCGCCCCGCCTTCACCGAGGAAATTGAAATACTCGGCCTCCAGCAGTTCCGCGCCGCGAAAGACGCGAAAATCCTGCTCGCCCATCAGCACCGGGGAATAGGTGCTGCATTCGGTATGAATTCCACCCACGGCAATACGCATGTCGCCTTCCTCAATAAACCGGGCTCAAGGGGACGATGGCCGCAAAACGCAGCCAGTCCTTTTGCGCCTTTGGCGTCCACGCCGCCTCGGCAATCGCCGGCAGACGGGGGAAAACCAGATGGTTGAAATAGGCGCGATTGAGGAAATGTTCGGACCAGATGCAGGCCTGAACGCCCTTCATCCGCTCCTTCAACTCCTCGGGAAATTCACCGACGGCCTCATAGGCATAAGTATGCGAAGGCGGAACGGTGCCGGCCCAGCTTGCGCCCGGCTCCTGCCATGCTTCATCCTGCACCATGTCGAGATAATAGGCCTGACCCGGTGTCATCACCACGTCATAGCCCTGCTTTGCAAGCTCAAGCCCGACTTCCGGCTTCTGCCACGCCATCAGCAACGTTCCGGCCGGATCGACACCGCCGCCGTGGGAAACCTCGTCCCAGCCGGCAAGCTGGCGGCCGCGCTCATGCAGCATCCCCTGAATGCGCTTCATGAAATAGGACTGGATGCCGAAGGTGCCGTCGAGCCCTTCCTTTTCCATCAGCGCCTTGGCAAGCGGAGAGGCCAGCCACGACCCATCCGCAACCTCATCGCCGCCAATATGGATCAGCCGCGACGGGAACAGCTCCACCATCTCGTCGAATATCTTGCCGAGGAATTCATAGGTCGGCTCGATGGCCGGGTTGAGCGCGTTGTTCGGGTATCCCTGCACAGAGCGGTAGCTGTCCGGCGCCTCCTGCCCATCCGTCAGCTCCGGATAGGCCACGAGAGCCGCCGTGCTGTGGCCGGGAATATCGACTTCCGGCACGATTTCGACGTTCAATGTCGCCGCATGCGCGACGACCATACGCACCTCATCCTGCGTGTAATAGCCCGACACCGGCTCAGCCCCGTTACCGAGCTGCGGCAGAAGCGGCGCATCCGGACCGCGCGTGGCGCCAACGGTGGTCAGCAGCGGATAGGCCTTGATTTCGAGCCGCCATGCCTCGTCATCCGTCAGGTGCCAATGGAAGCGGTTCATGCGCAGCCATGCGAGAATATCGATGAGCCGCAGGACATCGCCTGTCGGATAGAATTGCCGCGAGACATCGAGATGGCAGCCGCGCCAGCTATAACGCGGCGCATCGCTGATGGTGCCGGAGGCCGGGAAGCGGAATTGGGGATCGATGCGTGCGCCATGCAGCAGCTGCGCCAGAACCGTCAGGCCATATTGCAGACCGGCAGAGGCCGAATATTCCACAACCACCGCTTCTTTTGAAAAAGTGAGGCGATAACCTTCCGCTTCCAGCCCGCTATGCCGCTTGAAACGAAGCGGTTTTCCCTCATGAACCGGCGCAAGGCTGAAGGGCACGTGCCCGACGGCAAAGAGCCGGCGGAACAGCGAAAGCACGGTTTCCACCGCAAGCACTTCTTCTGCGCTCGCATCTTCCGCCGGGAAGAGCGCGACGGGAAAACCCTCGCCCGGTTCGGCATCGATTTCAGCGGGCCAGGGCTGGATGGAAAAGGGCAGATCGAGCTTGCCTTCGGGAAGCAGCACCGGTGCCGGCTCGCTGTGACGCCCGTCCAGCATCAGGTCACCGACATCGACGGCGCGATGCGTTCCGTCGGCAAGGCTGACATAGGCGGATTTCGCGCCATCCGTGCGATGCCGGGCCGGTCGCAGCAGGCCATCGACGGTGAAACGCCAGGATTTCCCCGGCTCGAGCACGAAGCCCGCCGGCGGTGCAAACTCATGGAAATTGGCGTTGCGGCGCAGATAAACGGCATTGTCGCAAGCGGGTTTGTCTACCGTCCGCGTCAACGACGTGTAGACGATGCGAAAATCCTTCAGCGGCTCGCGGGAAAGATTGACCAGAGTGAAGGTAAAACCGCCCGAGGCGGAATCTTTGAGCGGATGCCAGGAATTTTCGAGACGATAATGTGCGAGCGCCATGATGCTCCCCTTTATTGCGCATTGAGCCCTCAGGAGGGCTTCGGTCAGTAATGTTCGGATTGCGAGAAGGTCCGGGCCAGCGGCGCCTGCCCCGCCGTCAGTCCGCAATCGACCGGCAGGCATACGCCGCTGATCGCCTCCGCCTGTGGGCCGGCCAAAAAGGCGACGGCGTTGGCCACATCTTCGGGCCGCACGATGCGCTGCAGCGGATACCAGTGCTTGGCTTCCTCAAAGACCTGAGGATTGGCGGCGGCCCGCGCCTCCCATGCCTGGGTGCGCACGGTGCCCGGCGCAACGGCGTTGGAACGGATGCCGAATTTGCCATATTCCACGGCGATCAACTTGGTCAGATGGATCAACCCGGCCTTCGCCGCGCTATAGGCCGGATGGCCGAACACCGCCATGCCGTTGACGGATGTGATATTGACCACCGACCCTTGGGTCCGCTTCAACGCCTCTTCGAAAGCCCTGAAGCAGAGAAACGGCGCTTCCAGATTGAGGGCATTGTCTTTGCGCCATATATCGGCGGTCGTGTCATGCAGGCTGACCGCTCTTGCCGCACCCGCATTGTTGACGAGGGTTACAACATCGCCCAGCTCCGCGACCTCAGCGGCCAGCCTTGCAAGGTCCTGCGGATCGGTGACATCGCAGGTTTTCGCGACGAAGCGGGGACCGGAAAGCAGGGATAGCGCGCTCGAAAGGGCGCCGGGGTCGATATCGACCAACACGACCTTTGCATGGTTTTCAGCGAGCGCCGTGGCAATTGCCCGGCCAATATCACCTGCCGCGCCGGTAACGACGGCGAGCTGGTCTTTCCTGTCCTTCATCTCCTACAACTCCCTTGAAGCTTTCCGACCCACCGCAAAGCGGGTCTCAGGCAAAGCAGCCTGTATTTTTCGTCAGCCCGCCTCAGTCACCGAGCAATTGCTTGTCATCCGGGTCACGATGTTCCACGAGCTGCTGCTTGATGTGACGCAACGTCACCATCGATCGTTGCCGTTGATGATAGGCAGCAAGCGTCGCCAGAACATCGACGGCGGCCAGATAGGCGTAGCGCGATGAGGTGGGGCGGAAGATATTGTTTCCCTCGGGCACATTGACGGCCACCACCATGTCGGCGGCCGCGGCAACAGGCGTGTCGCTCTGGGTGAGCGCGATGGTGGTGACCCCCATTTCCCGCGCCAGCCTGAAACATTTCACCAGTTCCATGTTGCGGCCGGAAAAGGACGAACCGATGATGACATCTTCCTTCCGCGCAGCGGCGGTCATCATCAGCTGCATGCTGTGATCGGCGCTGGTCGAAACGCGCAGGCCCAGGCGGAACAGTCGGTTCTGGATTTCCGAAGCGATCATCGAGGAATTGCCGCCCGCGCCGAAGGCATAGATCATGCCGCTATTGGCGATCCTGATCGCCGCTTCATCGGCAAGGGCGGGATCGAGCGTTCTGTGCAACAGGAAAAGCGCTTCCTGCGCCTTGGCGAGCACCTCTTCCGCCACATCCGAGGGACCCGTGCTGGAGGGTTCGGAGGTGAGGTATCGAATACCCACATAGGCCGTCTTGGCGAGGCTGACCTTGAAATCCGAAAAGCTCTGGCACCCCAGCCGACGGCAGAACCGCGTCACGGTCGGCGGCGACACTTCGGCGCGGGCCGCCAGCTCGATGATCGAGGCATTGACGGCGAATTCGAAGTCCGAAACCAGAATATCGGCAATCCGCCGCTCCGACTGCGAGAATTGTCCCCTGTCTTCCTGTATTCTTGCGAAAATATCCATGTTCACCGGTCTCCGTTCCGCCAAAACTTAAGGCTTGGCCCCGTTTCCGATGCACCCTAAGAAAGCGCGCCCGTCAACCGCATAGATCCATGAATCGAGGATGTTTCGTCTTGTTGACGACACCACGCACACCTTTGATTTGAAAATTATTTTCTCTGTTGATTGAGAGATGAGCATATGCCAACAATCAACACCAGAGAAATCTCCAAATCTTGAAAATAATTTCAATAATGGACCCAAACCATGCGTGATCCCTTCAAAAACCCCTTTCCCGAAACAGACATCGCCCGCCATTCCATCTGGGAGATGCTGGTAACGCGGGACATCGACGCTTTTCTGGCCGCCGACTGGTCGAAGGTCGCGGAGGATTTCGTTGAGGACGGCTTTCTCGGCATCAACGCCAACCGGGATGCGAACCCGGACAATTGGCGCCTGTCCTTCCCTTCGCTCAGCGCCTATCGCGACGAGTGGCTGCGGCAGGCGCAGGATTTTCAAACCCAGCAATTCGCAGAGAACCCGCGCGATGCGATCTTTGCGACCACCACGCTGGAAGAAATCGAAGTGGAAGGTGAGACCGCGCTGGTGCGCAAGAAGTTCGACGGTGGGCTTCGCAAGGCCGATGGCAGCGTCGACGTCATGAAATGGCAGACGCTCTATTATTGCCGGCTGCATCAGGGACGCTGGAAGATCAGCGGTTTCACCGGCTACATGCCCAACCCCATGCCGTGATCCAGAAGACATCTGGAAAAGCTTCGCACGCCGGGCCGAAAGCCCGGCGTTGTTTTTTCGTCTGGAAGGGGCGGAAAAATGCTGCCAAAGACGGATCGCATCAGGAACAGCCGGGCATGGAAAAACAGATAACATGGCCCGGCTCCTGCGCCTTATTGGATCAGCTTGAGGACTGAAAGATCAACGCGCCGCTCCAGCGCAATGCCGCTTTCGTCAAACAGATGGCAATCCGATGCCTTGATACCGGTGACGATGGGCTCATCCACAACCACAGGAGCGGAGCCGGAAAGCAGCGCGCAATAATTCTCACCCGTCGGGGCGACGCCATAGGCGATGGTATTGACCCCAAGCCGCTCGATCACGCTAGGTGCGACCGTGACATTGAGGTCGGCCGTTTCGAGGCCGGTATGTTCCGGGCGGATGCCGAGCGTCAGCTGCGCGCCTTCAAGACCGGCGCGGGGCTCCACGGGCACGGTGATCGTCTGGCCCTCATATTCCACCGTCACACCCTCGGCGCTGACGGATTTGCAGGTGACCTTCAGGAAATTCATTTTCGGGTTGCCGATGAATCCTGCCACGAACAGGTTAGCCGGCTTGTGATAAAGCTCGAGCGGCGCACCGACCTGAGCGATTTCGCCTGCATTCAGCACCACGATGCGGTCGGCCATGGTCATGGCTTCCACCTGATCGTGGGTGACATAGATCATCGTCGCCTTCAGCGTCCGGTGAAGATTGGTGAGTTCGATGCGCATATCGGCGCGAAGTGCTGCATCGAGGTTTGAGAGCGGCTCGTCGAACAGGAATATCTTCGGCTCGCGAACGATGGCGCGGCCGATCGCCACGCGCTGGCGCTGACCGCCAGACAACATGCCGGGGCGCTGCTGCAGACGCTGATCGAGCTGGAGAATCTTGGCGACACCCTCGACCTTCTGCTTGATCTTGTCCTCCTCCATCTTCTCGACGCGCAGCGGAAAAGCGATGTTTTCAAAAACCGTCATGTGCGGGTAGAGCGCATAGGACTGGAAAACCATGGCGATGCCGCGTTTGACCGGCGGCAAGTCATTGACCTTCACGCCGTTAATGACGACGTCGCCAGCGGAAATATCCTCAAGGCCGGCGATCATGCGCAGCAATGTGGATTTGCCGCATCCCGAGGGACCGACAAAAACGACGAACTCGCCATCCCTGATGTCGAGCTGAACGCCCTTGATGACTTCGAAATGTCCATAGTTCTTGCGGACGTTGTTGAGATAAAGCTGACCCAAGACTTGCCTCTCCCGTCAGCGGCCGACATCTGGCCACGTTCAGAGATGTTCCGAAACAGGCGCAAAACCACACCGGATCGGAACCGTTGAAAACAGGGGAAAGAGCATCCCGGAAGACGCAAGGCATTCCCACGGCGAAACTTGCCGGATGCGGACGGCCAGCGCCCGCATCCGTGCTTATGAAAGATTATTTATACTGCTCGAGCGCCGAAGCCGCTTTCTTCGCGGCATCTTCCGGGGTTGCCTTGCCAGTGACGACAGACTGCACCATCTCGATCATCGTGTCCTGGAAACCCTTGTAGTCCGTGAAGAGCGGCTCGGGACCGCCATAGGCGATACCGTCGATCAGCGGCTTCCAGAAGGGATCTTTGGCGATGAATTCATCGACCTTCGGCGACGGACGCAGCGGGGTGAGGCCCGCGCCGCCCTGCAACTCGTATTCGCCCTGCGGACCGGGCGAGGTGATGAATTTGGCGAATTCG
This sequence comes from Agrobacterium sp. 22-221-1, assembly GCF_053522445.1. Taxonomy (NCBI): domain Bacteria; kingdom Pseudomonadati; phylum Pseudomonadota; class Alphaproteobacteria; order Hyphomicrobiales; family Rhizobiaceae; genus Agrobacterium; species Agrobacterium sp. 22-221-1. The sequence goes on from NZ_JBNWCL010000004.1 coordinate 46,927, forward strand.
GTCGCCTTTTCTTCCACCCCGGTTCCCTTGAAGATCGCAAGGCTGTCGGTGATAAGCAGCGTGCCGGGACCCTTTGCTTCAGGGCCGAGCGGCAGGGTCGCGATACCCCAGTTGATCTTGGTTTCCTGCAGGCGCGTGGCGGCGCCCGAACCGGCCTGGATCATGCCGACCTTGCCATCGAGGAAAATGGCGCGGATTTCGTTCTGCTCATAGGCCGTCGGGCCTTCGACGGAATAGGGCGTGATGTCCTTGTAAGCCTTCAGCGCTGCAACAACCTGCGGGCTGTCGACGGTGATCTTGTCGCCGTCGATCACCTTGCCGTTGTTGGTGTAAACCCAGTGCATGAACTGGTGCATGGTGTTGTCGAAGGTCTTGGCGGGCAGACCGTAACCGGCGATGCCCGTCTTTTCCTTGATCTGCTTGGCGAAAGCGATCTCTTCGGCCCAGGTCTTCGGCGGCGTTTCCGGATCGAGACCCGCCTGCTTGAACAGGTCCTTGTTCCAGTAGAGCGCCTTGGTCGAGAAGGCGACCGGCACGCCCCACTGCGTGTCCTCGAAGGTCACGGTGTCGACGATGTTGGGGTAATAGCTCTTCTTTTCGTCTTCGGTCATCGGCACCGGAACGATGAGATCGTTCTGCGCGAACTGCTTCAGCGTGCGCGAACCGACATAGGCCATGGCGACCGGGGTGCCGGCAGCGGCGAGCGTGGTCGCCTTGTCCTGGCACTGGGCCCAGCCGACGACCTCGGGCACGACCTTCCAGCCCTCGTTCTTGCCTTCCCATTCCTTGATGTATTTCTCATGGATGGGGTCCATCTTGTCGCCGCAATAGATCCAGCTGATCTCCTTGTCGGCAGCGTGCGCCGTCACCGTCGTAAGGGCAGTGGAACCGGCAAATGCGAAAGCGCAGAGCGCCAATCCGTAATGTTTCAGTGCCATAGGTAGTCTCCCGTTTTGGTGGTCGTTCCGGTTGTTGATTATTTCACCGCGCCGGCGGTAAGGCCGCTGACGAGATATCGTTGCATGAAGAAGATCACGACCATGGCCGGCGCAATGCCGACGAAGCTGGCCGCCATCAACTCATTCCAGATGACTTCCTGGCGACCGAAATAGGCGAAGAGGCCGATGGGCAGCGGCATATATTCGGTCTTGGAATTGAAGGTGAGCGCGAAGATGAACTGCTGGGCATAGGCGCCGATGAAAGTGGTGATGGAGACGACGGCGATGCCCGGCATCGCCAGCGGCAGGATCACCCGGCGGAAGGTGTAGAAGTAGCTCGCACCGTCCACATAGGCCGCCTCTTCCAGTTCCCGCGGGATACGCAGCATATAGGTGCGCAACAGCCAGATGGCGGTGGGGATCAGGAAGGCCGCGCCGGGAATGATCATCGCCAGATAGGTGTTCAGCACACCCATGTTGCGCATCAGCCGGTAAAGCGGGATCAGAAGCACCGCGCCCGAAAACATGTTGATCGCCAGAAACGCACCAAGCAACTGCCCACGCCCACGAAACTCGAAACGGGCGAAAGCATAGGAGGCCGGCACCACCAGTATGAGGACGATGATGGTCGAAATGGTGGAGATGAAGAAGGAGTTGAAAACGTAGCGGGCAAAGCCCGGAACGCTGACCCACATGGTCCTGTAGGCCTCGAAGGAACCGTTTTCCGGCCAGAACTTGTAGGGCGAGGAGAAAAGCAGGCTGAGCGGTTTCAGCGAAACCAGAAATCCTTCCACGAAGGGCGCCAGCACGAAGGTCAGGAACACGGCGATGCCGCAATAGATCCCGACGATTTCATACCACCTGTAGCGGTTGATCATCGCATTCTTGTCGCTCATCGGCTGGCCTCCTGCGAGATGCGGCTGGTGATGCGGAAGTAGAAATAGGTGAAGATCGACAGGAAGATGCAGATCAGCACGGCGCGGGCCGCACCTTCACCGTATTTGTAGGAGCCGATCGCCGTCTTGTACGTGTCGATGATCATGGTCGTCGTCTGGCCGGTCGGACCGCCCTGTGTCAGGATCCAGATGATATCGAAGGAATTGAAGGTCGAAATCAGCGAGATCATCGACATGGTAATCATGGCCGGCAGCATCAGCGGCAGCGTGATACGGCGGAAGCGGTAGAAGCGGCTTGCCCCATCTGTCCACGCGGCCTCGTAGAGATCCTGCGGAATGGCCTGGATGGCCGCCAGCAGATAGAGCGTCACCATCGGCACGCCGATCCAGACGTCGGTGACGATCGTTGCCCAGAAGGCCGTCCTGCCATAGGCGAGGAACGCAACCGGACCATCCACCAGGCCGAGGTTCTGGAGCACCCCGGAAATCATGCCGAACTGGCCGTTATACATCCAGCCCCACATGAAGATGCCGATAGCCATCGGCACGATCCATGGCGGCATGGTCAGGATACGGAACAGCGCCCGGCCGGGCACGGCCGAATTCAGCAGAACTGCACCGAATGTGCCGATGATCATCTTTATCGAGACGGAAAAGAACGTCCAGATAAAGGTCCGCGTGATGACATCGGCAAAAGTCGCGTTGAAAATCTTCTCGTAGTTGATGAAGCCGACCCAATTCGTCGTTTTTCTAAGCGACGCATCGGTAAAGGACAGGATGAAGGTATCGACGAGCGGATAAGCAACGATAACCGTGATGTATAAAAGCGCCGGCAGAAGAAGAAGCCAGGCAAAGACGACCGCGCTGCGTTTCGCATCCATCGCGCCGCCCCCTCAAGCCGATTTCACAGCGGGGGATTTCGGCTGCCCGTGCAGCGCCAGATCGTATTCCTCCCACACCGGCTTGAGATCGATCACTTTACGGCCATGGCGCGCTTCGTCCATGGCAAGCGCCAGAATACCGGCCTCGATCGCATCGAGCGCGGAAACCGGAAGGGCCGCACCCTTGACGATATGGGCGATGACGTCCTCGGCCATCTGCTCGTCCGCCCCGTAATGCTGCGAGAGCGCGGTCGCCGCCGAATAGGTCTTGGCCACGGTCTTTTCATTGGTCCGGGCATTGTGCACGTTCAGGAAGCCGCGCACGAAATCGCCCTCGGCCATGCCCTTGGCGCCGATGACGCAGAAACGGCGGAAATCGTCGGGAACGTTGAGATTGGTATGGAAGGCAAGCGATGCGCCGTTCTCATATTCGACGATCGCCGTCTGGTAATCGATGATGTCGCCGTCACTGTCGAAGACCTTGTCGGAACCCATCCAGCCGCTCGGCTTGCGATGGTACACCTCCATGTCGTTGATGCCGTCATGCTGCGGCGCGTTTGCCGGCGTGAAGCTCTTGCGCCCGCCGAAGCTCGAGACGAAACGCGGCCGCGCACCGACCACGCCATTATAGAGATCGAGGTCGTGGCAGCATTTTTCCAGCATGAAAGAGCCGGAATAATTCTCGTAACGCCGCCAGTCGCGCATGAAGAATGCGCCGTGATAGGGCGGGATATGCTCCGAGGCCTCGATGGAAACGACATCGCCCAGCTTGCCTTCCGCCTGCGCGGCGCGCAGATCGCGGTAGAGCGGGGAATAACGCAAAACCAGACCAACGAGCAGCCGCTCGTGACCGTGCTTGTTGAGCAGCCGGGCAAGCTCGAGGCTTTCATCGATGCTGACGACGATGGGTTTTTCCGAGAAGATGGTGCAGCCGGCCTCAAGCCCGATACGGATATGCTCCAGATGCATGTGGTTCGGTGAGCCGATCATCAAGAGATCGAATTTTTCGTTTGCGATCAGCGCCTCGGGACTATCGTAAGCCTTGCCGGCCGAAATGCCCTTTTCCTGCAGGCCCGGCAGGCCCGCCGGCGCGGGATCGACATAACCGACGATCTCGAAATCCTTGTCGATCTCATGAAAAACGTAGCCCAGATAACCGAGACGGAATCCGAGTCCGATAATTCCCACCTTCATGAACTTTGTTCCCTGTTCATTCGTAATTCATTTTCGCAGAAGCGACCATTTCTGTGCTGGTCATCCAGTTATCTGCGATAATTTCCTGCCACGATGAAATTAATTTTCACAACGGTCAAGCTAAATTCGATTTCGCAAACGCTGCCGCGAGTCGGAAACCGATTTTCCCTGCGCGACGGATGCGAAACGGATCGCCGCCGACCACCGACGCAAAAAAAATACCAAAAAAATGCCAATCGTCCAGAGCAATTCCGTTATCGAGAAAATTTTTTTGGTTAATGCGAAAATATCAAGCATTCAGCCTTATTATTCGGCAAAATATCGAAAAAACCACCGATTAATCGTACAAATCTAGCAATGGTTCTATTTTGGTATTGCCGATTGCGTGGCATATGATATAGCCAGAGCCGGCCATATCGCCGACCACATGGATCGTGACAGAGGTTATGGATGAACGGGGCAGCGCTTAATCTGGACGACCTGCAATCAGGCGGCGGCCCGCTTTACCTGAAACTGCGCCAGACGATTGAAGACGCCATCAATGGCGGCCGCCTGAAGCACGGCGACGCCTTGCCGCCGGAGCGGGATATCGCCGAAAGCGCCTGCGTCAGCCGCGTCACGGTGCGCAAGGCGGTGGACGATCTCGTCCGCGACGGCCTTCTCATTCGCCGGCACGGTTCGGGTACTTTCGTCGTCAAGCCCATCACCCGCATGCAGCAGCCCCTGACCAAACTCACCTCGTTTACCGAGGACATGCGCCGACGCGGGATAACGGCGAGCACCCGCTGGCTGGACAGAGGCCTGTTCCACCCGACCGGCGACGAGATGATGGCGCTCGGCCTTTCCCAATCCGCCATGGTGGCGCGGCTCACGCGTCTGCGTCTTGCCAATGACCAGCCTATCGCACTCGAAGTTACCAGCCTGCCGGGCGATATCCTGCCTGACCCGCAACTGGTGGAAAATTCGCTTTATCTGGAGCTTGAGAAAAACGGCATTCGCCCGGTGCGCGCCATTCAGCGCATCTCCGCCCGTAACCTCACCGATGAGGAAACATTGCTGCTTGGGGTTCCGCCGGGCTCGGCAGCGCTTTCCGTTCAGCGAATGGCTTATCTGGAAAGCGGGCGCCTCATGGAAATATCCCGCGCGCTGTACCGCAGCGACGCCTATGACCTCGTCGCCGAACTGACGATGGGGCCTGAGTGACAATCTCTTGATCAAGGACACGAAACGATGACAACCCTGATGCGCCAGGAAATCGATGAGATTCCCGATGCAGTCGCCCGCCTGCTGGACAATGCCAATGCCGACTTCCACGAAGCCGGCGCTCATCTGAAGGCCCGTGACCCGGCCGTTATCGTCACCATTGCACGCGGCTCCTCCGACCACGCCGCGCATTTCCTGAAATATGCGATCGAATTGCAGACCGGGCTTCCGGTCGCTTCGCTCGGCCCCTCGCTCGCCTCGATCTACCAGACGAAACTGCGGCTGGACCGGGCCGCGGCCTTCGCCGTCTCGCAATCCGGCAAAAGCCCTGACATCGTCGCTCTGGCGGAAAGCGCCCGCAAGGGCGGCGCGCTCACCTTCTCGCTGGTCAATACCCTGCCCTCCCCGCTCGGCGATGCGGCCAATCACGCCATCAATATCCAGGCAGGCCCTGAAAAAGCGGTGGCCGCCACCAAATCTTTCGTCAACTCCATCGTCGCCGGCCTCGCAATCCTTGCCGAATGGACGGAAGACAGCCTGCTCGCCAAAGCCGTCAGCGCCCTGCCGCAGAATTTCGCCAGGGCCATCGCTCTCGACTGGAGCCAGATCGGCGAAGCGGTCAAGGGTGAGGAATCGCTCTATATGCTGGGCCGCGGTCCGGCGCTGGCCATTGCCGCGGAAGCCGCGCTGAAATGCAAGGAAACCTGCGAACTCCACGCGGAGGCCTATTCATCGGCGGAAGTGATGCACGGCCCCGTTTCGCTGGTCGCACCGAAATTTCCCGTCATCGCTTTTGCCGCGCGTGACCGCGCCGAAACCTCCGTGACGGATATCGCAGCCGGTCTCGCCGGCAAGGGCGCAAGTGTTTTCGTCACCTCCGCAAAAGGCAGCCCGGCCAAGCCCCTGCCGTTTGTGGAAACCAATCACCCGCTGACCGACGCCCTGTTGCTGATCGCGCCGTTTTACGGCTTCATCGAGCAATTGTCGCGCGCCCGCGGCTTCAACCCGGATGCGCCCGTGGCATTGAAGAAGGTGACGGAAACCCAATGAGCAGCAGCAAGGCATTTGTCGGCGCCCGCATTTTCGATGGCGCCGCGTGGCACGATGGCAAAGCGCTCGTGACCGGTGATGGGCGTGTTGCCAACATCGTCGACCGCATGTCCGTGCCCGCAGACGCCGAAATCATCAATGCGGAAGGACTGTTCATTGCGCCGGGCTTCATCGACCTTCAGGTCAATGGCGGCGGCGGCGTGATGTTCAACAACGAGCCGGATGTGGAAGGCATTGCCCGCATCTGTTCGGCCCATGCGCAATTCGGCACCACGGCGCTGATGGTCACACTCATCACCGACCGGCCGGATATCACCGCCAAAGCCGCCGAAGCAGGCATCGCCGCGTACGAAGCAGGGGTGCCCGGCTTTCTCGGCCTGCATTTCGAAGGGCCGCATCTTTCCGTCGCACGCAAGGGCACCCATGATCCGGCGCTGATCCGAAAGATGGAAACAGCCGATCTTGCGGTTCTGACGGGCTGCAAGGCGAAGCTTCCCTTCGTGCTGACAACCATCGCCCCGGAAAACGTAACCGAGGCGCAGGTCACAGCGCTGCACAAAGCCGGCATCGTCGTCAGCCTTGGCCATACCGATGTGGGCCTTGGCGTCGCGACGGCCTATGCAGAGGCCGGCGCATCCATGGTGACACATCTCTTCAACGCCATGAGCCCGCTCGGCCACCGCGAACCGGGACTGGTGGGGGCGGCACTTTCGAACGGCAAGCTGGATTGCGGGCTGATCGCCGACGGTTTCCATGTCGATCCTGCAGCGATCGGCATTGCACTTCGCGCCAAGAATAATCCCGGCCGCATTTTCCTTGTCACCGACGCCATGTCCACCATCGGCACGAATGATGACGGTTTCGAACTGAACGGCAGGCGCGTCTATCGCAACGGCGGCAGGCTGACGCTGGCCGACGGCACGCTGGCGGGAGCGGATATCGATATGCTCTCCTGCATCCGCTTCATGCATGAAAAGCTGGACACACCGCTGGAAGAGGCCTTGAGAATGGCGTCCGCCTATCCCGCCGAGGCGGTCGGCGCTTCCGGAAAAGGTAAGCTCCTGCCCGGCTTCGATGCGGATTTCGTCATGCTGACACCCGACCTTCAGATGCATTCGACATGGATCGGCGCAGAAAAAATCCACGATGCCACCCGTTCCGGAGCCTGAATCATGATCGTTTGTTTCGATATAGGCGGAACGACCATCAAGGGCGCGATTGCCTACGCTCCCGACGATATTCGGCCCGTGCCGCGCATCCCGACGCCCAAGACCAGTTTCGAAGACTTCGCCGCCGGCCTGAAATCCGTCATCGACAATAGCGGCGGCACACCCGCCTGCGTGTCGCTGTCGATTGCCGGCGTCATCGATCCCGACACCGGCAAGGCCACTGTCGCCAATATTCAGAGCATCCATGGCAGGGTCTTGAAGGACGAGCTGGAAAAGGCGCTGAACCTTCCCGTCATCGTATCGAACGACGCGGATTGCTTCGTGATCGCCGAATCGGAAATCGGTTCCGGACGGGGTCATCGCGTGGTCTTCGGCGTCATCCTCGGTACGGGTGTCGGCGGCGGGCTGGTGATCGACGGCAAGCTCATCAACAGCGACGGCGGTTTCGCCGGCGAATGGGGACATGGGCCGGTGGCCGCGACATTGGCCGGAAATCCGCCGGTTTCGCTGCCGCGTTTCGAATGCGGTTGCGGGCTTACCGGCTGTGTCGATGCAATAGGCAGCGCCCGCGGCATGGAAAAACTGCATTCGCATCTTCACCAGCAGGCGATGACCAGCGAGGATATTATTGCAGCCTGGCAGGCAGGCGATCCGAAGGCCGCAAGAACCATCGATGTCCTTATCGATATTCTCGCCTCGCCTCTGGCAATGGTGATCAACGTTACCGGCGCAACCATCGTGCCGGTCGGTGGCGGACTTTCGAATTCGAAGGCGCTTCTCGCCGCTTTGGACGAGGTGGTAAGGAGCCGCATTCTGAGGCGCTTCGACCGCCCCCTGGTCGTGCCCGCCATCTGCCGCATCGAGCCAGGGTTGATCGGATCCGCCGTTATCGGGCTGAAATATGAGAAAGAAGCCGCCGGCACTGCCTGAGCGGCATCACATCGTCTCGATCTTTTCCCGGCGGAAACCCAGCCCCACCAGCCTGCCGGTCAAATGGGAAAGAAGCGGAAACCGCATGATGGCCAGCACAAAGGCTGGCGGTCCTTTCGGTTTTTCCGCATCGGCCCGGCCCTTCTTGCCGCCGATACGCATCATCCGCTGCAGAAATTGCGTGGCCTTGGTCGGGAAGGATCGCCGCTTTTCAATCGCGGCGAGATCGTCATCGGCAATGGCCCGGCCGGACACGAGCACCGGCACCAATATATTGGCCGCCGCAACCGCATCCTGAATGGCCAGATTAATGCCAACGCCGCCGACGGGGGACATGGCGTGGGCCGCATCACCGATGCAGATCAGGCCGGGTTTCCACCAGCGCTTCAGCCGGTCGATACGGACGGTGAGGAGATGCACATCGTCCCAACTCTTGAGCTCATCGAGCCTTTCGCGTGGGAAAGGGCAGATTTCCGCAACCCTGTCCCTGAAGGCTTCAATTCCCTGCAGCTTTATGTCGGCGAAAAATCCCTTTCGCACCACATAACCGCATTGCCAGTAATCGCCCCGGTTGATCATGACGAAACCCTGCCGCGAGCCGGCATGCCCCATGGTTTCCGTCGGATCGTCGGGCTGTCTCGAAAGGCGCATCCACAGCACTTCGGTCGGAATGCCGAAGCGCTGCACTTCCAGCCCCGCCGCCTCGCGGACGGTGGAGTTGCGCCCATCCGCCCCCACCACCAGATCGGCTTCGATCTCGATGATGCCTTCCGGTGTGCTGACAGTGAAACCCCCGACATGCCCGCCGCGCTCGATCAGTCCGGTCACCGGCGCATTCATCAGCAATCGGAAATTTTCATATTGCCCCGCCTTGCCGACGATGAAATTGAGAAAATCCCATTGCGGCATAAAGGCGATGAAGCGGTGGCGGACCGGCAGGCGGGAAAAATCCGCTATCGTGATACGCTCGCCGCCGATAACCGCATTCAGCCTTGGCGCACGCGTATGCGGCAGGCTCAGGAACTCATCGATGAAACCGAGTTGCTCCATCAATTCAAGCGTTGAAGGGTGGATGGTGTCGCCGCGAAAATCGCGGAGAAAATCCCCGTGTTTCTCAACGACGACGACATCGATACCGCTGCGCGCGAGCAACAGGCCAAGCATCATGCCTGCCGGCCCGCCACCGGCCACGGCGACGGACGTGCGGATGTGCTGAACGGCCCTGCCGTCATTTTCCGGAGCGATTGTCGCTTCTTCCATCACCTTCCCCCTACATCCCGCTTGAGGTCCTTACCGTGTATCCGCCGCCGGGAGGTTTACATTCTTCGGCTGCGGCCAGCCCTGCGCATCGAACCGGAACAGCATTTCGGACCGGGCAAAGATAAAGGCGAAGGCCATGGCCGTCCACATGCCGAGCAAAAGCCCGGCGGCGACATCGCTTGGATAATGTGCGCCGACGATGACACGCGAAACACCGATGACAAGGGCAAGCAGGAGAAACGCCCAGCGGAAACGCGGCATCAACATGGCGAAAGCGCCGAAAAACGCCCCGGCGGCGGTCGAATGGCCTGAGGGGAAACTTTCATAGAGATTGTCGCCGGTAAATGGGGTGAGGCTGTAGGCGCCCATTTCCAGCAGAAGCTCCGGCCGTGCCCGTCCTATCAGGAATTTCAGCGTATGGACGAGAATGCTCGCCGTTCCGATCGTCAGGAAGAAATAGGTAAGAAGCCGCCATGCCGTCCTCAGCCGACCATTATAGGTCTGCGCCTTTAAAACCCGTGCGGCGACATAGGCCAATATCGCCAGAAGGCCGGTGGAATAGAGCATCCAGCGGAAGGTTCCGAAATCGGTAATGGCGCGATTGAAGGAAACCACGCCCCCTGGCAGCGCCTGCGCGCTTTCGGAAAGCCGCGGATCAAAAGGAATGAAGACAAGGACCAGCACAAGGCTTGCCGCAAAAATCCACCCGCTGGAAACCAGAAAACGTCGCATCGATATCCTCTCATTGTTTTTCTTGCATATGGCTTTGCCTTCCGCAAAAACAATAGCCTAGGCTTTGTCCTTGTTATGGCTGGTTTTCGCGGGTAGAGGCTAAGGAATGTTGCCCGAAAATGCATGGCGGTTTCGGGAAAACGACGTGCACCAAGGGGTGCGAACCGGAAACGACCGACGGACTGAAAATGACGAATGCCAGTGAAATGCCACGCAAGCTGACAATATTGGGTTCGACCGGTTCGATCGGCACCAATACGCTGGATGTCGTCCGCCAGCTGGGTGGCCGCGACGCGTTCGAGATCACGGCTTTGACCGGCGCGGGCAACATCGCGCTTCTGGCGGAACAGGCGCGGGAATTCGGCGCGCGGCTGGCGGTTACCGCCGAGGACGACAAATACGAAGCGCTGAAATCGGCCCTTGCCGGCACCGGCATCGCGGTTGCGGCAGGCAAATCCGGCCTCGAAGAAGCCGCTTCGACGGATGCCGGCTGGGTGATGGCGGCGATTGCCGGAACCCCCGGCCTTGCACCTACTCTTACAGCCGCGCGACGTGGCGCAGACATAGCGCTCGCCAACAAGGAATGCCTGGTTTCGGCTGGCGATGTTTTTCTGCGCACGGTCAAACAGGGCGGCGGCAGGCTGATCCCGGTCGACAGCGAGCACAGCGCAATCTTCCAATGCCTGACGGGCGAACATAAGCAGGCCGTGGAACGCATCGTGCTGACCGCATCCGGCGGCCCATTCCGCACCTGGTCGCGCGAGGAGATGGCCAATGTCACGGCGGATATCGCCCGCGCCCATCCCAACTGGTCGATGGGGCTGAAGGTCTCCATCGGCAGCGCCTCCATGTTCAACAAGGGGCTGGAAATGATCGAGGCGAAATATCTCTTCGATCTCAGGCCCGATCAGGTGGAGGTGATCGTCCACCCGCAGTCAATCATCCATTCGATGGTGGGTTACACCGACGGCTCCTATATCGCCCAGCTCGGCTCTCCCGACATGCGCACCGCTATTTCTTATGCCCTCACCTATCCGCAACGCGGCAATCTGAGTGTCGAGCGGCTGGATTTCGCAAAGCTGGCGCGGCTCGATTTCGAAGCGCCGGATGAAGCCCGTTTCCCGGCGATCCGTCTGGCCCGCACCGCGCTGGAGCGCGGCGGTCTGCAGGGCGCCGCCCTGAACGCCGCCGAAGAGACCGCCTTTCACGCTTTCGTTGCGGGCAATATCGGTTTTCTCGATATGGCCGAGATCGTCGAAACAGTCATGGACCGTTTGAATGACGGCCGATCCGCCGCCACGATTGAAGATGTGTTCGCAGCGGATGAGGAGGCCCGTCGTCACGCCCGCGAATTGATCGCCACCAAAGAAAAGGCCGCGTAAACGCGGCCCGGTCTTCTCTTATCTAAACTGCGGTCTCACGCCACCGCGCGCGCCAGCGCACAATGCGACCAGAGCTGGTGCAGCGCGCCGACCAGATGCTCGATATCGGCATCGCTGTGCAGCGGCGTCGGCGTAATACGCAGGCGCTCGGTCTTGCGCGGCACGGTCGGATAGTTGATCGGCTGCACATAGACACCGTGATTGTCGAGCAGGATATCCGAAATCCATTTGCACTTGGCGGCATCGCCCACCATGACAGGCACGATGTGGCTTGGGTTATCCATGTGCGGAATACCGCGCGCATCGAGAAGGCCGCGCAGCTTGCGCACCCGGTCCTGATGACGCGCGCGCTCGAAGGGACTTGCCTTCAGATGCTGGATCGACGCAATCGCGCCGGCGGCGAGCGACGGCGGCAGGGCCGTCGTGAAGATGAAACCGGAAGCGAAGGAGCGGATGAAGTCGCAAACCGCCGTAGAGCCGGTAATATAGCCGCCCATGACGCCGAAGGCCTTGCCGAGCGTTCCCTCGATGATCGTCAGGCGATCCATCAGGCCTTCGCGCTCGGCAATGCCGCCGCCGCGCGGTCCGTACATGCCAACGGCATGAACTTCGTCGAGATAGGTCATGGCGCCATAACGGTCGGCCAGATCGCAGATTTCCTTGATCGGCGCGATATCGCCATCCATCGAATAGACGGATTCGAACGCGATCAGCTTCGGCGCATTCGGATCCGCCGCCTTGAGCTTGGCTTCGAGGTCTTCGAGATCGTTGTGCTTCCAGATCACCCGCTCGCAGCGGCCGTAACGGATGCCTTCGATCATCGATGCATGGTTGAGCGCATCCGAGAAAATGATCAAGCCCGGAATTTTCTGACCGAGCGTGCCGAGGGTGGCCCAGTTGGAGACATAACCCGAGGTGAAAATCAGCGCCGATTCCTTGCCGTGGAGATCGGCAAGTTCGCGCTCGAGCAGGACGTGATAGTGGTTGGTGCCAGAAATATTCCGGGTGCCTCCCGCACCCGCGCCACAGTGATCGATGGCGGCCTTCATGGCTTCGATGACTTTCGGGTTCTGACCCATGCCGAGGTAGTCGTTGGAGCACCAGACGGTCACATCCTTGCGCTCGCCATTGGCGTTATACCGTGTCGCACGGGGGAAATTGCCCTGCTGGCGCTCGATATCCGCAAAAACGCGATAGCGTCCCTCAGAATGCAGGCTTTGCAGTTCCGTCGTGAAAAATGCCTCGAAGTCCATGCCATGCTCCAGAATTGACCAGATCGTTTTCTCCCCCGACATGGGGACCGTCAACCCTTTTGGGCCACTTTAACCGCGTCTGCGTCAATTCGCCGTTGTTTTGAACCATTCCAATAAACCGTTTATAGAACCCAATGAAAAGTACAAAATTGATTCACATCAAAAAACCCGGAATTTTGGAACCTTTTTTGCGCCGCGCCGTTGTTTGGGACGCAATCGATTTACGCTCGGCGGAATGCCTGAAGAGGAGGCTTCCCTAAACGACATCGAATTGTTAGTTATCTGTGGCGGTCGGAGGTAGCAGTCGCCGCAGATAAATATGGGACGCCTACCGAGCCGAAGAGCTCATTGTAACGTTGGAGAGAGTTTCATGAAAAAGGCAATCATATTTGCGCTCGTCGGCCTGTCGCTTGCAAGCTGCACGCAGACTGAAAAGGGAGCTTCCATCGGCGCCGTTTCCGGTGCTGTTATTGGTGGAGCTATCACGGGCAACGTTCGTGGCGCGGCAGTGGGTGCGGCAATCGGCGGCGTCGGCGGTGCCCTCATCGGCAATGCTTCCGAGCCGGGCTATTGCTATTATCGCGACCAGTACGGTCAGCGTTACACGGCGCGTTGCCGCTAATCGCTTCGCGAAATACCGTTGCACAGAAGCCCCGGTCACCCGGGGCTTTTTGCGTTTTGGGCGGCAAAACACCAGCCGAAGGGTCCTCAAAGCCGTTTATTTATGATTAAATTGCAATGTTAACGGACAGGAAACGGGTTAGGGCGACAATAAAGGCTCAACCATAAAGCAGCTTATGCGAAGAACACGAACTAACCCGAAGACAGGTATTGCGTATCGGAAAGCTGGCACCGCGCTTGCGGTTGCTGTGACGTTCGCCCTGTATCCGGCGTTTACCCGTGACGCCTTTGCCTTCAAACTGTTCGGCATGCGCCTCTGGGGTTCGGAAGAACCGGAGGTCGAGGTTATCAACCCCGTTAAATACGCCGTCACGCTCGATGCCACGGACGCCGATAAATCCCTGAAAGACAGCCTGGAAAACAGTTCGCTTCTTCTTGCCGACAAGGACAAGCCGGCCTCCGGCGATCTTGGCCTTCTGATAAAGGCAAGAGACGACCGGGACAGGCTGATCGCGGCGCTTTATGAAAACGCCCGTTATGGCGGCATCGTCAAGGTCACCGTCGCCGGCAAGGATGTGGATAGCCTGCCGCCCAATCCGGTGTTCGATCATTCCGCTCCGGTGCCCGTGGTCATCACGGTTACGCCCGGCCCGGTCTTCAAACTTGGAAATGTCAGGCTTGAAGGCGATGTCACCGGCCGCAACCTTGAGGAATATGGCCTGACGACCGGCGGCGACGCCGGTTCTCTCGCCATCATCCGCGCCGGCAACAAGCTGATCGATGATCTGAAGGCCGAAGGCCGTCCGCTTGCGAAGCTGACAAAACGCGAGGCGGTCGCCAACCACGCGACAAACACGGTGGACATTACCATGGCGGCCGAAGGCGGTCCCGTGGCGCCCCTCGGCACGGTGACCGTCACGGGTGAAAAAACGGTAGACGGCGATTTCATTCGCCGTTATTCGCGCCTCAATGGCGGCGAGCCCTATTCGCCGGAAAAACTGCGCAAGGCCGCCGACCGGCTGCGGCAGCTCGGCGTCTTTTCCAGCCTGACCATCAAGGAAGCGGGAACGCTTTCGCGCGACGGCACCATTCCGCTTACCATCGAGGTTTCGGAAGGCAAGCACCGCTATTTCGGCGTTGGCGCGCAATATTCCACCACGGAAGGCATCGGCCTCCAGGGTTATTGGGGCCACAGAAACCTGTTCGGACAGGCCGAATCGCTGCGTATCGAAGGTTCGGTTTCGCGCATCGCCGAAGCTTCGAGCGTCGAAGGCATGGATTATTCGGCAGGTATCACTTTCACCAAGCCCGGCATGTTCAATCCGCGCACCACCTTCAAGACCAGCCTGATTGCCAAGACCGAACACCCAGATACATACGACGCCAAGACCGTGACGGGCACGGCCGGTTTCGCTTACGAGCTGAACGATACCGATACAGCCGCAGCCGGCCTCGAGGTGCAATGGGCCGATACGGAAGACGCGTTCGGCAAGAACGAATATCTCACCACCTCCATCCCGCTGGAATTCGTTCGTGATACACGCGACGACAAGCTCAACCCGACCGAAGGCTTTCGCGCCTCTGTGGCCGCCAAGCCGAGCTATGAAGCACTGAACGGCACCTTCTTTTCCTCCTTCGAAGGCTCCATTTCGGGCTACAAGGGGCTTGGCGCCGAGGACCGGCTGATCATGGCCGGAAAGCTTTCCGGCGGCGTGCTGGTCGGTGGCAGCGATCTGCAGGACATACCCACCACCAGGCGATTTTATGCCGGCGGCGGCGGATCGGTACGCGGCTACAGCTATCAGGAAATATCGCCCTATAATGCCGCCGGCGATGCGACGGGCGGCCGCTCCTATGTCGTCGGCTCCGTTGAGGCCCGCATCAAGGTCACCGATACGATCGGCATCGTCCCCTTCATCGATGCGGGTGTGGTTTCGGAAGACGTGACACCCGATTTTTCCGATATCCGGGCTGGCGCCGGTATCGGCCTGCGTTACGCGACGCCCTTCGGGCCTCTGCGTCTCGATGTCGCCATGCCGCTCGACAAATACGATGGCGGCAACAGTTTCGGCATTTATGCTGGCATCGGTCAGTCTTTTTAAACGCCGCAGTCGAACACCCTTGCAACAGAGTGTAGATTACCCTTTATGAAAACGTTGATTCGATTGCTGAAATGGCTGGGCTACGCTGCTTTGTACGGCGTGGTGCTGGTGTTGCTTGCGGTTCTGTTCGTCGGTTTTACCCCGATGGGCGCAAGAATTGCCGCAAAGCAGATTTCATCGCTCGTTTCCACGCCCGATCAGGTAATCGAGATTTCTCCCCCGAGCGGCCTTTTGACCGGCCGCCTGCGGCTCGACAATGTCACCCTTTCAGACCGGCAGGGACCCTATGCCCGCGTGAACCAGATCGCCGTCGACTGGTCGCCGCTCTCGCTGCTTGCCGGCACCTTCCATGCCGACCGGGTCTCGGCCGGATCGATCGATGTCGAGCGCAAACCGCTTGCCCCGGAGCAGACATCGACCAAGAGCTCCGGCAATTCCTCGCTGCCGATCGAAATCGCCGTCGACAAGTTCAGCTTTCCCGATATCAGCCTTGGCCAATCGCTTCTCGGCCGTCCCTTCGACCTGAACGCGGAAGGCAACCTGACGGCTGCCCAGGACGATATGCGGCTATCGCTCACCGCCCATCGGCTCAATGCGCCGGATGCGGAGGTTAATGCCGACATCGCCTTCCTTCCGAATGAGAATGTCCTGAAGCTGAAAGCGGAGATGAAGGAGCCCGAAGGCGGTCTTCTCGCCACGCTGCTTTCGCTTCCGGGAACACCTGCGGTGGCGATAGACCTCAACGGCGAAGGCCCGCTTTCCAACTGGACGGGCACGCTGCGCGGCAATGTCGCCGGCAACCCTGTCGTCAACGTTACCGGCCGCCACCTTCTTGCAGATGATGGCACCCGCCGTATCGAAATTGCAGGCGGTGGTCAGCCCGATCTGCTTCTGCCTCCGGCCTTCCGACAGCTTTTTGCTGGCGAGACAAAGCTCGACGCAAATGCAACCCTTTCGCCGCAGGGCCGCATCGAAATCGGCAGCAGCACGCTGGAGACCGGCACCCTGCTGTTGACGGCGTCAGGCACGGTCGATCCGAACGGTCAGAACGATCTCGCCGCCAATCTCATCGGCACCGCCGGCCCCGTGGATTTTCGCTGGCCACTGGAGAATGGCGAGGTTCAGGCCCTCATCAACGGCCTCGATCTTTCCCTCAAGGGTGGTGCAGACGCCGCGCATCTCAACACGACGGTATCGTTGCGCAGCCTTTCCCTGCCGCAAGGCAGGCTCGATGACGTCAAGCTGACGGCCGAGAGCGCCGATCTCAACATCGCCAACCGCAGCGGCACCATCGCGACGGTCCTGTCCGTAGCGCAATCCTCCTTCGTCAGTCCCGATATCGACCGGCTGGTGCGGGCGCCCCTCACCGTCAAGGCGCCGCTCAGCCTCACCTCTTCCGCCATCGGCTTCGACGGCGCGACGCTCGAAAGCGCCAGTGTCGGTGGGACCTTGAACGGCAGTTTCGATCTCAGCGGCAATCGCCTGACCTCCAGCGTGCAGCTCTTCACGCTGCCCGCCACCCTTCCACCGGCCCTCGCGGAAAAGTTCGACACCACCATCGCCCTCCAGGGCGATATCGACGTGACCATCGGCGGACGCACCAGCCTTGAAAACCTCGTCGTCAAGTCGGGAACCATCGAAGCAACCGGCAATGTCAGCCTCGAAAACGATGCACTGAGCGCCAGCCTGACGGGTAAATTTCCCGCTCTTGAAAAACTGACGCCACAGGCGAAGGGCGTCGCCGATTTTGCAATCGAGGCCAGCGGCGCGCTAACAGCACCGGATTTCAACATCACCCTGAGTTCCGAAAGCGCAATCCTTGCCGGACGAACACTCGAATCGCTGAAGGTCAATGCAACGGGCAAGGCCGATCCCGCCGCGCCTCAGGCAAAGCTCACCGCAAGCGGCAGCCTTGACCGGCAGAAGATCGACGCCAATGCCGATGTAGTGCAGACCGAAAACGGCACGGCCATCCCCGAGCTGCACGTGGCCGTAGGCCGGAATATCTTGAACGGGCAGCTGCAATTCTCGCAGCAATTCCTGCCATCGGGCAATCTCTCCTTCAATTTCCCCGACCTTGCCCTGCTCGCCGCCCTCGCCGCGCAGCAGGCGGATGGCGATATTGCCGGCGACATCGCCCTGAGCAACGCCAATGGCCGGATCGCCGCGACGATCAAGGCCAATGGCGGCAGCATCCGCCAGGGCACAACAACGATCTCCAAACTCGCCGCCGATATTTCCATCGATGATCTTCAGGCTCTCGCCATCAACGGCAAGGTCAGCGCCGATAGCGTCAATGCCGGCGCCGCCGCGATATCAGGCCTGAATGCCACCATCGGCCATTCCGGCACGACGACCCAGTTCGACGTCAATGGCCGTTACGACAATGCGCCGCTGGTGGTAAAAGGCAGTGCTGAGACCGGCGGATCGCCGATGACGGTGCGCGTCGACGCCTTTTCCGCCGCCCCCAAGGGCATTGCGGTTCGCCTTGAAAAACCGAGCACCATCGCCATCCAGAACGGCACGGCCCGCATCTCCGATCTGACCATCATCACGGGTGAAGGACGCGTTGAGGTCAACGGCAGCGCCGGGTCGACGCTCGATATCAATGCCGATATCCGTTCGCTGCCCGCTAGTCTCGCAAATGCCTTCGCCGCCGGGCTGGATGCGGCAGGCAGCATCTCCGGCACGGTGAGCGCCAAGGGTGCGGCATCGAACCCCGCGGTCGACTACAATCTGAACTGGACCAATGCCGAGGTCGCGCAGACACGTGCGGCGGGCCTCGCCGCGCTCGGCATCAAGGCGAACGGCCGCTTTGCCGGCGGCACCTTGCAGATCGACACTAATGTATCCGGCCAGGGCGGCATGTCGCTTTCCGGCGGCGGCTCGCTCGGCAATCGTCCGCTTTCCATGGCGTTTTCCGGCAGGCTGCCCTTCTCCGCCGTCGCGGCGCAAACCGCGGCGCAGGGCCTCGATGTGGACGGCACCGCCGCCATCGATGTGAAGATTTCCGGCAGCGCTTCCGCGCCTGTCGTGACCGGCAGCATCACCACCGATGGTACGCGCCTGACCGACGTGCGCCGAAACCTGACCATCAACGATCTGGGCGCCACCATCACCTTCGACCGTGACCGTTCCGTCATTTCGCGACTGACGGGCAAGCTGGCGGGCGGCGGAACGATCTCGGGAACCGGCAGCGTCGGCATAGCCGGTGGTTCTGGTTTCCCCGCCGATATAT
The DNA here is from genome assembly GCF_053522445.1 of Agrobacterium sp. 22-221-1. NCBI lineage: Bacteria > Pseudomonadati > Pseudomonadota > Alphaproteobacteria > Hyphomicrobiales > Rhizobiaceae > Agrobacterium > Agrobacterium sp. 22-221-1. The sequence continues at coordinate 65,776 of NZ_JBNWCL010000004.1, forward strand.
CGATCACGCTCAATCGCGCCGGTTATAATGACGGCACACTGGTGACGACGGTGGTAAGCGGTACGCTGACGTTGAAGGGCCCGCTGCTGAATTCCCCCGTGCTGGGCGGCAACCTGACGCTGGACAGAAGCGCCATCACCATTCCGGAAAAGCTTCCGGCCTCGCTGACGGAAATCGATGTCAAGCACAAGAACGCCCCGCCGAAGGTGCGCGCGCAGGCCAAGGCGCTCGGGGCTGATCAGGGCGGCAGCGGCAGCTCGTCCACCATCAATCTCGATTTGCAGGTGAACGCACCGAGCGGCATCTTCGTGCGCGGACGCGGCATCGATGCGGAACTCACGGGCAATCTGACGATCCGTGGCACGGCAGCCGTTCCCGTCATTTCCGGCGGCTTCGAAATGCGCCGTGGCCGGCTCGAAATCCTCACTCGCCGCCTCGATTTCACCACCGGCAATATCAGTTTCGGCGGCGGCCTCGTTCCGGTCCTCGATATGAAGGCCGACTCGACGGTCGGTTCGACGACTATCACCGTGGCCGTTTCCGGCAACGCCAACGATCCGACCTTTGCCTTCTCCTCGGCACCCGCCCTGCCGCAGGATGAAGTTATGGCGCAGCTGATCTTCGGCCAGTCCATGTCGAAACTCTCGGCTCTGCAAATCGCAAGGCTGGCCGATGCCGCCGCCCAGTTGGCCGGCGGGCGTTCCACCTCGCTGTTCGACAAGCTCAGAAGCAATCTCGGCGTCGACGACCTCGATATTTCGACCGATTCCGAAGGGCAGGCTCGCGTTTCCGCCGGTAAATATCTGAACGAAAGAACCTATCTCGAGCTGCAGCAAAGCGGCGAATCCGGCGCAAAAGCCATCATCAACCTCGATGTCGGACGGGGTGTGAAGCTACGCGGGGAGGCAGGCGGCGATGGCGAAGGCGCAGCCGGCATATTTTACGAGAAAGAATATTAGCATTTCCAGTAAAAGTGCGTGGCGGTTTTTACGTCCGGACAATGCGTAAAATCAAAGAGAGTATTTTCGCGTTTCGAAGAAAAGCGAAAACATTCCAGCGCCGCTTCGCATTTAGGTTTGCGAAACCATCTGATGATACAAATCATTCATTGAAGACGGAAATATTGTTTCCGGCTGTTCAGGCACCAGGCAGAACGCCAAATCCGCATATGCAAGTGTCGGTGCACTTGCGCCGGCCTCCACAGCGAGCATTGGGAAGAATTCTGATGGCAATGATTAACTCTACCAATTTTGGCGGTGAGACGCTCGAAATCATCGCGTTCCGCCTGCATGATCAGGAATTCTGCGTGAAGACGACGACCATCCGCGAAATTCACGGCTGGGCGCCTTCGACGCCCATTCCCCACGCGCCGAAAGACGTCATCGGCGTCATGAACCTGCGCGGCTCTGTTATTCCGATCATCGATCTGGCTCACAAGCTCGGCATGAAGAGCACTGTCGCCAATGAGAGAAGCGCGATTGTGGTAGCGGAAGTGCACAACATGGTCATCGGCATGCTCGTCGACCGCGTTTCCGACATTCTAACGATCCCGGCAAATCAGGTTCAGCCGGTTCCGGAAATCTCGGCCTCCTTCGACAAGTCCTATTCGGAAGGCATTATCGCCAACGAACACGGCATGATCTGCTTCCTGAACCTTGCGAAAATGTTCAAGGGAACCGAAGCGGAAGATCTCGCGGCCTAATCAGGCCTTTTCGGCTGGCCACGCCACACGAAGACTATCGATCAATCCAGACCGCCGGCGCACCTTGCCCGGCGGTTTTGTTTTTCCTCTTTACCTCGTCTTATTAAATAAGAACATTTTAATATTATGGATATCTAATATTAAAGGCCGTGGAACAGTATCGCGCCGGCACGAATATCAGGCTGGCCCGATACCTGACCGAGGCGGAGAGACGGAAGTGCCTGCATTGCTGCCTTCGGCGGCAAACCTGTTCGTTGTTCAACATGATACGGCGTGGACCGCATATCCTGTGCGGCTCGCCGCGCCGTGGGCCGTTTTTGGGGGACGTATAATGCTGGGGTTAGGGAAAAGCGCAGACAACAGAAATATGCTCGATGCGATATCGAGATCGCAGGCGGTCATAGAATTCGATCTCAAGGGTAATATCCTCACCGCGAATAAAAATTTCTGCACGGCGCTGGGTTATGATCTCACCGAGATCGTCGGCAAACACCATCGCATCTTCTGCGATAGCGAACTTGCCGGGTCGCGGGCCTATCAGGAATTCTGGGAGTCTCTCGCCCGTGGCGAGTTCCAGGCCAAGGAATATCGCCGTATCCGCAAGGACGGCTCGGTTATCTGGATCGAGGCCTCTTACAACCCGGTCTTCCGTTCCGGCAAACCCTATAAGGTCGTGAAGATCGCCACCGACATCACCGCCAAGAAAATCAGGGCCGTGGACGATGCGGGCAAGCTGGAGGCGCTCTCCCGTTCGCAGGCCACAATCGAATTTTTCCCGGACGGCACCATCATTACCGCCAACCCGAATTTCTGCGCCACGGTGAATTACGACCTCAAGGAAATCGAGGGCAGGCATCACCGCATGTTCTGCGACCCAGCCTATGCCGCCTCGCCCGCCTATGGCAATTTCTGGCCGCGACTGGCGGCAGGGGAATTCATCTCGGATGAATTTGTCCGATACGGAAAGAACGGCAAGGAAATATGGATCCAGGCAGCCTATAATCCGGTGCTGGACGAGGCGGGCAAGGTGGTCAAAGTGGTGAAATTCGCCACCGATGTCACACCGCGCATGAGCGCCATCAGTGTGCTTGCCGATGCCCTGCGGGCGCTCGCCGAGGGTGATCTTGTGCAGCGCCTCGACAACAGCTTCGTGCCCAGCATGGAAAAGCTGCGCGCGGATTTCAACGAAGTCGTCGCCAAGCTGCAGGCCACCATGCAGACCATCGCCCACAATGCCTCGACAATCGCCTCTGGCTCCGGCGAAATCCGCATCGCCGCCGATCAGCTTTCGCAGCGCACCGAACAGCAGGCCGCCTCACTGGAAGAGACCGCAGCCGCACTGGAGGAAATCACCACCACCGTTACCGATGCCAGCCAGCGCGCCGGCGAGGCCGGAAAGCTGGTATTGCGAACGAGAGAACATGCCGAACATTCCGGCGATATCGTCCAGCAGGCAATTTCCGCCATGGACGCGATTTCCCGGTCCTCGGGTGAAATCACCAATATCATCGGCGTCATTGACGACATCGCCTTCCAGACCAATCTTCTGGCCCTGAATGCGGGTGTCGAAGCCGCCCGGGCTGGCGACGCTGGCAAAGGCTTCGCCGTCGTGGCGCAGGAGGTCCGCGAACTCGCACAACGGTCCGCCGTTGCGGCCAAGGAAATCAAATCCCTCATCAACACCTCCCGCGAGCAGGTCGCCAACGGTGTGGATCTGGTGGGCAGAACCGGCGGCGCGCTCCGGGATATCCAGTCGCAGATGAGCGAGATCGACACCAATGTCTCGGCGATCGTCGAAGCCTCGCGCGAACAGGCGAATGGTCTCAGCGAAATCAATCAGGCCGTCAACGTCATGGATCAGGCCACTCAGAAAAACGCCGCCATGGTGGAGGAAACCACCGCCGCCAGCCACGGCCTCGCCACGGAGGCGGAAAATCTGCACGAATTGCTGCGGCAGTTCAGAATATCCCACGAGGCATCGCCCACCCGCCCGGTCGACAAAAAGCCAGCCGTCGTCACCCGGCTCCCGACACCGCAACCGCGATATGCCGCCGCGCCAAGACCTCATGGAAACGCAGCGGCCGAATGGGCGGAGTTCTAGGCCCGCTCTGAAGCCGAGGGCCGCCGGGAAACGGCGGCCTCAATGTTTATAGAATGATACGATCCGCCCGGGTGAAGATTTCAAAATCTTCACCCCGCACCAGCGCCACAAGTGTGACACCCGAACTTTCGGCCGTTTCGATGGCGAGCGCAGTGGGCGCGGAGATCGCCGCCAGAATGGGGCTGCCAAGAATGGCCGTCTTCTGGACCATTTCCACCGACAGTCGGCTGGTGACCACCACAATACCCTTATCGGGCGATAGGTCCGCATTGACGACCGCACCTGCGAGCTTGTCGAGCGCATTGTGGCGGCCGACATCTTCGCGGACAGCAAGCAGCCCTTTTTGAGGATTGTAGAAACCCGCGCCGTGAACTGCCCTCGTTTCGCGATTGAGGCTTTGCGCTTCATTCAGCGCTTTCACCGCGGCGACGATGTCATCACCGACAACGGCGATTTCCACGTCGCTCAATTCCGGTACCACACGAACCGCCTGTTCTATGGATTCGATGCCACAAAGACCGCAGCCGACGGGGCCTGCCATATGCCGCCGTCTTGCCCTCAGCGCATCCGCGTTGGCATCCTGCAAATCCACCTGAACATCGAAGCCCTGCCCGGCCTCGATCACTTCGATGGAACGGATTTCCACCCTTGTGGATATGATGCCTTCCGTAAGACTGAAACCGACCGCGAAATCGACAAGATCAGCGGGGCTGGCCATCATCACGGCATGGGTGCTGCCGCCATAGGAAAAGGCAACCGGCACCTCCTCCGGCACCGCCCTCTCGCCCTCCACTATCGCCCCTTCGCGCAAAGCGGTTCTTGCGACCCTTCGGTAACTTGCCTTTGCCGACACGCCGATCACTCCTCCATGACGAAAATCCGCTTCGTCTCTCTCACGATCTCAAAGCAGTATTTCTTCCCGGTATCACATCTAACCGAAAGCCCTGAAAATCGGAATCGGTTTCCCGGGTGCGCCCATTGAAGGGGCTCCTTGCCCTACCCATTTTCCGTACGTCCATCACTGATGCCATCCCGCCAACGCCATTCGGAATCTCAGATCGGGCCAAGTGACGGGTTTCTATGCGAAAGCAGCAATGCTTCGCCCTGATATGGGAAGGCAACAGCCCAAAACAAAAAAGCGACCGAAGCGGCCGCTTTCTGCTTTAGGTTTTTTGTGGGCAGTCATTCTTTCGAACCCGCCCGGTGCTTTCAAGCAGCGACGAGAACCTCATGCAGGTTCGTCAGTTCGTAAAGGTGCTTTTCAAGCTTGGTCAGATGTTCGTGATGATGATTGCCCTCTTCGATTTCGGCCTTGGCCGCATCGATACGCTTCTGCAGCGTGTCGGGGGACATGTCATCGGCCGAAACGGCGGATTCGGCGAGAAGCGTGCAGCCAGTCGGCAGAATATCGGCAAAACCGCCGAAGACGACATATTTATGCGTCTCGCCGGAAGCGAACTTCACCGTTACCAAGCCCGGCTTGATCGTGGTCATCGTCGGCGCATGATTGGCCAGAACGGTCATCTCACCCAGCGTAGCCGGGATGACGACTTCCGTAACCGTTTCGGAAACGAGCAGACGCTCCGGGGAAACGAGATCGAATTTGAAACTGTCAGCCATGGCTATTCACTTCTTTTCAATTACGCGGGCGTCACGGACTTGTCTTTTACAACGCAGGCGAAAGCCGCTCCGGTCTCGCCACCATTGTCGGCAGGGCGCGCGGCTGGAGCCACGCGCCCGCCAATTCATGATCAGGCAGCCTCGGCAGCCAGCTTCTTTGCCTTTTCGATGGCTTCTTCCATCGAACCGACCATGTAGAAAGCAGCTTCCGGCAGGTTGTCATACTCGCCGTTGACCAGGCCCTTGAAGCCCTTGATCGTGTCTTCGAGAGCGACCAGCTTGCCCGGCGAACCGGTGAAGACTTCAGCAACGAAGAACGGCTGCGACAGGAAGCGCTCGATCTTGCGGGCGCGAGCAACCGTCAGCTTGTCTTCTTCCGACAGTTCGTCCATGCCGAGGATGGCGATGATGTCCTGGAGAGCCTTGTAGCGCTGCAGGGTCGACTGAACCTTACGAGCCACTTCATAGTGCTCTTCGCCGACGATCATCGGGTCAAGCATACGCGAGGTGGAGTCGAGCGGGTCAACAGCCGGGTAGATACCCTTTTCAGCGATCGAACGCGACAGAACCGTCGTTGCGTCAAGATGCGCGAACGAGGTGGCAGGAGCCGGGTCGGTCAAGTCGTCGGCGGGAACGTAAATGGCCTGAACCGAGGTGATCGAACCCTTGGTCGTGGTGGTGATGCGTTCCTGCATCTGGCCCATGTCCGTTGCGAGCGTCGGCTGGTAGCCCACGGCCGAAGGAATACGGCCGAGCAGAGCCGACACTTCCGAACCAGCCTGCGTGAAGCGGAAGATGTTGTCCACGAAGAACAGAACGTCCTGGCCTTCGTCACGGAAGTTTTCAGCGATCGTCAGACCGGTCAGAGCGACGCGGGCGCGGGCGCCCGGCGGTTCGTTCATCTGGCCGTAAACGAGTGCTGCCTTGGAACCTTCGCCGCCGCCGAGCTTGTTGACGTTCGACTCGATCATTTCGTGATAGAGGTCGTTACCTTCGCGGGTACGCTCACCAACACCGGCGAATACCGAGTAACCGCCGTGCGCCTTGGCGACGTTGTTGATGAGTTCCATGATGAGAACCGTCTTGCCAACGCCGGCGCCGCCGAACAGGCCGATCTTACCGCCCTTGGCGTAAGGAGCCAGAAGGTCGACGACCTTGATGCCGGTGACGAGGATCTGTGCTTCCGTCGACTGCTCGACGTAAGACGGCGCGTCCTGGTGGATGGCGCGCTTCTTGGCCGTGGTGATCGGACCGGCTTCGTCAACCGGCTCGCCGATGACGTTCATGATGCGGCCGAGCGTTTCGGGACCGACCGGAACTTCGATCGGCGCACCCGTGTTGACGACGCCCTGACCGCGAACCAGACCTTCGGTCGAGTCCATGGCGATCGTGCGAACGACGTTTTCGCCGAGATGCTGCGCGACTTCCAGAACGAGGCGGTTGCCATTGTTCTCGGTTTCGAGCGCGTTCAGGATCGGAGGCAGTTCGCCTTCGAACGCCACGTCGACAACAGCGCCGATAACCTGGGTAACCTTGCCCGCGCCGTTCACCGCTGCGGTTTTCTTGGGGGTAGCTGCCTTAGCCATTATCCTTACCCTCTTTCCTTACCTCAGAGCGCTTCCGCGCCCGAAATGATTTCAATGAGTTCCTTGGTGATCTGAGCCTGACGCTGACGGTTGTAGGACAGCGTCAGCTTGTTGATCATCTCACCGGCATTGCGCGTTGCATTGTCCATCGCGCTCATCTTGGCGCCCATTTCACCGGCGACGTTTTCGAGCAGAGCCCGGAAAACCTGAACCGAAATGTTGCGCGGAATAAGGTCTTCCAGAATAGAAGCCGCATCCGGCTCATATTCGTAGACGGCGTTCTGCGTCGCGGCATCCTCTTCCACAACAGGCGTTGCGGCCGGAATGACCTGCAGGCCGGTCGGGATCTGGCTGATGACGGACTTGAATTCCGAATAGATCAGCGTGCAGACATCGAACTCACCCGCGTTGAAGAGCGAGATCACCTTCTTGGCGATCTGGTCGGCATTTTCGAAACCGACCTTCTTCACGTCGCGCAGTTCAATGCGTTCGATGATGTTGGCTGCAAATTCGCGGCGAAGGCTGTCGTAACCCTTCTTGCCAACCGTGATGATCTTGACCGTCTTGCCTTCCGAAATCAGCTTGCGGGCGTGATCGCGGGCAAAACGGGAAATCTGCGAGTTGAAACCGCCGCAAAGGCCACGTTCAGCCGTGCAGACGACGAGCAGGTGCACGTCGTCCTTGCCGGTGCCGGTCATCAGCGCCGGAGCAACGTCCGCCTCGACCGCCTTGGCGATGTTGGCGAGAACGGCGCTCATGCGCTGAGAATAAGGCCGGGCGGCCTCCGCAGCTTCCTGGGCGCGCCGAAGCTTCGCCGCGGCGACCATTTTCATCGCCTTGGTAATCTTCTGCGTCGCCTTTACGGAGGCAATGCGGTTTTTCAGATCCTTTAGTGAAGGCATCCGTTATCCGTCCGAGTAAAAGAGCCCTGATTACGAGAAAGACTTGGCGAAGCTATCAAGAGCGCCCTTGAGCTTGCCCTTGGTATCGTCGCTGATAGCCTTTTCCGTGCGGATGGTGTCGAGGATCGCCTTGCCTTCCGAGCGGAGGTAGGAAAGCAGACCCTGCTCGAACTTGCCGACCTGTGCGACCGGAACCTTGTCGAGGTAACCGTTGACACCGGCGAAGATCACCGCGACCTGCTCTTCCGTCTTGAGCGGAGAGAACTGCGGCTGCTTCAGAAGCTCGGTCAGGCGGGCGCCGCGGTTGAGCAGGCGCTGCGTGGAAGCATCAAGGTCCGAGCCGAACTGGGCAAAAGCGGCCATTTCGCGATACTGGGCGAGTTCACCCTTGATCGAGCCGGCAACCTGCTTCATCGCCTTGATCTGGGCGGCGGAGCCAACGCGCGAAACCGACAGACCGACGTTAACGGCCGGACGAATGCCCTGGTAGAACAGGTCGGTTTCAAGGAAGATCTGGCCGTCGGTGATCGAGATCACGTTGGTCGGAATAAAGGCCGAAACGTCGTTACCCTGGGTTTCGATGACAGGCAGAGCCGTCAGCGAACCAGCGCCCATTTCGTCGGAGAGCTTTGCAGCGCGCTCGAGAAGACGGGAGTGAAGGTAGAAAACGTCGCCCGGATAAGCTTCGCGGCCCGGCGGGCGGCGCAGCAGAAGCGACATCTGACGATAGGCAACGGCCTGCTTGGAAAGGTCGTCGTAGCCGATGAGAGCGTGCTTGCCGTTGTCACGGAAGTACTCACCCATGGCGCAACCGGCAAACGGAGCGAGGTACTGCATCGGAGCCGGGTCGGAAGCGGTGGCGGCAACGATGATCGAATACTGCAGCGCGCCGCGCTCTTCCAGAACCTTCACGAACTGGGCAACGGTCGAACGCTTCTGACCGATAGCGACGTAAACGCAATAAAGCTTGTCGCCGTCAGGGCCATTGTCGTGAATGGCCTTCTGGTTCAGGATCGTGTCGAGGATGATGGCGGTCTTGCCGGTCTGGCGGTCGCCGATGACGAGCTCGCGCTGGCCGCGGCCAACCGGGATGAGCGCATCGATGGCCTTGAGGCCGGTCGACATGGGCTCATGAACCGACTTGCGCGGAATGATGCCGGGAGCCTTGACGTCAACGCGCGAACGCTTGGCGGCATTGATCGGGCCCTTGCCGTCGATCGGGTTGCCGAGCGCGTCAACGACGCGGCCAAGCAGTTCCGGACCGACTGGAACGTCAACGATAGCGCCAGTCCGCTTTACGGTGTCGCCTTCCTTGATGTCACGGTCCGAACCGAAGATAACCACACCGACGTTGTCGGCTTCGAGGTTGAGCGCCATGCCGCGAATGCCGCCGGGAAACTCGACCATTTCGCCGGCCTGAACATTGTCGAGGCCATAGACGCGGGCGATACCGTCACCGACGGAAAGCACCTGACCGACTTCCGAGACTTCCGCCTCGTTGCCGAAATTTTTGATTTGATCTTTCAGAATTGCGGAAATTTCCGCGGCGCGGATATCCATCAGCCAACCTCTTTCAGTGCAAGCTTAAGGGTGGAAAGTTTGGTGCGAAGAGACGTATCGATCTGGCGAGAGCCGACCTTGACGATCAGGCCACCGAGGATCGACGGATCGACGGTAACGGAAACCGCCACATCCTTGCCGGTAACGCTCTTCAGCGCCGCCTTCAGTTCAGTTTCCTGCGCCTCGTCGAGCGCATGTGCCGAGGTGACCTCGGCGGTGATTTCGCCGCGGTGGGCGGCGGCAATGGTGCGGTAGGCGCGGATCATGCCGGGAACGGCAAAGAGACGGCGATTATTCGCAACGACCTTGAGGAAATTGAGAGCGAGACCGGCAATGCCGGCCTTTTCGCAAATCGCGGTGATTGCCTTGAACTGATCCTCGGCGGAAAACACCGGGCTCGCAACCAGACGCTTCAAATCGTCGCTTTCGTCGAGAAGTGCGCCGAACTTATCCAGATCGGCCTGAACCGCTTCGACCGCACCCGCTTCCAAAGCAAGCTCGAAAAGCGACGACGCATACCTTTCCGCTACACCGGATGTTCCATGGGAGGTGTCTGCCACGGGCACTTTTTCCCTGCTAATCGTCCAAGACCATCAGCGATGGGGCTCCACCGCATCAAATTCTTGAAATCGTTTCAATTTCCCCGAAAAAGACCGGAATTCCCCCCTGCCTTTTCCCAATTTCGCGGTCCGTCTAGCATAGGACGCCGGGACTCGCAACACGCGTAATAGCGGAAAGCGCCGTTTGGGCAAGGGGGAATGCGTTTAAATTTTCCGATTTCGCCCAGGATGCGGCATCTGTGCGTCACAAAAGGCAAAAAGCCCGCTTCAGACCAGCCCGAACACGTAGCTCAACGACAGTGCAGCGAGCAGAAAGTGTACAACCAGAAGTAAGAAATTCCGCATGGTTGCGCCACCATCGGAGAGTATGGAGAGAATGCCGCCAAAGACACTGAGGCCGAAAGCCGCACCAAAGGCGAGATAGACCATGGGCTGTGCGAGAAGCAGGGCGGCGGCGCCGAGACCGAGATAAAACCCGGCAAGGGACGAACGCACGAGCGCATAACCATCCCTGCGCTCACCCGCCGGCTGCAGACCGAAGGCACGCAGCGTAATACCCGGCGCAAACATGAAAAAAAGGCCCATCATGGCCGAAACCACCGCCGCTCCGAAGGCCAGCTGCTCGCCGAACTCGGCGGGAAAATAAAACTCCATCTCGTTCCCCAAATCATTTTGACTGCCTGCTGCGTTATGACACGGTCATGACAGCGGGAAAACGCCCCGGCGGCAAAGTTCAAAGGAAACTTTGCGGGTCGATATCGAGCTGCACATGCACGCTGCCGCGCTCTTTCGGGCCATTGGCCAGAAGCGTGCGGAGAAAAGACTGCATGTCGGAATTGCGCCGCCCGTGCACCAGGAGGCGGAAACGGTGGCGGCCACGGATGAGCGCGAGCGGCGCTTCCGCCGGGCCGAGCAGCATGATGCCGGCAACCTGCGGGGCTGCGGCCCTTAAACCCCGGGCATGGGTTTCCGCTTCCCCGCGCGTATCGGCGGAAACGATGATCGAGGCAAGTCGTCCGAAGGGCGGCAGAACGGCTTTTTCCCGTTCCACGATTTCCCTTTCGTAGAAGGCCGATGCATCGCCCGAAACGATGGCCTGCATGACGGGATGCTGCGGCTGATAGGTCTGCAACAGGCCATGGCTCTTCAACCCCGTGCGCCCGGCACGTCCCGTCACCTGCGACAGCAGCTGAAACGTTCGCTCCGCCGCGCGCGGATCGCCATTGGCAAGGCCCAGATCGGCATCGACGATGCCCACAAGTGTCATCAGCGGAAAATTATGTCCCTTGGCGACGAGCTGCGTGCCGATAACGATATCGGCCTCGCCCTTGACGATCGCCTCCAGTTCCAGCCGCAGGCGCTTGACGCCCATGAGATCGGAGGAGAGCACGATGGTGCGGGCCTCGGGGAAATGTTTCTCCACCTCCTCGGCGATGCGCTCCACACCCGGCCCGCAGGCCACCAGATGATCGAAGGTTCCGCATTCCGGGCAATGATCGGGCGTCGGCTCGCTGTGGCCGCACTGGTGGCACTGCAATTGATTGCGGAACCGGTGCTCCACCAGCCAGCTGGAACATTGCGGGCATTGGAAACGGTGGCCGCAGACCCGGCAGAGCGTCAGCGGCGCATAACCGCGACGATTGAGGAAAAGAAGCGCCTGCTCGCCCTTCTCGATGGTCTTGCCGATGCCGCGCAGCAGGACGGGCGACAGAAACCCTCCCCGTTCCGGCGGATGACGGCGCATATCGACAAGGTGCAGATCGGGCATCGCTGCATCGCCAAACCGCGTGTGCAGGTGAATGGTGTTATAACGCCCCGAACTACCGTTGACCTGACTTTCCACCGATGGCGTGGCCGACACCAGCACAACAGGGAATTCCGCGATCCGCGCTCTCACCACCGCCATGTCGCGGGCATTATAATAGACGCGGTCTTCCTGCTTGTAGGCCGGGTCGTGCTCCTCATCGACGATGATCAGACCGAGATTGTCGAAGGGCAGGAAAAGTGCCGAGCGCGCGCCGGCCACCACCTTCACTTCGCCCGTCACCGCCTGCCGCCAGACTTTTTCCCGCATGCGCGGTGACAGGTCCGAATGCCATTCCGCCGGTTTTGCACCGAAACGGTCCTGAAAACGTTCAAGAAAGGCCGCTGTCAGCGCAATTTCGGGCAACAGGATGAGAACCTGCCTGCCCTGACGGAGTGTCTCGGCCACCGCCTCGAAATAGACCTCGGTTTTGCCAGAACCCGTGACGCCGTCGATCAGCGAAACATGAAACCCGCCCTTGCGCACATCCTCGAGTATCTCCGAAGCGGCCTGTTTCTGCGGGCCTTCCAGACGCGGCTCGACATAATCAGGATCGGGCTCGGCCACGACAGGCGGCGCCGGCAGAAACACCGTCTCGAACACGCCCTGCTTGACGAGACCGTCGATCACGCTGGTCGAAACGCCGGCGGCATGGGCAAGCCCGCTCTTCGTCCAGCCATGCCCTTCAGCCGCCAGTTCCATCACCCGCTCGCGGGCGGGGGTAAGGCGCTCCGGTCGGCCTTCGGTCAGCCGCAGCCCCTCGATCATCGGCTCGGGATCGAAGGCCGCGGGCGCTCTGAGGGCCATGCGGGCCACGAGGCCGGGCGGAGAAAGCGTATAGGCGGCGACCCAGTCGACGAAGCGGCGCATTTCCGCCTTCAGCGGCGGGCACTCGAAACTTTTGGTGATGGGCCGCAGCTTCTTCGGATCGACGCTCTTTTCTCCGGCATCGTCCCACACCACGCCGAAGACCTGCCGGGGGCCGAGCGGCACCTGCACAACCGAACCGGTCTCCACCACCATATCTTCGGGCACCGAATAGCTGTAGGGCCCCGGCGCCGGCATGGGCACGAGAACGGGCACCGTGCGCGTGGGCGACGGCGGGTCGAACAGAGCCCCAAACAGATCGGACGAATCTTTTGCCATGATGTGGCGACCATGCCCCGGCGACAGGAAAAAGGAAACCGCCCGGATGTAGTGGGCCCGCCTTGCAAAGTCCACCTCTTAACCAAATGCTGACCATAAGCGCATAGTTTCGAAGCACGGAATGGAGCGCCCCATGACTGAAATCCTGACATTTGCCCAAGCCGATCTTCTTGCCGAGCGCCAGTCCTGGCTCGCCGCCCTCGCCGGCGAACGCCGGCTTTCGGACAATACCGTCGAGGCTTATGAGCGCGATACCAGGCAATTTCTGACATTCCTGACTGGTTACATCGGCAAACCGGCCTCCATCGCCGATATTGCCGATCTGCGCCCGGTGGATCTTCGCGCCTTTCTGGCAAACCGGCGCAAGGAAGGCGCCGGCGCACGTTCGCTGGGCAGGCATCTGGCAGGCCTGCGCTCCCTGCTTCATCACCTGCAGAAAAAAGGCCTGGTGAATGCCGCAGGCGCCACCGCCATGCGCGCGCCAAAACAGCCGAAATCGCTACCGAAACCGCTGACCGACCGGCAGGCGCTGAAAATCACCACGAGTGAAGCGCAACTGAACGACGAACCATGGATCGCCGCCCGCAATGCCGCGGTTCTTTCACTGCTTTATGGCTGTGGCCTTCGCATTTCCGAGGCGCTCGGTCTGACCCCGGCCGATTTCCCGCCCGGCGCCCGCAGCCTGCGCATTACCGGCAAAGGCAACAAGACGCGGATTGTGCCCCTGCTGGCGGTGGTGACGGAAGCTGTCGATACCTACAGGAAGCTTTGCCCCTATGCCCTGTCGGCGGATGAGCCCATGTTCCTCGGCGCACGCGGCGGCAAGCTGCAGCCCGCCATCATCCAGAGGGAAATGCAGAAACTGCGCGGCGCTTTCGGCCTGCCGGAAAACGCCACACCGCATGCGCTGCGCCACTCCTTCGCCACGCACCTTCTCGCCGGCGGCGGCGACCTGCGCACCATTCAGGAACTGCTCGGCCATGCGAGCCTCTCCACCACACAGATCTATACCGGCGTCGACACTGCGAGACTGCTGGAAATCTACGACAACGCCCATCCTCGCGCATGAAGCAGGAAATGGTTAACCATAATCATTAACCAGACATCCAAGCCGCCGTTCTATAAGCGAACGACAACCGGATTGGACCGATGCACAGCCTGATAAAACCGCAAAACCTCACCGCCACCCTGATGGGCAAGACCGGCGACGCCCTGCTGTGGCTGCTTGCCGCCCTGCATGTCACCGCCGTCGCAATCCTGCTCATGACCTTGCTTTCGCTGGGGCAAGCGGAAGCCGCGCAGCAGCAGATCACCTGCACAGGCAGCGACATTCTCGTGGAAATGCGCAAGACCGATCCGCAGACCTTCGCAAAGATCGAGCAGGAAGCGGCCGCGATCCCCAACGGCAAGGGCAATTTCTGGCGCATCGAAAAGGCGGGAACGCCCACCTCCTATCTTCTCGGCACCATGCATGTCACCGATCCGCGTGTTCTGGAAATGCCTGCCGCCGCCAGCCCCGCCTTCGAAAAAGCCGCGACGGTGATCGTGGAATCGGACGAAATCGTCGATGACAAGAAGGTCGCGGCCTCGCTGCTGAGCAAGCCCGAACTCACCATGTTTCTGGATGGCAAATCGATCACCGACATCCTGTCGCCGGAAAATGTCGCCCGTCTGGAAAAGGGTCTCAAGGAGCGCGGCATCCCGCTGAACGCCGTATCGCGCATGAAGCCGTGGATGCTTTCGAGCTTCGTCGCCCTTCCCGCCTGTGAATTCGCCCGCAAGGCCACCGGTCTCTCCTTTCTGGACAAGAAGCTGGCCGAAGATGCCATTGCTGACGGAAAACACCTTGTCGGGCTGGAGACCATGGTGGAACAGCTGACGGCCATGTCCGAGCTGCCGATGGAATTTCATCTTCAGGCGCTGATCGAAACGCTCGAACTGGGCGACCGCATGGATGACATCATGACAACCATGACCGATCTTTACGTCGCCGGCGATATCGGCATGACCATGCCCATGCTGAAAAGCCTGGACCCCAAGAAGGCTGCGGCTGAAAGCGAACAGGGCTACGCCGCCTTCGAGCAGCGCATCATCACCGATCGCAACCACGTCATGGCGGAACGGGCGGCCCCCGAGCTTGCCAGGGGCAATGTTTTCATGGCCGTGGGCGCACTGCATTTGCCGGGCGAGGAAGGCCTTGTCGAATTGCTGCGCGCGGAAGGCTTCACCCTCACGCGGGTCGATTGACCGGCTCATTCCCGATGCTGACGGGCCGGACATTGGCGCAGAACGGCCGCATCGTCGCCGGCACGATGCGGCGGTGAAACGGTCCGACGACAAGAAGATAAAGCCGCCCGAACAGGTTCTTGCGCCTGACGATGGTGGTGACACACACCAGCTGGCGGTTTTCCTTCTCTTCGAGATCGACGACGATCCGGAAATCGAGATGGCGGTCGTCGAAGCCGAGCACAGTCCGCTGTGGCGTGGAGGACAGGACGGGAAAACCGCCTGCCGACGTCCCAGCCGCCATTTCGACCGTTCTTAAACCGAAAAGCGCCACCACGCGGTTTCGAAGCGCCATAAGGCTGCGGATCCACGCCGGAGGATGATCGAGAAGGAGCCTGCTCACATCGAGTGAGGACGGCTCCGGCGTCACCATCTCTCCCTGATAGCGATCCTGCCAGTCTGCGCCCGGCAATATGTCTTCGATATCCTGCATTCCCGAACCCCGGCCGCGCCATGCGGCAAGGGTCACCTTCCTCTTTTTCCGAGGAACCGGAAACGCGACAAACCGCCGCTTAGCCGTGCGTCATGCGCTTCAGGACATTGGTGCGCCAGTAGAACTGGTGAACCAGAACGGCGACGACGTGGCCGGCGATCAACACCCACATCAGCGCCTTGAAGGGACCGGAATGCAGCTGCCCGGCCGGCTGAGCGCCGAAATAATAAGCGGCAATACCGGACAGGGGCAGGACGAGGAACAGGGCATAAAAGGTGAAATGCGCCACCTTCGCCGCAATCTGAAACGGCCTCGGTTCTTCGGCCGGATGCGGCGGCACGCCCTGGAAGAAGCGTAGACAGAGGCGCAGCACCGCAAGCAACAGAATGGTGAAGCCGACATAGGCGTGAATATTGGCCGAAGATACCTGTTCCGGCGTCAGTGTTTCGCCCCGCCGCATCAGCCGGTAGGCATGTTCCATCCCATCTGGAAACAACAGGTTGAAGAAGATCAGAAGCGCCATCGCCCAATGAATGATGCGCTGCGGAACGGTGAAGGAAACTTGACTTGGAAACGCCATTTTATTGCCTTTTATCAAAAGGTTAGACAGGCTGTGGCGCGAGTATGGAAAACCCCGGCCTGCATGGCAAGCCGGGGTTTGGCAGATGACTGAAATTTAATGTTGGAGCAGATGGCTCCAACACCGATCACATGTGGATCGGCTTGAAGAAGGTCGCCAGCGCCGCTTCCTTCACGGCTTCCGACATGGTCGGGTGCGCATGGCAGGTGCGGCCCAGATCTTCCGAAGAACCGCCGAATTCCATCAGCACGGTGATTTCGTGGATCATTTCGCCAGCGCCGAAGCCGACGATGTGGCCGCCAAGAACCCGGTCGGTTTCCTTGTCGGCGAGGATTTTGACGAAACCATCCGTCACCTGCATGGCGCGGGCGCGGCCATTGGCGGTGAAGGGGAACTTGCCGACCTTGTAGGCGATGCCTGCGGCCTTCAGTTCTTCTTCGGTCTTGCCGACGGAAGCGATTTCAGGCTGCGTATAAACGACTGCCGGAATGACGTCGTAGTTTACGTGGCCGCGCTGGCCGGCGAGGATTTCCGCGAGAGCAACGCCCTCGTCTTCCGCCTTGTGCGCCAGCATCGGACCCTTCACCACGTCGCCGATCGCATAGATGCCATCGACATTGGTCTTGTAGTGACCGTCGATTTCGACGCGGCCGCGGCTGTCCAGCACAACGCCGGCTTCCGCAAGGCCGAGACCTTCGGTATAGGGCTTGCGGCCGGTGGAGATCAGCACGACGTTTGCTTCCAGCGTTTCGGCAGCGCCGCCCTTGACCGGCTCGAACACCACCTTTGCACCGGCAGCGGTCTTTTCAACGGCCGTCACCTTCGCGCCGAGCTTGAAATCGAGACCCTGTTTGGCGAGCAGGCGCTGGGCCTGCTTGGAAACTTCACCATCCATGCCGCCGAGAATATTGTCGAGATATTCAACGACAGTGACCTTGGCGCCGAGACGCGACCAGACCGAACCGAGCTCGAGGCCGATGACGCCGCCGCCGACAACGATGAGCTTTTCCGGAACCTTGGAAAGAGCGATCGCGCCGGTGGAGGACACGATGACGCTTTCATCGATATCGACCTGAACGCCCGGAATGCCGGCAACATCCGAACCCGTGGCGATGACGATGTTTTTCGCTTCGATTTCTTGGCTCTCACCCTTGTCGTTGGTGACGGAAACCTTGCCGGCGGAAACCACCTTGCCGGTGCCCTGGAACGCATCGATCTTGTTCTTCTTGAACAGGAAGGCGACGCCGTCGACATTGGCCTTCACCACGCCGTCCTTATGGCCCATCATCTTTTCGAGGTTCAGCTTCGGCGCGGCGACTTCGATGCCGAGCGTATCGACACCATGGGCGACATGCGCGAAGGTTTCGGACGCGTGCAGCAGCGCCTTGGACGGGATGCAGCCGACATTGAGGCAGGTGCCGCCATAGGTCGCGCGCTTTTCGATGACAGCGACCTTCAGGCCGAGCTGTGCCGCCTTGACCGCGCAAACATAACCGCCGGGGCCCGTGCCGATTACAACTACATCATATGCCATGTTCGTTTTCCTGATTGATGTCGGGCAAGATGCCGGATCATTGCCCTGCTTGCGTTTGACCTGAAACTCAGGCCGCTTTTTCCGTTGCGAGTTTTATACCGAGAGCGATGAAGACCACACCGCTGGTGCGGTCGATCCATTGGCTGGCGCGCTGAAATGCGGCCCGCATGCGCGGCGTCGTCATGAACAGGCTGACACCGACGAACCACAGGATAAGGCAGCTCGCCATGACGAGGCCGTATCCGAACTTGATGGCGACCGGCGTGTGAGCGTGAACGACCGTCGAAAAGATCGACAGGAAGAAAAACACCGGCTTGGGATTGAGCGCGTTCGCCGCGAAACCGAGCGTGAAAGCCTTAAGCGCCGTCTGGCTGCTTTTCGCCTGAACGCCTTCACCTTCAGCGGCGGGCAATTCGGTCTTGCCGGCGCGCAGCGCCTTGACGCCGATATAGATCAGATAGGCGACGCCCAGCCATTTGACGATGTTGAAGAGATAGATCGACTGGGAGATGATGAGGCCAAGTCCGAGGATCGTATAGGTGACGTGGAACATCAGAGACGTCCCCACCCCGAAGCTAGTGATGATGGCCTGCTTGCGACCATGTACCATGGCCTGGCGCATCACCATAGCGAGATCGGCGCCGGGCGAGACGATCGCAAAGGAGAAGATCGCCATAAGGGATGCAAGTTCGATGAGATATTGATGCATAGGCTCGACCTCAGATCAGCGCGACAAGCATGAGGACCAGACCGCCAAGGGACACGACCCAGGCGATCGATCGTACATAGGGCACGCCTGCCAGATAAAGCGGGATGTAGACGATGCGCGCCATGGTCCATATCCAGCCGCCCGTCAGCCCCCAGCCGGAAGCGTCACCGGCGATCGCAAGAGCGAGAGTGAGACCGACGAAAGCCGGATAGGTCTCGCGAAAATTATCCGAGGCGCGCTGCGCACGCCCTGCAAACACCCCTTTGAGGTCCTGCCGGGTATCGCGCGCGCCCGCATTCCAGGCAAGGCCGAGTTCCCGCGTCGCGGACATGGCCTGAAGGCAGATATGCAGGAGAAGAAGAATGACGCTGAGCGCCAGCAGGAACACGAAAGGTCCATTCCCGCCGGCCAGGTTTTCCATCCCTCTTCTCCCCTGTTTCAGTCTTAGAGATCGAGAACCAGACGTTCCGGATCTTCCAGGCTTTCCTTGACGCGGACGAGGAAGGTCACGGCTTCCTTGCCGTCAACGATACGGTGATCGTAGGAGAGCGCAAGATACATCATCGGACGGATGACGACCTGACCGCCGATGGCGACCGGACGCTCCTGGATCTTGTGCATACCGAGGATGCCCGACTGCGGTGCATTGAGGATCGGCGAAGACATCAGCGAACCGTAGACACCGCCATTGGTGATGGTGAAGGTACCGCCCTGCATGTCGGCCATGCCGAGCGAACCGTCACGCGCTGCCTTGGCGAGGCGGCCGAGTTCCTTTTCGACACCGGCGATGGAGAGCTGGTCGGCATCGCGGATAACCGGAACGACGAGGCCCTTGTCGGTGCCGACAGCCATGCCGACGTGACAATAGTTCTTGTAGATGATGTCCGTGCCGTCGATTTCAGCGTTGACGGCGGGCAGTTCCTTCAGCGCGTGGGTCACGGCCTTGGTGAAGAAGCCCATGAAGCCGAGCTTGACGCCATGCTTCTTCTCGAACACGTCCTTGTAGCGGTTGCGCAGGTCCATGACGGCGCTCATGTCCACCTCGTTATAGGTGGTCAGCATGGCGGCGGTGTTCTGCGCGTCCTTCAGGCGGCGGGCAATGGTCTGGCGCAGGCGGGTCATCTTCACGCGCTCTTCGCGAACGGCATCCTGCTCCGCGGAAACCGGGCGGGGGGCAGCAGCCGGAGCCGGAACGGCGGCCGGTGCCGAAACGCCCTTGGCGACAGCGGCGAGAACGTCACCCTTCAGAACCTGGCCACGCTTGCCCGAACCGTCGACCTGATCGGCGGACAGGTTGTTTTCAGCAAGCAGCTTGCCGGCGGCAGGTGCGGGCGGCATGGAGCCGGTTGCCGGTGCGGCAACGGCGGCAGGTGCCGGTGCGGCAGCTGCGGCAGGCTTTGCCGGTTCGGCAGCGGGTGCAGAGGTCGCAGCGCCGGCAGCACCTTCGGCGATCTGGCCGAGAAGCGCGTCGAGACCGACGGTCTCGCCGTTCTGCGCAACGATTTCGGTGAGAACGCCGGACGCAGGCGCCGGGACTTCGACGGTAACCTTGTCGGTTTCCAGTTCAACGAGCGGTTCGTCGGCCTTGACGGTATCGCCGACCTTCTTGAACCAGGTGCCGACGGTCGCTTCGCTGACGGATTCGCCGAGGGTTGGTACGCGGATTTCAGTGGCCATGATCTAGTTCCGTTATTCAGGTGTCTTTTTTGCGGGGCGATGCGGGAGAGTTTTCACTCTCCCAGCGCGTCTTCCAGGAACGCAGCAAGCTGCGCCAGGTGCTTGGACATCAGGCCGGTCGCCGGAGAGGCGGCAGCCGGACGGCCCGTGTAACGGACCTTCTGGTACTTGGCGTCGATATGCGCCAGAACCCATTCCAGGTAAGGATCGATGAACGACCACGCACCCATGTTCTTTGGCTCTTCCTGGCACCAGACCATCTCCGCATTGCGGAAGCGCGACAGCTCGTTGATGAGCGCCTTGGCCGGGAACGGGTAAAGCTGTTCGATACGCAGCAGGTAGATATCGTCGATACCGCGCTTTTCGCGTTCCTCGAGCAGATCGTAATAGACCTTGCCCGTGCACATGACGACGCGGCGGATCTTCGAATCCTTCTGCAGCTTGATCGGACCGTCCTTGATGACCTCCGCATCGTCCCACAGGAGACGGTGGAAGGAGGACTCGCCTGCAAGCTCGGCCAGCGAAGAGGTGGCGCGCTTGTGACGCAGCAGCGACTTCGGCGTCATCAGGATCAGCGGCTTGCGGAAGTCGCGCTTCACCTGGCGGCGCAGGATGTGGAAGTAGTTGGCCGGCGTCGTGCAGTTGGCAACCTGCATATTGTCTTCGGCGCACATCTGCAGCCAGCGCTCCAGACGGGCGGACGAGTGTTCCGGGCCCTGACCTTCGTAACCATGCGGCAGAAGGCAGACGAGACCGGACATGCGCAGCCACTTGCGTTCACCCGAAGAGATGAACTGGTCGAACACCACCTGCGCGCCGTTGGCGAAGTCGCCGAACTGGGCTTCCCAAAGGGTCAGCGCGTTCGGACGGGCCAGCGAGTAGCCGTATTCGAAACCGAGAACGGCTTCTTCCGAAAGCATCGAGTTGATGACTTCGTAACGGGCCTGCGTCGGCGAAAGATTGGCGAGCGGAATATAACGCTCTTCGGTCTCCTGATCGTAAAGGACCGAGTGACGCTGCGAGAAGGTGCCGCGTTCGCAATCCTGACCGGAAAGACGAATCTTGTGGCCGTCGGCAACGAGCGAACCGAACGCAAGCGCTTCCGCCATTGCCCAGTCGATGCCTTCACCCGTCTCGACCATCTGCGAGCGGTTTTCCATGAAGCGCTGGATCGTGCGGTGGGCGCTGAAGCCTTCCGGAATGGTCGACAGCTTCTTGCCGATTTCCTTGAGCTGCTTCATCGGTACGCCGGTCTTGCCGCGACGCTGCTCATCGGCATTGTCGGCGGCGCGCAGACCCGACCACTGACCGTCCAGCCAGTCGGCCTTGTTCGGCTTGTAGGACTGGCCTGCCTCGAATTCCTGCTCGAGATGAGCGCGCCAGTCGGCCTTCATCTTCTCGAATTCGCCTTCGTTCATCAGGCCTTCCGCGATCAGGCGGTCGGCATAGATGCGCGCGACTGTCTTGTGGCCACGGATAACCTTGTACATCTTCGGCTGCGTAAACGCCGGCTCATCGCCTTCGTTATGGCCGAAGCGGCGGTAGCAGAACATGTCGATGACGACAGGCTTGTGGAACTTCATACGGTATTCGGTCGCAACCTTGGCCGCATAGGTAACCGCTTCCGGATCGTCGCCGTTGACGTGGAAGATCGGCGCTTCGATCATCTTGGCAACGTCGGACGGATAGGGCGACGAACGCGAGAAGGCCGGGTTCGTCGTGAAGCCGATCTGGTTGTTGATGATGAAGTGCATGGTGCCGGCAACGCGGTGACCGCGCAGACCGGAAAGGCCGAGAATTTCCGCAACCACGCCCTGACCCGCAAAAGCGGCATCGCCGTGCAGCAGGAGCGGCAGCACCTTGGCGCGTTCCGACAGCGGAATGATGTCGCCGTCCCATACCTTGGCCAGCTGGTCCTGCTTGGCGCGGGCCTTGCCCATGACAACGGGGTTGACGATTTCAAGGTGCGACGGATTGGCCGTCAGCGACAGGTGAACCTTGTTGCCGTCGAATTCGCGGTCGGAGGACGCACCGAGGTGGTACTTCACATCGCCCGAACCCTCGACATCGTCAGGCTTGAACGAACCGCCCTTGAACTCATGGAACACGGCGCGATGCGGCTTGCCCATCACGTTGGTCAGAACGTTCAGGCGACCGCGGTGGGCCATGCCGAGAACGACTTCTTCCAGACCTTCCTGGCCGCCGCGCTTGATGATCTGCTCCAGCGCCGGGATCAGCGATTCACCGCCATCGAGGCCGAAACGCTTGGTGCCCTTGAAGCGCACGTCGAGGAACTGCTCGTAGCCTTCGGCCTCGACCAGCTTGGACAGAATGGCCTTCTTGCCTTCAGCCGTGAAGGCAACGCCCTTGTCCGGACCTTCGATGCGCTCCTGAATCCAGCCTTTTTCTTCCGGGCTGGACATGTGCATGAATTCGACGCCGATGGTGGAGCAGTAAGTGCGCTCCAGAATATCGATCATCTCACGCACGGTCGCATATTCGAGGCCGAGCACGTTATCGATGAAAATCTTGCGGTCGTAGTCGCTTTCCTCGAAGCCGTAGGACTTCGGCGACAGCTCGTTGTAATCCTCAACCGCGACCGCGATGCCGAGCGGATCGAGCTTGGCATGCAGGTGGCCGCGCATGCGATAGGCGCGGATCATCATGATGGCGCGAACGCTGTCACGGGTCGCCTGCAGAACTTCCGCCTGGCTGACCGGCTTGCCGGTATCGGCGCTCTTGGCCTCGGCTTTCGCCTGAACTTTCTTCTCGATGGCCTTTTCGACCGTGGCCCAGTTGCCGTCGAGTGCGGATACCAGTTCGCCATTCGCCGGGATCGGCCAGTTGGCACGCTTCCAGGAGGCGCCCTTGGCCGCCTTCTTCACGTCTTCCGGATTATCGGACAACGCCTTGAAGAAGCTCTGCCACTCCGGCGACACGGAAGAGGGGTCCTCTTCGTACCGGGCATAGAGCTGCTCGATATAGGCTGCATTCGCGCCGTCCAGAAACGACGTGATCTGAAACTGCTCGTTCGCTTCTTGCCTTGCCATTGTGTTCTTGCGGACTTATCCGTCCGCCTCCTCGATGCCGTTAGGGCCGTTCGCCGGCCTGCCGCTTTGATTATTGCTGTCTGCCGCCGGGGCGGTATGCCGTTCTGTCTGTCGTTCCTTGCGGCATCGGGCAGCGTGGCATTGAAGCCGCGCCGCCCGTTACCGATGTCATGTGGTCTCAGCCCTTGAGGACTTCAACCAGCGTCTTGCCGAGGCGCGCCGGAGAGGGCGATACCTTGATACCGGCTGCTTCCATTGCCGCAATCTTGGACTCTGCGTCACCCTTGCCGCCGGAAACGACAGCGCCGGCGTGGCCCATGGTGCGGCCCTTCGGAGCCGTACGGCCCGCGATGAAGCCGGCCATCGGCTTCTTGCGGCCCTTCTTGGCTTCGTCGATCAGGAACTGCGCCGCATCCTCTTCAGCCGAGCCGCCGATTTCGCCGATCATGATGATCGACTGCGTGGCGTCGTCGGCGAGGAACATTTCCAGCACGTCGATGAACTCGGTGCCCTTGACCGGGTCGCCGCCGATGCCGACAGCAGTGGTCTGGCCGAGGCCTTCGTTGGAGGTTTGGAACACGGCTTCATAGGTGAGCGTGCCCGAACGCGAAACGATACCGACCGAACCCTTGCGGAAGATGGAGCCCGGCATGATGCCGATCTTGCATTCTTCCGGCGTCAGGATACCCGGGCAGTTCGGGCCGAGCAGGCGCGACTTGGAGCGGTCGAGGCGAGCCTTGACGCGAACCATGTCCATGACCGGGATACCTTCGGTGATGCAGGTGATAAACGGAATTTCCGCATCGATGGCTTCGATGATGGCGTCCGCTGCACCTGCCGGCGGAACGTAGATCACGGACGCGTCTGCGCCGGTCTTTTCCTTGGCTTCGGCAACAGTTGCGAAGATCGGCAGGCTTTCACCCTTGGAACCGGTCCAGGTTTCGCCGCCCTTCTTCGGGTGAATACCGCCAACCATCTGCGTGCCGTAATAGGCAAGCGCCTGTTCGGTGTGGAAGGTGCCGGTCTTGCCGGTCAGACCCTGAACGAGGATCTTCGTGTCTTTATTAACAAGAATAGACATTATTTCCGGTCCCTCAATTAGCCGTTGATCGCCGCGACGATCTTCTTGGCTGCGTCGTCCAGATCGTCAGCAGCCGTAATCGCAAGGCCAGATTCGTTGAGAAGCTTCTTGCCAAGTTCGACGTTGGTGCCTTCGAGGCGAACGACGAGCGGAACCTGCAAACCGACTTCCTTCACCGCGGCGATTACGCCTTCGGCGATGACGTCGCACTTCATGATACCGCCGAAGATGTTGACGAGGATGCCCTCGACCTTCGGGTCGGCCGTGATGATCTTGAAGGCTGCCGCAACCTTCTCCTTGCCGGCGCCGCCGCCGACGTCGCAGAAGTTAGCCGGCTCTTTGCCGTAAAGCTTGATGATGTCCATCGTCGCCATGGCGAGACCGGCACCATTGACCATGCAGCCGATGTTGCCGTCGAGAGCAACGTAAGCGAGGTCCCACTTGGAGGCTTCGATTTCCTTGGCGTCTTCTTCGGTCTCGTCGCGCAGCGCCTTGACGTCGTCGTGGCGGAACAGCGCGTTGCCGTCGAAGGACATCTTGGCGTCGAGAACGCGCAGATGGCCATTTTCCATGACGATCAGCGGGTTGACCTCGAGGAGAGCCATGTCCTTCTCATTAAAGGCCTTGTAGAGGATCGGGAAGAGCGCCTTGGCGTCTTCGGCAGCAACGCCGTCAAGCTCGAGAGCCTTGGAGATCGCGGCAACGTCAGCGTCGCTCACACCCTTTTCCGGGTTGATGGCGATGGTGTGGATCTTTTCCGGCGTGTCGTGGGCAACAGCCTCGATGTCCATGCCGCCTTCCGTGGAAACCACGAACGCGACCTGGCCGACGGAACGGTCAACCAGCAGCGAGCAGTAGAGCTCGCGGGCAATGTCCGCGCCGTCTTCGATGTAGAGACGGTTGACCTGCTTGCCGGCTTCACCGGTCTGCGCCGTTACCAGCGTGTTGCCGAGCATGTCCTTGGCGTGGGAAACGACTTCGTCGATGGACTTCGCCAGACGAACGCCGCCCTTGGCGTCCGGGCCGAGTTCCTTGAACTTGCCCTTGCCGCGGCCGCCAGCGTGGATCTGGCTCTTGACGACGTAGAGCGGGCCGGGAAGCTGCTTGGCGGCAGCTTCGGCTTCTTCGACCTTGAGAATGGCGACGCCTTCAGCAACCGGCGCGCCGTAGCCCTTCAGAAGAGCCTTGGCCTGATATTCGTGAATATTCATGGAATAATCCCTGTTTGGAGCCGCTAGGCTATTACTTCAGCGACGGAGCGATGTTGACGCAGGCTTCGCAAAGACCAGCGACAGCGCCGACGGATTTCTGGAAGGCGGCTTCTTCTTCCTTGTTGAGTTCGATCTCGATGATGCGCTCGATACCGCCGGCGCCGATGATGGTCGGCACGCCGACATACATGTCGTCAACGCCATACTGGCCCGAGAGGTGGGCAGCGGCGGGCAGAACGCGCTTCTTGTCCTTGAGATAGGATTCTGCCATTTCGATTGCCGAAGCGGCCGGCGCATAATAGGCCGAACCGGTCTTCAGCAGGCCGACGATTTCCGCGCCGCCGTCACGGGTGCGCTGGATGATCTGCTCGAGGCGCTCGGCCGTCAGCCAGCCCATCTTGACGAGATCGGTCAGCGGAACGCCGGCAACCGTGGAGTAGCGTGCGAGCGGCACCATGGTGTCGCCGTGGCCGCCGAGAACGAAGGCGGTGACGTCTTCAACCGAAACGTTGAATTCTTCGGCGAGGAACAGGCGGAAACGGGCGCTGTCGAGAACACCGGCCATGCCGACGACCTTGTTCTTCGGCAGGCCGGAGAACTTCTGCAGCGCCCAGACCATGGCGTCGAGCGGGTTGGTGATGCAGATGACGAAAGCGTTCGGGGCATATTTCTTGATGCCGGCGCCGACCTGTTCCATGACCTTGAGGTTGATGCCGAGAAGATCGTCGCGGCTCATGCCCGGCTTGCGGGCAACGCCAGCGGTGACGATGCAGACGTCAGCACCTTCGATGGCGGCGTAGTCGGAAGCGCCGGTGAGCTTTGCATTGAAGCCTTCAACCGGGCCGGACTGGGCAATATCCAGACCCTTGCCCTGCGGGATGCCGTCAGCAATATCGAAGAGGACGATATCGCCCAGTTCCTTCAGGCTGGCGAGATGCGCCAGCGTGCCGCCGATCATGCCAGAACCAATAAGTGCAATTTTTTTGCGAGCCATCGAATGCTTCCTCTTGAGCTTCAATTCAATTTCACCGCGCCAAACCGGCAGCCAAATTGTCGCACTCCGATTAGCCCCATTGGCTAAAATTGGCAACAGATTCTTTTCTGGTGAATATTTTCAATCGTTTAGATCATTATTTTCTTACGTAAACGTAAGAAAATACGTCACGAAAGTGTCAAACTTTCTGGCGTTTTTCGTGGTGCAGCGCCAGATAATCCGCACTGCGCATTTCAAACAGGCGCGAGGCGGTGCGATCGAACTCGAAACCTTCGGTCCCCTTGCGCTTGCCGAGCAGGTCTTCCGGCATGGCGGCAGCGGAGGCAAAAAGCCGGACGCTGTGGTCGTAAAGCGCATCGATGAGGATGATGAAACGCTTGGTCTCGTTGCGCTTGTCCGCGTTCAAGAACGGAATGTGATCGATGAAGACCGTATCGAAACGATTGGCGATGGCAAGGAAGTCGGAAGCCCCAAGCGGCTTTTCGCAGAGATCGGAAAAGGAAAAACGGGCAACCCGGCCGCTGGCGCGCGGCACCAGAATGGAACGGCCCTTCATCGGTATCTCGGTCGGTGCAACGAGGTGACCGGCAATCATATGCCGCCATGCCATGTCCATCGCCTGATCCGCCGAACCGTCGAGCGGCGTGACATAGACGGGCAGGCTTTCCAGCTTCTCCATCCGGTAATCGGTGGGGCTGTCCAGCGTCACCACCTCCACATGCTTTTTCAAGAGATCGACGAACGGCAGGAACAGGCCGCGATTGAGACCGTCCTTGTAGAGATTGTCCGGCACGACGTTGGAGGTCGTCACCAATGTACAACCATTGGCGAACAGCTCGCTGAACAGCCGCGCAAGGATCATCGCATCGGCAATATCCGTGACGGTGAACTCGTCAAAGCAAAGGAGCTCCGCTTCCGCCAGAAGCTGGGCCGCGACAGGCGGAATGGGATCGGCCTGTTTGGTTTCGCCATTCTTCAGCTTCTGCCGATGCGCATGCACGCGATTATGCACATCCGCCATGAACTCATGAAAATGGCAGCGCCGTTTGGAGGAAACGGGCGCCATCTCGTAGAACATGTCCATCAGCATCGTCTTGCCGCGGCCGACGCTGCCATAGACATATAGTCCCTTGACGGCTGCCGCAGGTCCGGACTTGCGCGCAAACATCCAGCCGAGCGCACTCTTCTTCTTGGCGGGCTTGCGCGCCTTCAGATCGGCAAGGATACGGTCCAGATGCGCCGCCACGCCAAGCTGGGCGGCATCGGCCTGCAAGGTGCCAGCTGCCGTCAATGCGTTGAGCTGTTCAACGACACTATGATTGTAATCGGGCAAGGGCTTCATGGATAAACGCCTCGGACGCGGGCGCACGAAGGCACCCGCGACGAATGAACAGGCTTAGAGCGAAAAGAGCGTTCCGGCTGCACCGGAAAGACTCATCGGCTGAGGCTGAGCGGCTGGCCGCTATTGGTGGTGCCATCAAAGCGCGCATCGGCGCTCTTGTAGACGCGGCCAATCGTATCGCCCGAACGGTTCTTGAAGAGAACCATCTTGCCGGACACTTCCCAGGACCCCATCGCCGTCAGCTCGCCCGCGCAACCACGCGTGCCGCCACGAGAACCGCTGCCGAGATTGGTGAGCGTCAGGAACATGTCGCAATTGGCGCCGCCATTGGAAACGCGCCAATTGCCGACCATGGATTCCTTGGTAACGTCAAGTGCGGCTGCCGGCGGAGCGGCAGAAGCGACATTGGTTCCACCGGGGGCCGCCGAGGCAGGTGCCGACGGGAACTGGCTGCCCGTGGCGCCACCGGGCGGCGGCAGCGCGCCGGACTGGACGGAGGGCACCGGCTGCGCCTGCAAAGGCGGCGTATAACCGGGATTGTTGCTGGCGTTGTTGTTGTAATCGTAGGAGGTACGTTGGCAACCGGCGAGAGTCATCACAACCGCAAGGCCCGTCACCACATATCTGAATTGCATATCAAGCTCCCGATTCTCTCGCTTCCGGAAAGATCATGATCAAACAAGAAGGCTGAATTATTACCAAAGCCTTATCTTGCGCAAGCGATGGCCGGGATAATTACCATTTCGGTCGATTTTTACCGAATTTTCCCACGCCGGGTTGTAAAAAGGGCCACGGTCGAGACCGCGGCCCGCTAAATTTTCTGTCGTCAGCGAATCGCCTTTAAACGCGGCGCTCGACCATCATCTTCTTGATTTCCGCAATCGCCTTGGCCGGGTTCAAGCCCTTCGGGCAGGCCTGCGCGCAGTTCATGATGGTGTGGCAGCGATAAAGGCGGAACGGGTCCTCGAGATTGTCGAGACGCTCGCCGGTTGCCTCATCGCGGCTGTCGATCAGCCAGCGATAGGCCTGCAGCAGAACGGCCGGACCGAGATAACGGTCGCCATTCCACCAGTAGCTGGGACAGGAAGTGGAGCAGCAGGCGCAGAGAATGCACTCATAAAGACCGTCCAGCTTCAGGCGGTCCTCATGGCTCTGCTTCCACTCCTTGGCGGGCGTCGGCGAAACCGTCTTCAGCCAGGGCTCGATGGAGCGATGCTGGGCGTAGAAGTTCGACAGATCGGGAACGAGGTCCTTCACGACAGGCATGTGCGGCAGCGGATAAACCTTCACCGTGCCGTTAATCTCTTCCATGCCCTTGGTGCAGGCGAGCGTGTTGGTGCCGTCGATGTTCATGGCGCAGGAGCCGCAGATGCCTTCGCGGCAGGAGCGGCGCAGCGTCAGCGTCGGGTCGATATTGTTCTTGATGTAGAGAAGCGCATCCAGAACCATCGGCCCGCAATCGTCGACATCGATATAATAGGTATCGATGCGCGGGTTCTGGCCGTCATCCGGGTTCCAGCGATAGATGCGGTATTCGCGCACATTCTTGGCGCCGTCCGGCTTCGGCCAGACCTTGCCTTCGCTGATCTGGGAATTCTTGGGGAGAGCGAGTTCAACCATATCCAGTTCCTCAAATCAGTAGACGCGCGCCTTCGGTTCGATCTTTTTCGGATCGATGCCGTCGGCGATGAGGTCGGTGTGAACAGGGCGGTAGTCGAGCTTGACGTCGCCTTCCGGGCTGACCCAGGCAAGCGTGTGCTTGCGCCAGTTCACGTCGTCGCGACCGGCGAACGGGCCGTCGACGAAATCCTCGCGGGCGTGCGAACCGCGGCTTTCCTTGCGCGCTTCCGCGCCATAGACCGTGGTGATCGCATTGGCCATGAGGTTGTGCAGCTCGAGCGTCTCGACCAGATCGGAGTTCCAGACCATCGAACGATCGGTGACCTTGACGTCAGGCAGTTCCTTCCAGATGGCGGAAAGACGCTGACAACCGCTTTCCAGCGATTCCTGCGTGCGGAACACGGCCGCATCGTCCTGCATGGCGCGCTGCATCTTGTCGCGCAGCACCGCCGTCGGCGTCGAGCCGTTGGCGTAACGCAGACCGTTGAAGCGCTCCATGATCTTGTCGCAGGCAGCCGTATCGAGGGCGGGAACAGCCTCGTCACGATTGATGACCTGAGCGGCGCGGATCGCCGCTGCACGGCCGAAGACCACGAGGTCGATCAGCGAGTTGGAACCGAGGCGGTTGGCGCCGTGAACCGAGGCGCAGCCGGCTTCGCCAACAGCCATCAGGCCGGGCGCGATACGTTCCGGGTTGTTGGCATCGGCATTCAGCACTTCACCCCAATAGTTGGTCGGAATGCCGCCCATATTGTAGTGAACCGTCGGCAGGACCGGGATCGGCTCGCGGGTGACGTCGACGCCGGCGAAAATCTTCGCGCTCTCGGAAATGCCCGGAAGACGCTCATGCAGGATCGCCGGATCGAGGTGATCGAGATGCAGGAAGATGTGGTCCTTGTTCTTGCCGACGCCGCGGCCTTCACGGATTTCCATCGTCATGCAGCGCGAGACAACGTCGCGCGACGCAAGGTCCTTCGCGGAAGGCGCATAACGCTCCATGAAGCGCTCGCCTTCGGAGTTGACGAGATAACCGCCTTCGCCGCGTGCACCTTCGGTGATCAGGCAGCCTGCGCCATAAATACCGGTCGGGTGGAACTGAACGAATTCCATGTCCTGAAGCGGCAGGCCAGCGCGGGCGATCATGCCGCCGCCGTCGCCGGTGCAGGTATGGGCCGAGGTCGCCGAGAAATAGGCGCGGCCGTAACCGCCGGTCGCCAGAACCACCATCTTGGCGGCAAAGCGATGGATCGTGCCGTCATCGAGGTTCCAGGCAACGACGCCGGTGCAGCGGCCGTCCGGAGACATGATGAGGTCGAGCGCGAAATATTCGATGAAGAATTCCGCATTGTTGCGCAGCGACTGGCCATAAAGCGTGTGCAGAATGGCGTGACCGGTACGGTCAGCGGCGGCGCAGGTGCGCTGCACCGGCGGGCCTTCGCCGTAATTCTGCATGTGACCGCCGAACGGGCGCTGATAGATCTTGCCTTCTTCGTTGCGCGAGAAAGGCACGCCGTAGTGTTCCAGCTCATAGACCGCCTTCGGCGCTTCCATGGCGAGATATTGCATCGCATCGACGTCGCCCAGCCAGTCGGAGCCCTTTACGGTGTCGTAAAGGTGCCACTGCCAACAGTCGGGCGTCATATTGGTGAGCGATGCGGCGATGCCGCCCTGCGCCGCAACCGTGTGGGAGCGCGTCGGGAAAACCTTGGTGATGCAAGCCGTGCGGAAACCCTGTTCCGCCATGCCGAGCGTTGCGCGCAGACCCGCGCCGCCGGCGCCCACCACGATCACGTCATAGGAGTGATCGACATAGGTGTAAGCCTTGCCATTCTGGGAAGGTGAACTGATCGATGCCATGGCGGGATTATCCTGCGAATGCGATTTTCAGAATGGCGAAGATGCAAAGACCGCCAATGAGAACCGCGAAAAACATATTGAGCATCAGAAGAACGAGCTTCGAAACCTCGGCGTGAATGTAGTCTTCGATGATGACCTGCATGCCGAGCTTCATGTGGATGAGGCCGGAAACCAAAACCAGAGCCATGATGACCGCAACGAGCGGGTTCGACAGCGCCGCAACGACTTCCGGATAGGGCGCGCCGGCATATCTGATGAGGAAGACGACAAAGAAGATGAGCAACGGAACGTTGGCGACCGCAGTCACGCGCTGACGCCAGAAATGGTCGGTGCCTTCTTTGGCGGAGCCGAGGCCGCGAACCTTTCCGAGAGGTGTACGCATATCCATGAAAAATCTCCTCAGCGCACGATCAGGGCAATGACCCAGATCAGCGCGGTCAGACAGATCGACACCACCCACGAGGCCTTCGCCAGCTTGGTGGTAAAGTGCTTTTCGAAGCCGTAGCCCAGATCCCACATGAAATGGCGAAGGCCGCCAAGCATGTGATGAACCAGAGCCCAGGTGTATCCGATCAGGATGAGCCTGCCGATGATCGTACCCATCGCCCAGTTGACCCAGTCGTAATAGGCAGGACCCGAGGCGATAGCGATCAGCCACCAGGCAACCAGAAGCGTTCCGAAATAAAGCGCGCCGCCCGTGATGCGGTGCACGATGGATGCAACCATCGTCGGAATCAGCTTGTAAACTTGAAGATGCGGCGACAGAGGCCGGTTATTAGTCGCATTCGCCATCAGAACCTCGCGGCGTTTTCCCGTGCGCCCATCAGACAGGACGCCCCCAAGCAACAGCACATGACGAAAGAATGTGCATTGCACCAACCGCGACGTTTAATCACATGGGAGCATCACGACAAGCACATTTCATGGCCGATTCCAATTTAATCGATTGGTTCACGAATTTTTTTTGGAATTTTTTTGCGTCAAAATAAAAAATCGAGCGTTTCCAAGATTTACGCCCCTAAAATATTTACCTTTACGTAATTCATGAATCGTGTAATTTACCTTTGGTTAACCAAGAAAATCCGGAGAATGAGGCTCATGTTACAGCGCCGAATCGCCGCTTTGACCATGATGGTCGCAGGCGTCATTTTCACCGTGGTGCCTTCAGCGGCGGCAGAGAATTCTTATGGCCGCCGTGATTATCAGCACAACTATCAACATCGTCAATCGCAGGTAAGCTTCTCCACGGACGGGCTGCCATCCACCCTCTCCGGCGGTACTTACGTCGGTGCGATATCGGCGCTACGCGTTCGCGGCAACGGCAATTATTTCGCAATTGGCGGCGGGCTTTCACGGAAAGGCGCAGCGGTTGCGACGGGCGCGCAACTTGCGCCAAAGGCGAAAATCATCAATGTCCGTGCTGAAACCGCTGGCGACGCCTGCGCCTATGAACATGGCGTCTGCATTATCCGGCCCTGAAGCATTTTCGGCAAAAGCATGAAGCGGTTTACTGCAAATGCGCGATGCGCTGATCAGATGAAACGCCACACCGTGGTCTTCTTCACTTCGCTGTCTTCCAGAGCCCGCGTCACCGGCACCTGATAGGTCGCCTCCGGGCGAAGCCGCTCTTTGGGCAAATAAGCGCGTCCGGGATCGCCGACGAGGATGGTCACGCCTTTTTCCGTCAGTTCCAGAAACCACGGTACGAGAAGATCCGCAAAGGCGCGGTCGTAAAACACGTCGCCGGCCAGCAGAACATCCGCTTCGACCGGTTTCCCAACCAGATCAAGCCCGGTGAAAGCAATGTCCACGCCATTGAGAGCCGCATTCAGCCGAATGGCCGTCTCTGTCCACGGATCGATATCGGCCGCCAGAACAGCACCCGCGCCCGCCTTTGCCGCAGCGATGGCGACCAGACCGGAGCCGCTGGCGAAATCCAGCACGCGCCTGCCGGAGACGCTGTCGGGATGATCGAGAACGTAGCGGGCAAGCCCCTGCCCGCCGGCCCAGGCGAAGGCCCAGAAGGGCGGCGGCAGGCCGATCGCCTCCAGCTCCTCCTCCGTCTTCAACCACAGCTCATGGGCTTCGGTGGCGAGATGAAGACGCAACTCCGGCACATGCGGCGGATGCATGATGGCGGTATTGTCGAGAATGAAGCGTTCGGGATCGGTCCTCACCGAAGCATCACTCCGGTGACTTCGGTGGATTTGCGAGACCGCCCATGCGGCAGACCTCAAGATATTCCTCTTCCGTCACCGGCTGCACGGAAAGCCGCATGGAAGTGACAAGCGACATCTTCGCCAGCTTCGGATTGGCTTTCACATCCTTCAGCGAAACGGGCTGCGGCATGTCGCACACGGCGCGGATATCGACGCAATCCCACTTCAGATCGCCTTCGGCAGTCGAGTCCGGATGCGACAATGCGCAGACTTCGACGATGCCGACGACATCCAGCCCCTCATTGGAGTGGTAGAAGAAACCCTTGTCGCCGATCTTCATGGCGCGCATGTTGTTGCGCGCCTGATAATTGCGCACGCCGGTCCATTCTTCGCCCGCCTCGCCCTTGGCCTTCTGCATTTCCCAGGACCATTTGAACGGCTCGGACTTGTAAAGCCAGTAATTCGCCATATCCGGTCATGCTCCCGGATTGTTGAAGACCCAATTATAGGGCTTCACGTCAACGCTTTCGAACAGGCCGGCCTTGGCATAGGGATCGGCATCGGCGAGAGCCTTCGCGGCATCGATATCGGCGGCGTCAACGATCACGAGGCTGCCATTCGGCTTGCCTTCGGCATCCAGAAACGGGCCGGCGATCTTCAGCGTGCCCTCGGCATTCAGCTTGTTCAGGTGCTCCAGATGCGCCGGGCGTGTTTCCATACGCACATTCAGATGACCGGGCTTGTCCTTGCAGATAAAGGCAAACAGCATTTTCGTCTCCTCGTTAAAACATGTCTTCCAAACGCGTCAGCGGTTTGGCGCGAAGACCCGCCCTCATTCGGTGGTGATGGGCCGTGTCATCAATTGTTGCATGGCGCTCGCCACATCCAGATTGCCGTCAATGATAGCGGCCACCGCTTCGGTAACCGGCATGTCGACAGCGTGACTTTCCCCGAGCCGGGCAGCGACGGCTGCCGCGAAAGCGCCCTCCACCAGCCCGCCGGACATATCCTTGCCCTCACCCCGGCCAAGCGCGATACCGAAACGCAGGTTTCGCGACTGGTGGCTGGTGGCGGTCAGCACCAGATCGCCAAGGCCCGAGAGGCCGCGCACCGTGTCCGCCTTCCCGCCCATCGCAACGATGAGACGCGACATTTCGGCAAGGCCGCGCGAAATCAACGCCGCACGGGCGGAATCGCCAAGGCCCGCGCCTTCGACGATGCCGGCGGCAATGGCAAGAACATTCTTCAGCGCCCCGCCCAGCTGCACGCCGATGCGGTCGGTCGAGGCATAAAGCCGGAAGGTCTTGCCGGAAATCGTGGTCGCAAGCCGCTCGGCTATCGCCGCATCTTCCGCCGCGATCGCCATGGCCGTCGGCAAACCGCGCGCTATGTCGGCCGCAAAGCCCGGACCGGACAGAACCGCAATCGGATGATGCGGCAGTTCCGCTTCCAAAAGTTCCGTCAGCAGCCGGCCGGAACTGCGGTCGATACCCTTGGCGCAGGTGACAATGATTGAGTCATTAGCCAGATAAGGGCCGTAATGACGGGCCGCATCGGCATGAGCCTGCGAGGGCATGGCGAAGAGGACGATGCCGGCGCCGGCCAGCACATCGGGCTCGGCGGAAAATTCAAGCGCATCCGGCAGATCGACGCCCGGCAGGGCCGCCTCGTGCACGCGGTCGCTCCTGAGGTCGGCCATCAGCGATGGATCGCGGCCGAGCAGGGTCACGTCATGCCGGTTTTCCAGCGCGATGACGACGGCAAGCGCGGTTCCGAAGGCGCCGGCGCCGATGACGACGATTTTCTCCCGCTGCATCAGGCCTTGGCTCCCCTTTTACCGAAACCGATCAATGTCTCCGCACTGCCATCCAGCGGCCAGCGCGAGCGCGGCGGGATTTCGAGCGGATCGGGATCCCGGCCGTCCGCCATGCGCTCCAGCCCCGCCCAGGCGATCATCGCGGCATTATCCGTACAGAGCCGGTGCGGCGGCGCGACGAAGCGGAAGCCATGGGTATCGCAAAGCGATTGCAGCGTCTGGCGGATTTCCTGGTTGGCGGCGACGCCGCCGGCGACGACCAGAGCAGGCTCGGTTTCTGTATGCGGAAATTCCTGGCTGAAACGGGCAAGGCCACGGCCGATCCGATCCTTGAGCGTGCGCGACACCGCTTTCTGGAACGAGGCGCAGATATCGGCGATATCCTGCTCGGAAAGCGGCGCGATGGCGGTAGCCGCCTGCCGCACCGCCGTCTTCAATCCGGAGAAGGAAAAGTCGAGCCGTGCTTCACCGACCATAGGGCGCGGAAGCGGAAAGCGGTTCGGATCACCCTTCGCCGCCGCCTTCTCGACCGCTGGTCCACCGGGATAGGGCAGGCCCAGAAGTTTCGCTGTCTTGTCGAAGGCCTCCCCCAAAGCGTCATCGATGGTGGTGCCCCAACGCTCATAATCGCCCACGCCACGCACCAGCACCAGCTGGGTATGGCCGCCGGAGACGAGCAGCATCAGATAGGGAAAAGACAGACCATCGGTGAGGCGCGCCGTCAGCGCGTGGCCTTCCAGATGGTTGATGGCGTAAAGCGGCTTGCCGGCCGCCTTAGCGATGGCCTTGCCCGTCATCAAACCCACCAGCAGGCCGCCAATGAGGCCGGGGCCGGAGGTGGCGGCGATGGCGTCGACATCGGCAAGGGTCACGCCCGCCTGCTCCAGCGCTTCTTCCACCAGCGTATCCAGCGCCTCGACATGGGCGCGCGCGGCAATTTCCGGCACCACGCCGCCATAGGCGCTGTGTTCCTCAAGCTGCGACAAAACGACGTCGGAGACGATCTCGCCATGGCCGTCCGCATGCCGAACCACAATGGATGCGGCGGTTTCGTCACAGCTTGTCTCTATGCCGAGGATACGAAGAAAGGGGGTCATCAAATCTGTTCGTTCATTGCGATCATGCGCTGAGTTGGTCTAAGACAACTCCGGTAACAATGGATAGACGCGGATGCAAACAAAACCTTTCCGAATCGGCACGCGCGGCAGCCCGCTGGCGCTCGCGCAGGCTTACGAGACGCGCAACCGGCTGATGGCGGCGCATGGCCTGCCGGAAGAAATGTTCGAAATCGTCGTGCTGTCCACCAAGGGCGACCGGATAACCGACCGCGCTTTGTCGGAAATCGGCGGCAAGGGCCTCTTTACGGAGGAGCTGGAAAGCCAGCTTCTGTCCGGCGAACTCGATATGGCCGTGCATTCCTCCAAGGACATGCCGACCCTTCTGCCCGAAGGCCTCTATCTGTCCGCTTTCCTGCAGCGCGAAGACATACGCGACGCCTTCATCGGCCGTACCGCACCGAAGCTGCTGGAGCTGCCGCAAGGCGCCGTGGTCGGTTCCGCATCCCTGCGCCGCCAGGCGCTGATCCGCCGCCTGCGGCCGGATCTGAGCGTCATCATTTTTCGCGGTCAGGTCGAGACTCGCCTGCGCAAGCTGGAGGAAGGCCAGGCGGATGCGACGCTTCTCGCCTTTGCCGGCCTGAAGAGACTTGGTAAGGACAATGTGCCGACGGAAATTCTCGACCCGAAGGAATTCCCTCCTGCTCCGGCCCAGGGCGCAATCGGCGTGGAAAGCCGCATCGGCGATACGCGCATGGACGAGCTGCTCGCTCCCATAAACGACAGGCCCACTCATGATGCCGTGACCTGCGAGCGCGCGTTTCTGGCAGCACTCGATGGCTCCTGTCGCACGCCGATTGCCGGCTACGCCACCTGCAATGGCGAGGAATTGCATTTTTCCGGCCTGATCCTCACCCCCGATGGCCAGACGAGCCACGGCATCGAAGCCTCCGGCAACCGCCGCGATGCGGCAAAGCTCGGCCGGCAGGCAGGCGAAGACGTGCGCGCCAAGGCGGGCAGCAATTTCTTCGAAGGCTGGAGCTGAGCCGATGCGGATCGTCGTCACCCGGCCGCAGCGTTCGGGCGAAAGGACGGCCGTAAAGCTTGAAGCGCTTGGCCATGCGCCGGTGCTTCTTCCGCTGTTTTATCCCGCCCATCATCGCGAACGCGCCGTCTCGGCGCTATCCGCCCCGCTGGCGGCCATCGCGGTGACCAGCGCCGAGGCGCTGCGGGCGCTGGAAACATCGCGGGACGGGCTGGCTCCCTATCTGCCAAAACCGCTTTTCGCCGTCGGCGCAGCAACGGCGGAAGCGGCGGAAAAAACCGGCTTCGAACGGATTTTCACCGCCTCCGGCGACGCCGTGAGTCTGACCGCGCTGGTGGCCGAGCACCGGACTCTATTTTCCGAAGAAGAACCCCTGCTCTATCTCGCCGGCAGGCCCCGTGGCGCCGTCTTCGAGGAAGGCCTTGCCGCCGCCGGCATTCCCTTCAGAACGGTCGATTGTTACGAGATGCTGCCCTCCGACATTTCGGAGACGATGCTAGAGACGGCACTTGTCGAAAGCGCTGCCGATGTGGTCCTGCTCTATTCATCGGAAGCGGCCCGGGCCTTTTTTCATCATGTATCGACGG
Organism: Agrobacterium sp. 22-221-1; assembly: GCF_053522445.1. Taxonomy (NCBI): domain Bacteria; kingdom Pseudomonadati; phylum Pseudomonadota; class Alphaproteobacteria; order Hyphomicrobiales; family Rhizobiaceae; genus Agrobacterium; species Agrobacterium sp. 22-221-1. The sequence continues at coordinate 103,793 of NZ_JBNWCL010000004.1, forward strand.
AAAAATACGTGGCGGCGCTGGCAACGACACGATTCATCTGCATCAGCCGCAACGTGTTTTCTCTCGTTCCGGAAATCTTCCGCGCAAACGCCAAGGCCGCCGAAGAACCGAGCGAGGCCGCGATGTTTGAACTTCTACGCCATAACTCTGGAACCTAATTCGAGCTCGCCTCTTTCCTTTGCCGCCGTCACTGACTAGGTTTAGATTACTGCAGGCAGAAATGAGGTTGTCATGGTATCGGGAAAGCCGCCACGCCACTCCAAGTCCAAAGCCGAACCGGTCACCATCGACCTGGACGCCAAAGACGTGAAAGCAATTTCCGCCGACGTGGACGCTGCCAAGACGGACGAAAAGCCCGGTGACAAAACACCTGCGGCCACCGCAGAGCCGGGTGTTTCGGAGACAAAGCCCGAAGCAGCCGCAACGGGCAACCCCGCCCCCATCTGGGACCAGCCCAAGAAAACCCCTATCGAGCCCGAACCCAATGTCGGCAAAACGGAATCCGTAGCCACGGCACCGAAGGCTGAGAGCCCCGCAGACAAACAGCCCGCAGACAAGCAGAAAGAGCCCGTCTCGACGGCCCCTGTTCCGCCCAAAGCCGATACAAAACCGTCGACTGGCACCACTGACACGAGCGCGGCTGCGGCTGCAGCAGCTGCTGCGAAGCCGGCCTTCGGCTCCACAGCGTCCTCCAACGCATCCAGCGGCGCCACCGCTGCAAAACCAACGACGGCAACCTCCTCCTCAGGACCGGCAAAGCCCTCCACACCACAGCAGGCGGAGCGCAAACAGGCGGCAACCTCCGGCCTGATCGCGGCAGGCATCGTCGGCGGCCTTGTGGCGCTCGCCGCCGCCGGCAGCATGCAATATGCCGGCATCCTGCCCTCCTTCAATGCAGGCAAGGCGGGAAGCGAGGAAATCGCCGCACTGAAAACCGATCTGGGCAGCTTGCGGCAGCAGCTTGCCAACGCGCCAGCCGCCGACACCTCAGCGCTGGAACAGCGCATCGCAACCCTCGAAGGCGCAAAGGGTGAGACCCCGCAGGTGGATGGGCTGTCGGAAAAAATCGCCGCGCTGGAATCCACCCTCCAGTCGGAGCGATCCGCGCAGGCATCGGCGACGGCGGAACTGACACGCCGTCTTGCGGATGCGGAAGCCAAGATCAACGAGCCGCGCGACGATATCGAAGTCGCCCGCGCCATCGCTTCCGCCGCGCTGAAGGCCGCGATCGATCGCGGTGGGCCATTCCTGACGGAACTCGACACGCTATCCAAGGTAACGCCCGACGATCCGGCCATAGCATCGCTGCAATCCTTCGCCGCAACCGGTGTGCCGTCACGTTCGGAACTGATGCAGAAATTCCCAGACGTCGCCAATGCGATGCTTTCCGCCATCAACCAGCCAGACCCCAATCAGGGCATTATGGAACGCCTGACGGAAAGCGCCTTTTCACTGGTGAAGGTGCGCCCTGTCGGAAATATCGAGGGTGAGACCCCCGAAGCCAAGATCGCGCGCATGGAAAACAAACTGCGCAACGGCGATCTGCAGGGCGCGGCACTTGAATGGAACGCGCTTCCCGATGCCGCCAAGACGGCATCCGCCGACTACAAGAAATCGCTGGATGCACGCATCGAGGTCGAAAATCTGGTGGGCGGCACGTTGAACCGCGCCATCACCAGCACCGGCAGGCAGGGGTAAGGGCATGACCAGAATTCTGACTTTCGCCGTTATCGTTCTGGCTCTCGGCTTCGGTTTCTCCTGGCTGGCAGACAGGCCGGGTGTGCTCTCCATCGTCTGGCAGGGCCAGCTGATCGAAATGAGCCTGATGGTCGCCGCCTCCATCATCACGGCGCTGGTCGCCGCCGTCATGCTGGTCTGGTGGATCGTCAATGCCATCTGGACCTCACCCAATGCCGCCCGGCGCTATTTTCGTGCCCGCAAGCGCGACCGTGGTTATCAGGCGCTCTCCACCGGGCTCATCGCTGCCGGGGCCGGCAATGCGATCCTCGCCCGCAAGATGACGGCCCGCACTCAAGGGTTGCTCAGCGCCGATCAGGAGCCGCTGATCCATCTGCTCGATGCGCAGGCTGACCTGATTGAAGGCAAATATGGCGAGGCGCGGCGCAAATTCGAAGCCATGGCCCGCGATCCCGAAACCCGCGAGCTTGGCCTTCGCGGCCTTTATATCGAGGCCCGCCGTCAGGGCGCCTATGAAGCAGCCCAGCAATATGCCGAGGATGCAGCGGAAAAAGCTCCCTATCTGCCCTGGGCCGCGCAGGCGACGCTGGAAAACCGCTGCCGCAACGGACAGTGGGACGATGCCATCCGCCTGCTCGACCAGCAGAAGGCGGCCGGCGTTATCGAACGCGGTGAGGCGGAACGTCTGAAAGCCGTGCTTCTTACCGCCAAGGCCGGCGAAAAGCTGGAAAGCGATCCGGTCGGCGCGCGCGAGGACGCCAAGCACGCTCTCAAGCTTGCCAAGAGCCTCGTTCCGGCAGCGCTGATCGCGGCGAAATCCTATCTCCGGGAAGACAATCTGCGCAAGGCAGCCACGGTTCTGGAACCTGTCTGGAAGAACGATCCGCACCCGCAGATCGCCGAACTTTATGTCCGGGCACGCAGCGGCGATACCGCCATCGACCGGCTGAAACGAGCCGAGCGGCTTGAGAGCCTGAAGCCCAACAACATCGAATCCCTGTTCGCCGTGGCGCAGGCAGCGCTCGACGCCAAGGAATTCGCCAAGGCGCGGGCCAAGGCCGAAGCCGCCGCCCGGATCGAACCGCGCGAGAGCATCTTCTTGCTGATGGCCGATATCGAGGAGGCCGAAACCGGCGATCAGGGCCGTGTGCGCTACTGGATGGCGCAGGCGCTGCGCGCGCCGCGCGACCCCGCCTGGGTGGCCGACGGCGTCGTTTCGGAAAAATGGCTGCCGGTCTCGCCGGTCACCGGCCGTCTCGATGCTTTCGAATGGAAAGCGCCTTTCGGCCAGCTTGAAGCTCCAGTCGAAGACCTGACAATCGAAAACGCGATTGCCGCAGCGCCCGCACGGGCCGAACCGGCCGCGAAAACGATCATTGTCGAAGCCGCGCCGGAGACACGCGCCGAACCGAAACCCGCCCCGGCCGCACCGATCGAGGTCAAGCCGGCCGTATCGGTCCCGCAGGAGAAAAAGCCGGTCACAATCGAAGCGCCAGTGGAAACCGATGGCACGGATGAAAAGGCGGAAGCCGTGCCGTTTTTCGGCGGCGCGCCGGACGATCCGGGCGTCAAGAAACCCGGCGCGGAAGCCGAACCCAAGACCCGGCTCAAACTCTTCTGACGAACAGGATATCGATGTTCCAGCAAATACAGTCGTTTATTCAGAACCTCGTCGGCCCGCATGGGGATGATTTCAGCCCGGACGATCTGAGGGTGGCGGTGGCCGCCCTCTGTTTCCAGGTCATGGAAGCGGATGGCACCATCTCGAAAAGCGAGCGCGACCGCCTGCGCGAAATCCTGCAGGATTATTACCATCTCGATGCCGGAAAGCTGGACGCACTTCTTGCCGCCGGCCAGGAGGCCGGCAAGGAAGCCGTCGATTATTACCGCTTCACCACCGATATACGCCGCCATCTCGATGAAGATCAGCGCGTGGAGCTTATTGGCATATTATGGGATATTGTTTACGCTGACGGCGAACGAAGCGAAATGGAAGACCATGTGATCTGGCGAGTCGCCGACCTGCTTGGTGTATCCGTGCGCGACAGGGTTCTGCAACGTCAGCAGGCCGCCACGAGGTCCGGGCCCGCTGAAGAAAGCGAAAACGAAGACGATGCTGTTTGACCCTTCCAGGCAACAGAGAAAACAACCATCGCTGCTCATCGTCCTGCATCAGGAACGTTCCACGCCCGGCCGTGTCGGCCAGATGCTGGTGGAAAAAGGGTATCGTCTGGATATAAGGCGCCCTGCGCTCGGCGATGACCTGCCGCAAACGCTGGAGAAACACGCGGGCGCCATCATTTTCGGCGGGCCGATGAGCGCCAACGATTCTCATGACTACGTCAAAGCCGAAATCGACTGGCTGAAGGTGCCGTTGAAGGAAAACAAACCCTTTCTCGGCATCTGTCTCGGCGCGCAGATGCTGTCCAAACATCTCGGAGGCAAGGTGGAGCCCGACAGGGAGGGCAAGGTGGAGATCGGCTGGTATCCGCTTCATGCCACCGAACACGGGCGGCTTCTGATGCCGCATTGGCCGAAGATGGTCTATCATTTCCACAAGGAAGGGTTCGAACTGCCGCGCGGAGCCGAACTTCTGGCCTCGGGCGAAACCTATCCCAATCAGGCCTATAGATATGGGAAAAATGCCTGGGGCCTGCAGTTTCACGCCGAGCTGACCCGCGCCATGATGCATAGCTGGGTGGTGCGCGGCGCGCAGCGCTTCGGCATGCCCAATGCGCAGGTGGGCAGCCAGCATCTGGAAGGCCGCATGCTGTTCGACACGCCGCTCAGGGCATGGCTCGGCAATTTCCTTGATCTGGTTTTTGAGGGCAAGGCGCAGCGCTAGAGCATTTCCAGTAAAAGTGCGCAGCGGTTTTACGTCCGGAAAATGCTTAAAAACAAAAGGCTAGATCGTTTTTGCGATTCGAAGAAAAGCCAAAACGATCTAAGACCCATCGCCATCAGTGCGGCGCATCCAGATTATCGATCTTGCGCAGCTTGGAGAAACCGAGCGCCCAGATAACCGCCACAGCAAGCGTGCCCGCCCCGCCGATGACAACGGCCGGCACGGCCCCGACGACATGCGCCATGGTGCCGGCGCGGAATTCGCCCAGCTCGTTCGATGCGCCGACGAACACCATGTTCACGGCATTCACACGCCCGCGCACCTCATCCGGCGTCCACAGCGCGATCAGTGTTTCCCGCACATAAACCGACACCATGTCGGATGCGCCCATGACCACCAGCGCGGCGATGGACACCCATGCGGTTTGCGAAAGCCCGAAGACCACAGTGGAGATGCCGAAGAGGCCGACGCCGGTAAACATCAGCAGGCCGGCGTGGTGACGAATGGGCTTGAACGCCAGAATGACCGCAACGGTGATGGCCCCGATGCCGGGTGCTGCGCGCAAAAGCCCGAGGCCCCACGGCCCAAGCGTCAGCACTTCCTTGGCAAAAATCGGCATCAGCGCAACAGCGCCGCCCAGCAGCACCGCGAAAAGATCGAGCGATATCGCACCGAGGACGATTTTTTCCTGCGCGATGAACTTGAACCCGGCGAGCATGGTTTCGAGGCTGATGGCTTTTGCCGGGCCGCGTTGTTCCGGCTTGCTGATCGTCACCGCAAGCGTCGCCGATACGATGAAGAGCACGAGCGCCACGCTATAGGCGACGGAAGCACCGAAGCCATAAAGCAGGCCGCCGGCGACGGGACCGAGAATGGACGCCATCTGCCATGAAGAGGAATTCCAGGCGATGGCGTTCGGCAAGTCCTCTACCGGCACGAGATTGGGCGCCAGCGACTGAACCGCCGGTCCCATGAAGGCGCGCTCTATGCCGAAGACGACAAGAATGGCGAAGACCGGCCAGGGAGAAAAGCTGTGCGTCAGCGTAAGACCCAGAAGAGCGGCAGCGCACAGCGCCGCAATCAGCAGGCATATGGCCATGATGCGCCGACGATTGTGCCGGTCGGCGACCGTTCCGGTGACGAGGATCAGAAGCAGCGACGGCAGAAACTGGAAAAGACCGATCAGGCCGAGATAAAAGGCGTTGCCGGTCACCTCATACATCTGCCAGCCGACCGAGACGCTGACGATCTGGATGGCGAAGGCCGAAAAAAACCGGGCACTGAAAAAGCGGCGATAGGAACTATGCCGGAATGCACCGAAACGGTTTTCGGCGGAAGGGAGGGACATCGGCTGGGTGCTCGCGAGACAATATGAGAGCTTTGCAATAGAGCGATATCACGGGAATCGCCAGCCCTCACCAGCGGGATGACGAAAAGTGTGAGCGGTTTTCGTCTGAAATCCCGCTGCAAAGCCATGAACCAGATTGTGATGATCGCCGGTCGATCAGACCAAAGATCATTACGATCCGGTGCAACACTTGCCGGTTCAAGGTTCAATGTCTAAATGTCTTGCAACCAAGATACGGAGATATTGATGCTTGCCCTGTTTCAGACCATCGATCTGGCCTTGAACCTCTATACGTGGGTGCTGATCGCCAGCGCTATTTTTTCCTGGCTTTACGCCTTCAACGTCATCAATTCCCGCAACCAGTTCGTGAACGCCATCGGCAGCTTTCTGTTCAATGTCACGGAACCGGTTCTGCGCCCCATCCGCCGCATTCTACCTAATCTCGGCGGCATCGACATTTCGCCGATCATCGTGCTCTTGATCATCTTCTTCATCCGCTCCTTCATGTGGAACACGCTTTACCCGATGGTCGCTTGAGCGGCTGCTGGCAGAAGCATAGCGACCATGTCCGCCTGACCGTCCGCCTCACACCGAATGGCGGGCGGGACGCCATCGACGGCGTGGAAAAGGATGCGGAGGGAAACGCGCATCTGAAGGCCCGCGTCAGCGCCGTGCCAGAAGGCGGCAAGGCCAACAAGGCCCTGATTGTTTTGCTGGCGAAAAAACTCGGCCTGCCGAAATCCTCCATCAGCTTCATTTCGGGCGAAACGGCGCGTAAAAAAATCCTCCGGATCGACACCGACCCGGAGGATTTCGAAGAGCTATTCAAAAAGCTCGAAAACTAAAGCGCATCGCGTCTAATCTGATTCATACGACGCGCTTTAGATCTTTATTTTTAAGCATGTCTTTGTCCCAAAACCGCTGCACACTTTTGGGAGATATGCTTTAGATCAGCCCTGCGCCTTGTAGCGCTCGATGGCTTCGACGATCAGCTTCTTGGCGACGTCGACATCCTGCCAGCCGCCCATCTTCACCCACTTGCCGGGCTCCAGATCCTTGTAGTGCTCGAAGAAGTGCTCGATCTGCTTCAGCGTGATTTCCGGCAGGTCGGTGTAGTTGTGGACCTTGTCGTAACGGCGCGTCAGCTTCGGAACCGGCACGGCGAGGATCTTCTCGTCCTTGCCGCCGTCATCTTCCATGATCATCACACCGATGGGGCGGACATTGATGACGCAGCCCGGAACCAGCGGACGGGTGTTGCAGATGAGAACGTCGATCGGGTCGCCATCGTCGGACAGGGTGTGCGGCACGAAACCATAGTTACCCGGATAGGTCATCGGCGTGTAGAGGAAGCGATCGACGATCAGCGCACCGGCATCCTTGTCCATCTCGTACTTGATCGGGTGTCCACCGACCGGCACTTCAACGATGACATTCACGTCATCCGGCGGATTCTTGCCTACGGAAATTGCATCGATACGCATTCGCTTCCCTCATTCGACGGGTTGGATTTGGTTTTCGATACTGGGAAAGTCTCCGCATTGCAACATGGCTTTGGGCGGATAAGGCAGAATGCGGGATTTGAGGCTATCGCATTTGCGCATGGCCGGCCGCGAGAATGAACCCAAGGCCAAATCACCCGGCATTGTTTGTCAGTTCCAGACGAAACCGACCTTGCGAAGCGACTTGCCGTCGAAATCTTCCATGCCTTCGGCAATATCGCGACCACCGTGAGAGCGGAAAAAGCGATTGGCGACATCGCTGTCCTCAAGGCACCAGACAACGATGCCGTTGCAGCCAAGCGAGGTCAGCAGTCTGCGCGCTTCCGTAAACAGCAGCGAGCCAAGCCCGATGCCCTGATATTCCGGCCGGAGATAAAGTTCGTATATCTCGCCGTCCTGCGGCAGCCCGCGTGCCCGGCTGAGGCCCAGCGTCGCATATCCGGCGACCACACCGGCCACCTCCACCACCAGCATCGTTGCGGAGCCTTTGGTCGCCTTTTTCCACCAGACTTCTCCACGACGCTCGAGCATCTGCGTCAACGGCCGATGCGGGATAAGCCCGGCATAGGCCTGTTGCCACGACAGACGGTGCGCCTCGGAGATGGCGCGCGCATCATGCGGTTCAGCACGGCGAACATCGATGGATAACGTTTTCATAACGCGATTCTGGCTCCGGCCACGCAAACTTACCAGTCATAAAGGTTAACGCCGGCAAGCTTACCCACAGCCTATTCATGTGGACGACCGATAAAAATTAACGCATCCTTAACCTTTGGCAAAGCGCCTTTCGACTCATGCACACATAAAAACGAACGCATAAAAAAACCCGGCTCGAGGCCGGGTTCTTTCAAATTCGTAACGACAAGCCGCAATCAGACAGCGAGCTTGGCCTTTTCAAAACGCTTGCGATCGTTGGCGTCCAGGAACATCTTGCGCAGACGGATGGACTTCGGCGTCACTTCCATCAGCTCATCGTCCTGAATCCAGGAGAGCGCGCGATCGAGCGTCATGCGGATCGGCGGCGTCAGCTTCACGGCTTCGTCCTTGCCGGCAGCGCGGATGTTGGTCAGCTGCTTGCCCTTCAGCACGTTCACTTCGAGATCGTTATCGCGAGAGTGAATACCGATGATCATACCGGCATAGACCTTTTCACCCGGCTCGATGATCATCGGGCCGCGATCTTCCAGGTTGAACATGGCATAAGCGACAGCTTCGCCCGAACCGTTCGACAGCAGAACGCCGTTGACGCGGCCGGCAATCTGGCCCTTGAAGGGCTGATAGTCGTGGAACAGACGGTTCATGATCGCCGTGCCGCGGGTGTCGGTCAAAAGTTCCGACTGGTAGCCGATGAGGCCACGGGTCGGCGCATAGAACTTCAGACGAACGCGATTGCCGCCGGAAGGACGAAGCTCGGCCATTTCAGCCTTGCGCTCGGACATCTTCTGAACGACGACGCCGGAATGTTCTTCATCAACGTCGATCACGACTTCTTCGATCGGCTCCAGCAGGGTGCCGTTCTCATCCTTGTGCATGACGACGCGCGGACGCGAAACGGCAAGCTCGAAACCTTCGCGACGCATGGTTTCGATCAGAACCGCCAGCTGCAATTCGCCACGGCCGGAAACGAAGAACGAATCCTTGCCTTCGGCTTCTTCGATCTTCAGCGCAACGTTGCCTTCGGCTTCCTTGAACAGACGGTCACGGATAACGCGGCTCGTGACCTTGTCGCCTTCGGTACCAGCCAGCGGGCTGTCGTTGACTATGAACGACATGGTAACGGTCGGCGGGTCGATCGGCTGCGCGGTCATCGCCTCGGTGACGGAGGGGTCACAGAAGGTGTCGGCAACAGTACCCTTGGAGAGGCCTGCAATGGCGACGATGTCGCCCGCATGGGCTTCTTCGATCGACGTGCGCTCAATGCCGCGGAATGCGAGGATCTTGGAGATACGGCCGTTTTCAATAACCTTGCCGTCCTGGCCGAGAACCTTCACCGCCTGGTTCGGCTTGATGGAGCCGGAAGCGATGCGGCCGGTGATGATGCGGCCGAGGAAGTTGTTGGCTTCAAGGATGGTGCCGATCAGGCGGAACGGACCTTCTTCAACCTTGGGCTCCGGAACATGTTCGAGAACCAGATCGAGCAGCGGCGCAAGACCCTGATCCTTCGGGCCTTCCGGGTTGACGTTCATCCAGCCGTCACGACCGGAACCGTAGAGGATCGGGAAGTCGAGCTGCTCATCGGTGGCGTCGAGGTTTGCGAAGAGGTCGAAGACTTCGTTGATGACTTCTTCGTGGCGGCCATCCGGACGGTCGATCTTGTTGATCGCGACGATCGGGCGAAGACCGACCTTCAGCGCCTTGCTGACCACGAACTTGGTCTGCGGCATCGGGCCTTCCGAGCTATCGACCAGAACGATCGCACCGTCCACCATCGACAGGATACGCTCGACTTCGCCGCCGAAGTCGGCGTGGCCGGGGGTGTCGACGATGTTGATGCGGACACCCTTCCACTCCACCGAGGTCGCCTTGGCGAGAATGGTGATGCCACGTTCCTTTTCGAGATCGTTGCTATCCATCACGCGCTCGGCGACACGCTGGTTGTCGCGGAACGAGCCGGACTGCTTCAGAAGCTCGTCCACGAGCGTCGTTTTTCCATGGTCAACGTGCGCGATGATCGCGATGTTGCGAAGTGCCATTGTTCAAAATCTCTGAGGTTGGGCGCTATATTGATGAGAAACGCCAATTTAGTTTGGCGCGCTCATAACCTTTTTTTTGCAAATGCGAAAGGGGGGGCCTTGTCATAAGGCCCCTGCACTCAGGTTCTAGCTCAGAAATATGACAGTCTTTTATACCGGACCCTTATACCAGACCACGCTTCAAAAGCATGGCGTCCGGGCTTGGCATCTTGCCACGAAAAGCAAGATATGCCTCTTCCGGATCGATGGAACCGCCGACGGAATAGATATTGTCCTTCAATTTGCGCGCCATCTCGCCATCGAAGGGGTTGCCGGTTTCCTCGAAGGCCGAAAAGGCATCGGCATCCAGCACTTCCGACCACATGTAGGAATAATAGCCGGCCGAATATCCGTCGCCGGAGAAAACGTGCTGGAAATGCGGGGTCGCATGCCGCATGACGATAGACTTCGGCATATTCAGGGTGGAGAGCACCTCACCCTGCACGACCATCGGATCGCTCACGTTTTCCCGCGTGTGGAACGCCATGTCGACAATCGCCGACGAGGTGAATTCCACCGTGCTGAAACCGGCATTGAAGGTCTGCGCGGCCAGAACCTTGTCCAGCAGCGCCTTCGGCATCGGCGCGCCTGTGTCATAATGCAGGGCGTATTTTTCCAGAATTTCCGGCACCGTCAGCCAATGTTCGTAAAGCTGCGATGGCAATTCGACGAAATCGCGCGAGACGCCCGTTCCGGAAACGGAAGGGTAAGTGACATTCGACAACATGCCATGCAGCGCGTGGCCGAATTCGTGAAACAGCGTGCGCGCATCGTCGAGCGAAAGCAGCGCCGGTTTGCCTTCGGCCGGTTTGGCGAAATTGCAGACATTGTAGATGATCGGGATTTCTCCGACCGTGCCGTTCTTCAAGGGCAGCTTGTGCTGCGACTGGAAGGAGCTCATCCACGCGCCGGAGCGCTTGGAGGGACGGGCGAAATAATCGCCGAGGAACATGGCCTTCAGATCGCCCTTTTCATCGCGGATTTCGAAAACCCGCACATCCAGGTGATAGGCGGCGACGCCTTTGACTTCGACCGCTCGAATCCCGAACAACCGCCCGGCCACATCGAAGCAGGCCTCGATGATCTTTTCGAGCTGCAGATAGGGCTTCAACTCCGCCTCGGAGAAGCTGAATTTCCGTGCCCGCAACTTTTCGGCATAATGCCGCCAGTCCCAGGGCAGCACTTCGTGATTCCTGCCCTCCTCGGCGATGATGGCGGCCAGTTCGGCCTCTTCCTCGCCCGCACGGCGCACGGCCTTTTCCCAGACCTGCCCTAAAAGGCCGTTCACGGCATCGGGCGTCTTCGCCATCGTATCATCAAGCTTGTAGGCGGCGAAATTCGCGTAACCGAGAAGCTTTGACTTTTCCTCACGCAGTTCGAGCGTGCGGTGGACAATCTTACGATTGTCGGTCTCGCCGCCATTCTCGCCGCGCGCCACCCAGGCCCTGAAGGCCTGCTCGCGCAGATCGCGGCGTTCGGAAAAGGTCAGGAAAGGCTCGATGATGGAACGGGAAAGGGTGACGGCAAATTTGCCGTCCTCGCCATGTTCACGGGCCGCACCCGCCATCGCGTCGCGCAGGAAACCGGGAATGCCGGCAAGTTCCTCTTCCGTGGAAAGCAGAAGCTTCCAGTTCTTTTCATCCGCCAGCACATTCTGCCCGAATCTCGCACCGAGACCGGCAAGCTCCTCATTGATCGCCGCCAGCCGTTCCTGCCGGTCCTTCGGCAGCTTGGCGCCGGAGCGCACGAAACCCTTCCAGTGCCGCTCAAGGACACGGCTCTCCTCACCCGTCAGCCCAAGCGCTCCGCGCTTTTCCCACAATGTATCGATACGCTTGAACAACGCTTCGTTCATGCCGATTTTCGAATAGTGCCGCGACAGTTTCGGTGCGATCTCCCGCTCCAGCGCCTGGATCACACCATTGGTATTGGCGCCTGCCCTGTTCCAGAACAGCGACGAAATGCGCGAAAGATCGTCTCCGGCGATTTCGAGCGCGGTCACGGTGTTTTCGAAGCTCGGGGTCTCAGCATTGCCGGCGATCGCATCGATTTCCTGTTCGTGGGACAGAAGAGCGGCATCGAAGGCCGGAGCGAAATCCTCATCCCTGACCGCATCGAATTTCGGCAGACCATTGTGGCCGTTCCAGTCAACGAGTGCGGGATAAAGCGCGGTCTTGGATGGCATTTCATCTTCCTTGTACAATTCCGGTTTAAGCCCATATGGGCACGCCTCCACCGGCAATTCAATGCCGGACTTTGGTGCAAGGGAGATTGGCTGCGACCTGATTTTGTGCTTTTGCCCCGACTGCCGGCACAGACGCCGGATACCGATGGCGGGTGACCTGTGTAAGGGACTTGACCGACATATGGACCGGCATGGCAGATGAAATAAAACGCGGGAAGTCCGATCTTCTTTGCTTTGGCGTAACAATCATCGATTATGTTGCCGACCGTAACGCAATCGAACTGACACATACTTTACTCGATTTTCAACAATATGATTTATGCGCCATTGATTATCGCCGGGATTTTAGTAAGGCTGACTTACGAAAAGGCGAAGCATGGGCACTAAACGCGAAAAAGACTCGTTGGCATTTTTACTGAACAGCGGCGCACGCCTGCTGAACAGTGCGTTTGAGCGCCGAATTTCTGAAGCCGGATTGGGCCTGACGCCCGGCGAAGCCCGCGCATTGCTGACGGTTGCCGTCGTTGATGGCAGCAAACAGTCGGATATCGCCGCCCGGCTCGGCATCGAACCGATGACGATCTGCGCCTATCTCGACAAGCTGCAGTCTCTCGATCTCATCGAACGCCAGCAGGACCCGCAGGACAGGCGCTCCAAGCGCATCGTGCTGACAAAAAACTCCACCGACATGCTGGAAGCCGTGCGCCAGGAAATCGATGAACTCGTCCGTCACGCCACGCAGGGCCTGAACGAAGAAGAAGTCGCGCTTTTCCGCAGCTTCCTGCAGACCCTTCGCAACAATCTCCAGCCGGAACAGCCGGGCCAGAGCTGCTGATCGCAATGTCGCCAGAAACGATCATGTCCAGAAAGCGCACGGCCATACTCGGTGCGTTGCTGACGGCGCTGGCGCCGATTTCCATGGCGATCTACACACCGGCTATGCCGGAACTGACGCGGGTTTTCTCCACCACGGAATCCGCCGCCAAACTCAGCCTCTCGCTTTACTTCGCCGGTTTCGCCATCGCCCAGCTGCTCGCCGGCCCAGCATCCGATGCCTTCGGTCGGCGAAAGGCGAGCCTCGTTTTCCTCTCCATCTTTCTGGGCGGCGGACTGCTGGCGATCTTCGCCCCAACAATTGAAGTACTCCTTTTCGCCCGGCTTGTTCAGGGCATTGGCGCCTCCGTCGGCATGACGGTGGCGCGCGCCATCGTGCGCGATCAATTCACGGGCGCCGAAGCCTCCAGCATCATGAACCTCATTGGCATCATGCTGGCCGTTGGCCCAGCCATGGGCCCGACCATCGGCGGGCTTTCGCTTGCGGCTTTCGGGTGGCAATCGGTATTTTTCCTCATGGCCGGCCTCGGGGCCATCGCCATCTTCTCCGTCGTGGTCTTCCTACGCGAGACGACGAGCCCGGACAAGAACCTGATCCGCCCGCGTCGCCTCCTGTCGGCCTACGGGACATTGCTCACCGAGCCGCGTTTTCTTCTGGCCGCACTGGTGCTCGGCGGTTCCATCGGCGCGCTTTATGCGCAGGCGACCATGCTGACCTTCATCCTCATCAACAAGGTCGGCATGACACCCACCGCCTTCGGCATCGGCATGCTGATGCAGACCGGCGCTTATTTCTTCGGCTCCATCGCCCTGCGTTATATCGCACCGCGGCTGGGCGACCGCCGTTCGGTCGTCCTCGGCCTCTGTTTTTCGGGAACAGGCGGTCTCCTCATCCTGCTGTCGGTGTTCCTGATACCGCCATCCTTTCTTTCGATCATGGGACCCGTGGCGGTCGCAACGGTCGGCATCGCCTTGCTGACGCCATCCATGGTGACGGCGGCCCTCGCCCCATTCCCACATATTGCCGGCTCGGCATCGGCGATGATGGGCTTCATTCAGATGGGGTCGGGTTTTGCAGGCGGCGCCGCAGCCTCGCTTATCGGTTCGCCTTTGACCGGCTTCGGCATCATCATCCCCGTGATGGAATTCACCGCAATCGCCAGCTACATCGGCTTCCGCATCGTCTCCAGAAGAGAGACATGAAAAAACCCGCCGGCGTCGCCGCCAGCGGGTTTCATTATTTTCATTCCAGCAGAATTACTTGCTGATATTGCGCTTTGCGAGCGTGCGAAGACGCAGCGCGTTGAGCTTGATGAAGCCTGCCGCATCCTTCTGGTCATAAGCGCCGTGGTCGTCCTCGAAGGTCACCAGCGCGTCGGAATAGAGCGACTTGGCGCTCTCGCGGCCGGTTACCATGACATTGCCCTTGTAGAGCTTCAGCGTCACTTCGCCTTCCACATGTTCTTGGCTCTTGTCGATCAGGGCCTGCAGCATTTCGCGCTCTGGCGAGAACCAGAAGCCGTAATAGATGAGCTCGGCGTAACGCGGCATCAGCTCGTCCTTGAGGTGGGCTGCACCCCGGTCAAGCGTGATGGATTCGATGGCGCGGTGCGCGGCAAGCAGGATGGTGCCGCCGGGCGTCTCGTAAACGCCGCGCGACTTCATGCCGACGAAGCGGTTCTCGACCAGATCGAGACGGCCGATGCCGTTTTCGCGGCCATAGTTGTTCAGCGTCGCAAGAAGCGTCGCCGGCGACATTTCGACGCCGTTGATGGAGCAGGCATCGCCCTTGCGGAAACCGACCTTGATGACGGTTGCCTTGTCGGGCGCGGCTTCCGGGGAAATGGTGCGCATATGCACATATTCCGGTGCTTCCTGCGCCGGGTCTTCCAGAACCTTGCCCTCGGAAGAGGAGTGCAGCAGGTTGGCGTCGACCGAGAAAGGCGCCTCACCCTTCTTGTCCTTGGCAACCGGAATCTGGTGCTGTTCGGCGAAGTTCAAGAGGTCAGTACGGCTCTTGAACGTCCAGTCGCGCCAGGGAGCGATGATCTTGATATCCGGGTTCAGCGCATAGGCCGAAAGCTCGAAACGGACCTGGTCGTTGCCCTTGCCGGTGGCGCCATGGGCGATGGCGTCGGCGCCGGTCTTCTTGGCGATTTCGATCAGGTGCTTGGAAATCAGCGGACGGGCAATGGAAGTGCCGAGCAGATAGACGCCTTCATAAACGGCGTTGGCGCGGAACATCGGGAACACGAAATCACGCACGAACTCTTCGCGGACGTCCTCGATGAAGATTTCCTTGATGCCCAGCATCTCGGCCTTCTTGCGCGCCGGCTCAAGTTCTTCGCCCTGGCCGAGATCGGCCGTGAAGGTCACGACCTCCGCGCCGAGTTCCGTCTGAAGCCATTTCAGGATGATCGAGGTGTCGAGACCGCCGGAATAGGCGAGAACGACTTTCTTAACGTCTTTCGGAAGTGCCATAGTGATGTCCATCTGCATGATGACGGCATTGGGACACCGCCATTTCCTTGGGATTTCGGCACTTTTACAGTGCAACCCGAAATGTGTGAAGCGCTTTTCCGTGAGATAAGCGACAAAACAATTGATGGGCGGGTACGACAGCGGGCGATGACCGGGCGCATCGATGGGAACGAAGCAATTGTCACATGCATTATGAAAATTCGCGCTTTATCATAAGCGGCGCGATCGACTTGAAGACCGTGAATGAAGCCACTCAGGTTCAGGCAACGTTGCAAACCGCTGGAAACAGCCGAAACGACGCGAAGGAGAAACCTATGACGACCATCCACCCCGCATTCAAGGAAGATAATGTCGCTGTCATCACCGGTGCGGCATCCGGCATCGGACTTGCCGCCGCCCGCAAATTCGCCGGTTTCGGCATGAGTGTCGTGCTCGTCGATCTCGACGGCGACAGGCTTGCCGCAGCCCATGCGGATATTCTGGCCGTCGCCAAGGACGGCGAAGCGCAGATCGTCGCCATCCCGACCGACATATCCAAACTCGATGAACTGGAGGCGCTGGAGCGCGCCGTGATCCAGCGTTTCGGACGCGTCCACGTTCTGATGAACAATGCCGGCATCCAGCCCGGCAGTGCCATTTTCGGCCCGCAGGCCAATTGGGAAAAAATCATCAACGTCAATCTGATGGGCGTCGTGAACGGCAGCCGTGTTTTCGGCCAGGGCATGATCGCCCATGGCGAGCCGGCGCTCATCATCAATACCGGCTCGAAACAGGGTATCACCACACCTCCCGGCGATCCCGCCTACAACGTCTCGAAGTCCGGCGTCAAAACCTTCACGGAAGCGCTTCAGCACGAATTGCGCAATATTGCGAACGGCTCGGTTTCCGCCCAT
The DNA here is from genome assembly GCF_053522445.1 of Agrobacterium sp. 22-221-1. Lineage (NCBI taxonomy): Bacteria > Pseudomonadati > Pseudomonadota > Alphaproteobacteria > Hyphomicrobiales > Rhizobiaceae > Agrobacterium > Agrobacterium sp. 22-221-1. The sequence continues at coordinate 120,311 of NZ_JBNWCL010000004.1, forward strand.
CTGCTGATCCCCGGTTACGTTTTCACCGGCCTCACCGCCCATGGCAGAACGGAAAAGCCGGAAGGCGCATGGACCGGCGAGCAGACCGTCGACTTCATGGTCGAAAGCATCGGCCGCGGCGATTTCTACATTCTCTGCCCTGATGGCGAGGTGGACCGCCCGACGGATGAAAAACGCATTCTCTGGGCGGCCTATGACATCGTTCAGAACCGCCCGCCGCTGTCGCGCTGGCACACGGAATATTCCGCCGCCTTCACCAGCTTCCTGAAAAACTGAATGTTCCGGGCCGCCGCGATGTAACCGTTGCGGCGGCTTTTCGCGCCGATGCATTGGCGCTCAAAAACATTGGCAGAAGCGCGAAATCGCGTTAAGCACGGCAACCTCCAGATTTTACGGGTGCCGCGATGGATTTCGTTCCAGGCCTGCCAACATTGATCGCCTTCACCATCGCCATTCTGCTTCTGGCGGTGACGCCGGGGCCTGACATGACGCTGTGGATCAGCCGCTCTCTGCGCGAGGGCCGGACGGCGGGTTTCATGACGCTTCTGGGAACCAATATCGGCATTACCGTGCACACGATGCTCGTCGCCTTCGGCGTCGCCGCCCTTATCGTCGCCTCGCCGACCGCTTTCATGATCCTGAAGACCGGCGGGGCCGCCTATCTCGTCTGGCTCGCCATTCAGGCGATCCGCAAGGGCTCGGATTTCGTGATGGTGAAAAGCACCGGCGAAAAAGCGCAGTCCTCCCTGAAATCGGCGCTGTTGAACGGCATCTGGGTCAACCTGCTGAACCCGAAGATCATCATCTTTTTCATGACCTTTCTGCCGCAATTCGTCAGCGCATCCGACCCGCATGTAACCGGCAAGCTGATCTTCCTCGGCATCTGGTCGATCATCGTCGCGCTGCCGATAGGCATCGGCATCGTGATCGCCGCAGATGTTCTTTCAGCCTGGCTGCAACGCAACCGGAAAATTCTGCGCGGACTGGATTATACGATCGCCGGCGTCTTTTCGCTTTTCGCCGTCAAGATTTTCTTCACCCAGGCGCGCTGACGGCAAACAAAAAAGGCGCCTCACGGCGCCTTTTTTAATCAACCGATCAGCAACTCATCGTCATCGAGCTTCTGGCCGCGTATCTTGCGGAACATGTCGATCAGGTCCTCGACCTCGAGATCCTTGCGGCTATCGCCGGAGACGTCGAGCACGATCTCACCGGCATGCAGCATGATCGTGCGGGTGCCATAATCCAGCGCCTGACGCATGGAATGGGTGACCATCAGCGTCGTCAGCTTGCGCTCCGACACGACCTTGCGGGTCAGCTCCATCACGAATTCGGCCATGCCGGGATCGAGAGCAGCCGTATGTTCATCGAGCAGCAGCACGTCCGAGCCGGACAGCGTCGCCATGACGAGCGAGACCGCCTGCCTCTGCCCGCCGGACAGAAGGTCCATACGGTCCTTCAGACGATTTTCCAGCCCGAGATTGAGCGAGGCGATGCGCTCCTTGAAGAAATCCCGACGGCCGCGCCCAAGCGCCGGCAAAAGGCCGCGACGCTCGCCACGCGACGCCGCCAGCGCCAGATTTTCCTCGATGGTGAGCGCACCGCAGCTGCCCGCCAGCGGATCCTGAAACACGCGCGCCACCCGCCCAGCCCGGCTGGCGGTCGGTTTGCGGGTAACATCGGCGCCGCCAATCATCACCTTACCCGCCGTCGGCAGGACATCGCCCGCCAGAACGCCGAGCAGCGTCGATTTGCCGGCCCCATTGGAGCCGATGACGGTGACGAAGGAGCCATCGTCGATGGTGAGATCGATCTTGGAGAGCGCCTGCTTCTGCAGCGGCGTGCCGCGCCCGAAGACAACCTGGATGTCGGAAAGGGAAATCACGATGTTGCTCCCCCGCGGCGCAGTCGGGGCAGGATCAATGCGATTGCCACCAATACCGCCGTTACGAAATTGAGATCGGACGCCTTGAGGCCCAGCACATCGCTCGACAAAGCGAGCTGGATGGCGAGACGATAGGCGATGGAGCCGAAGATGCAGCCGATCAGCGCGATCAGAATGCCACGCGCGCCGAACAGCGTTTCGCCGATGATGACGGCGGCAAGGCCGACGACGATGGTGCCGACACCGGAGGTCACATCTGCAAAACCGTTGGTCTGCGCAAACAGCGCGCCGCCGAGAGCGACCAGCGCATTCGAAAGCGCCATGCCGAGATAGATCTGGTTGCCGGTCTTCACGCCCTGCGCCCGCGCCATCCGGGCATTGGCGCCCGTCGCGCGCATGGCAAGGCCCGCATCGCTTTCAAGGAAACGCCAGACGAGGATGACCGCGATCAGCACCAGCGCGCCAACGAACAGCGGCCGCACCAGATATTCCGACAGGCCGAGGCCATAAAACGGCGATATCATCGTATCCTGATTGAGCAGCGCCACATTCGGCTTTCCCATCACGCGCAGATTGACGGAAAACAGCGCGATCATCGTCAGGATCGATGCAAGCAGGTTGAGGATCTTGAAACGAACGTTGAGCGTCGCGGTCACGATGCCGGCGGCGGCACCGGCCACCATCGCAATCGCCGTCGCAACCCAGGCATTCAGACCGGCGATGATCAGCACGGCAGCCACGGCGGCACCGAGCGGAAACGAACCGTCCACGGTCAGGTCAGGAAAATCAAGCACCCGGAAAGCGAGATAAACGCCGATCGCCACGAAAGCGAAGACCAGTCCCAGCTCCACGGCACCCCAGAAGGCGATTTGGCTCACGGTAATGTCCTTGTTATTGCCGCCATCAGGCGGAGACGGGCACCGTCTCGTGCCACGTAAAACGGGCGGCGAATTTGCCGCCGCCCGTTATTCAGTCTGGTTTCGGTTCAGTCGATGACCTTGGTGGCGCGCTTGGTGATGCTTTCCGGGAAGGTGACGCCAGCTTTTTCGGCGGCCTTCTTGTTGATCACCAGATCAGTGCCGACAGCAACGGTTGCCGGAATATCGCCCGGCTTTTCGCCCTTGAGGATGCGGACAACGACGGCGCCGGTCTGCTTGCCCACGTCGAAATAGTTGAAGCCGAGAGCAGCAACCGCACCGCGGGCGACGGAATCCGTATCGGCGGCGTAAAGCGGGATCTTGGCTTCGGATGCAACGCCGGCAGCCGCTTCGAAGGCCGAAACGATGGTGTTGTCGGTCGGAACGTAGATCACATCGGCCTTGCCGACCAGCGCGCGGGTTGCGCCCTGCACTTCTGCGGACTTGGTGGCGACGGATTCAACAACCTTGAGACCCGCCTTCTCGGCCTCGGCCTTCAAGAGGGCCAGCGTCGAAACGGAGTTGGCCTCGGCCGAATTGTAGATGAAGCCGATCGACTTGGCGTTCGGGGAAATTTCCTTGATGAGCGCCAGATGTTCGCCAACCGGCAGCATGTCGGAAAGGCCGGTCACGTTGCGGCCGGGCTTTTGCATGTCCTTGACGAGCTGTGCGCCGACCGGATCGGAAACCGCCGTGAAGACGACCGGAATGTCGCGCGTGGCGGCAACGACGGCCTGGGCGGACGGCGTGGAGATCGGCACGATGACGTTCGGCGCATCGCCCACGAACTGGCGCGCGATCTGCGCCGCAGTGCCGGGATTGCCCTGCGCGGACTCATAAAGGAACTTGAGGTTCTCGCCTTCCTTGTAACCGGCTTCGGCAAGCGCGGCCTTGACGCCATCGCGGGCGGCATCAAGCGCCGGATGTTCGACGATGGCGGTGACGGCAACGGTGACGTTTTCAGCCTTGGCCGGCAGAACGAGGGCGCTCGCGGCAGCGAGAGCCAGAATGAATGCGCGCATGGATATCCTCCTGTTGGTTCCCTGTTTTCGTCTTCTTAGGAACAAGACAGCCCGAAATCAATCGGAGACCGCTGCAAAACAAGCTTTCAGGCGGCAATTGCGGCTTATTCAGTCATCCGCGCCGTGGTTGGCGATCATCATCGCCTCGAAAGCCAGCCTTTCGGTCTTGCGCATGCGCTCCGATTCCGACTTCAGCTGGCCGCAGGCGGCGAGAATATCGCGGCCGCGCGGCGTGCGGATCGGCGAGGCATAACCGGCCTGATTGATGAAATCGGCGAACTTCTCGATCTGCGCCCAGTCCGAGCACTGATAGTTCGTACCCGGCCATGGGTTGAACGGAATGAGGTTGATCTTGGCCGGAACGCCCTTCAAAAGCTGCACCAGCATCTTGGCGTCTTCCAGACTGTCATTGACATCCTTCAGCATCACATATTCGAAGGTAATGCGGCGGGCATTGGAAAGGCCCGGATATTTGCGGCAGGCCTCGATCAGCTCCTTCAGCGGATATTTCTTGTTGATCGGCACCAGCATGTCGCGCAGCTCGTCACGCACCGCATGCAGCGAAATCGCCAGCATGACGCCGATCTCATCGCCGGTGCGGAAGATTTCCGGCACAACACCCGAGGTGGAGAGCGTGACGCGACGCTTGGAGAGCGACAGGCCGTCGCCATCGGTGGCAATCAGAAGCGCGGTCTTCACATGCTCGAAATTATAGAGCGGCTCGCCCATGCCCATCATCACGATGTTGGAAACCTTGCGGCCTTCGCTCGGCACATAAGCGCCAACCGGCGTCGAACCATCGGGAAAATCACCGAGCCGATCACGGGCCAGCAGAAGCTGGGAGAGGATTTCCTCAGCCGTCAGGTTGCGCACGAGGCGCTGGGTGCCGGTGTGACAGAAGGAACAGGTCAGCGAACAGCCCACCTGGCTCGAAATGCACAGCGTGCCGCGACCCTCTTCGGGAATATAAACCGTCTCGATTTCGACCGGACGTCCCGCGCCGCGCGGCGGGAACCGCATCAGCCATTTGCGGGTGCCGTCATTGGAGATCTGCTCCTCGACGATTTCCGGGCGGGCGATGGTGAAGGCCGCCTTCAGCTTCTCGCGAAGCTCCTTGGCGACATTGGTCATATTGTCGAAATCCGAGACGCCGCGCACATAAAGCCAGTTCCACAACTGGCTGACGCGCATCTTCACCTGCTTCTGCGGCACGCCGATTTCGGCCAGCGCCTCGCCCATGTCCTCACGGGTCAGGCCGATCAGCGACGGCTTGCCGGACATGAGATCGCTATTGGCGATCAGCGGGGTTTTGACTGCCAGGCCGGCAGGGGCTTGCATTACGGACATTACGCTATCCCATCATTCCATGCATCGCACGACCGGCCTGTCGGATAGGCGGAAAATCGTCTGCATGTCGAGAAAATCAAAGGCGGAGCACTTTTCGCGCATCCGCCTGTCAATGTTGCCGCGCCTTTAGCATCAAACAAGCAAAAACGCAAATGGCCGGTCAATGACCGGCCATCCTTGAATGCGATAAAGCGTCAGGGTTACTTGCAGCCCTCGATCTGCTTGAGAGCCGCCGAAATACCCGACAGCGAATAGGAATAGGAGGTCGCGGTGCCACGGCCGGAAACTGCCTTGACGGTCATAGACTTGCCGCCCTTCATGGCGGCAACGAGCGCCGGTTCTTCAGCGGCGTTTTCAACCCAGGCGGCCTTGTCCTTGGTGAACATAACGAAGTTCTTGTTGTCGATCGTCACGTTGACCTTGGAGCCCTGCTTCAGCGGATAACCCACCATGGCCTGCGGCTCATAGGAAATGTTCTGGCCCGGACGCTGCGAGACGATGAAGAAGATATCGCCGTGATCGACGCTTGCCGGTTCCTTGGCGGTCGGAATGGAAAGAACGTAGCAGACGGTGCTGTTGCCCGATTTGTACGAATAGGCACCCCATGCATTGAACTGCTGGATGCGCGTGGGCGACTGTGCAGATGCTACGCCGACGCTGGTCAGCAAAATGGCCGCTGCGGTTGCTACACTTCTTACAAACATAGAATTTCCTGCCGGGTTATTGTCTTCCATTGGCCCGAAGCATCGGCGAGCCCAGTTTCTGGATCGGCCACGTTCAGGTGCGGATCGTCTTTTCTCATTGTGGTCGGGAAGCGGTTACCAAACCGTCAACAACACGCATAAAATGCCGGAAACGTCTTGCGGTGTTACAGATTGGCGACTCCCGACGCCCTGAGGAGAAGGGCGCGAAACACCCTTCCTCCGTGTGTATGACACATAAATTCAGGCAAGAATTTGTCGCGCGTCGGGCTCACCCGAACAGGCAGATCACAGAGGCGTTACCCGGCTTCCTGCTGCCGTTTCAGCATGGCGTCGGCCGCCTCGTAGTGCTCCATCTTGATATGGGCGCGGATCATGGCGAGCGCTGCCGTGATGACGGCAATATCATCGGTGAATCCGATAACGGCCAGCACATCCGGCACGGCATCCATCGGCATGATGAAATAGGCGAGCGCCGCCAGAATGATACCCTTGGCGCGCAGCGGCGTATCGCGGTCGATCGCGCAATAATAGGCAGCAGCCGCATCGCGTGCGAAAGGCACCTTCGACATCACACGCTTCAGCTTGGGCCAGAATTTCGCCCTCACCACAGTCTCGCGCTCCTGCTGCCTGTCGGTTTCACCCGGCAGAAGAATTTCACCGATTTTCACATCATCCATGATCGACGGTCCTCCGGTCACGGCTATTATATGGGATTTAAGGTCCGCCGTTCAATTGCTTCGGCCCGCAGCCGCCTTCTGCATGGCCTCGGCAAGAAGAAAATCCCGCTCCGTCACACCCTGCGAATCATGGGTGGTAAGGCAGACCTTGACCCGCGAATAGACATTGGACCATTCGGGATGGTGATTGAGCCTTTCCGCGACAAGTGCGGATTCGGCCATGAAACCGAAGGCTTCCGCAAAACTTGAAAACTTGAAGGAACGGACGATAGCCGCTCCGTCCTCACGCAGGGACCAGCCCTCGAGTTTCGACAGGGCCTGCCGGATGGCGTCCGGCTCGAGTCTGGGATATTTCATGAACTTGCCTCCGCTTGAGACCCATTAACGCTTCAACGACCGGATCGACGCATATTCCATGAAACATACAGCTATTCTTTTTGTCTGCATGGGCAATATCTGCCGTTCACCGCTGGCCGAAGGGGTTTTGAGACACCTTGCCGACGGCGCGGCCATGTCTGATCGGCTTACCATCGATTCCGCCGGCACTGGCGGCTGGCACGCGGGTGACGCACCCGATCCGCGATCCATCGCCATGGCGCAACGGCATGGCGTCGATATTTCCCGGCAGCGGGCGAGACAGGTCACCCCTGCGGATTTCGAGACCTTCGACCTGATACTCGCCATGGACGAAAACAATCTGGCGAACCTGCTGCAATCGAGCCCGGAAAGGCAGCGGCACAAGATCCATCTCTTCATGGACTATGCCACTGGCCGCCGCGAGAACGTCCCCGATCCCTATTACGGGGCCGAAGACGGGTTCCTCAATGTCTACAACATGCTCTTGGCAGGATGCAGATCGTTGCTCGAAAAGATGGAGCTGGACCGCGCCTCGTGAAGCGGAAACGCCTCTTCAACGATATAGGGTCCGCCGCCCACCGATTCCTTCGACGACATCAGCACGAAACGGCCGACCGTGAAGGGCGAGGTGCGGAAGTTGCCGCGTCCGGAAAGATACTGCACCACATCGTCCACGCGGGAGGAGCGCAACCGCGCCAGCGTGACATGCGGCATGAACTTGCGCGGATCGGGTGGGAGACCGATCCTCTGGCAGATCCGCTCGATTTCCGCCTGAAGCGCATGCATTTCCGGCGAGGGAGAAACCCCGGCCCAGATGGAATGCGGTTTCTTGGAACCGAAGGACCCCATACCGGTGAGACTGAGCTGGAATTCCGGCCTTTCGATCCGGTCCAGCCTGTCAACGACCTCATCGGCGGTCCGCCCGTCGATGTCACCGATAAAACGCAGGGTTATGTGATAATTCTCCACATCGATCCACCGGGCTCCCGGCAGACCACCGCGCAACAATGAGAGGCTCATAGCCGCATTGCGCGGAATTTCGAGGGCGGTAAACAGTCTCGGCATGGCGAGCTCCCCGAATCTCTTGGCAGAACAAGCATAGCGAATCACGCAATGCAGGCGGGCGCAAGTGCTTATTTTTTTTGCGCACCGATTGTCGTGATGAAGCTTTCAACAGCCGGCAAAGATTTTTCGACCATCATCGCCACACCCCTGGTATTGGGGTGCATCTTGTCGTCCAGCTTCAGCGCATCGTCCGTCACCACGCCATCCAGAAAGAAGGGATAAAGCGGCAGGTTGTATTTTCCGGCGAGCTTCGGGAAGATCGGATTAAAGCGGCTGGCATAATCATCGCCCATATTCGGCGGCGCCATAATGCCGACCAGCAACACGGCTATGTTGCGCTTCTGAAAACCGGAAATGATGGTGTCGAGGTTCTTTTCGGTCTGTTCCGGGGGAATTCCGCGCAGAGCATCATTGGCGCCGAGTTCCAGGATGACCCCGTCCGTGCCATCGGGAACCGACCATTCCGCCCGCGCCAGACCGCCGGAAGAGGTATCGCCGGACACACCGGCATTGGCGATGGCGACATTGACGCCCTTGCCCTTTAATGCAGCCTCAAGCTGTGCGGTGTAGCTGTCGTTGGGGGGAAGCTGATAGCCGGCCATCAGGCTGTCGCCGAGTCCGACGAGCTGCAATGTCCGCTCCTGAGCCATGACTACAGTTGCGGAAAAGGCGGCGGCAAAAATGACGATGAAGTGAAACAGGGCAGCTTTAAATCTCATCACGGCTTTCCTAACTTGGTTCCCATTGTCTGAAATACCGACCGCATCGACCGCCAGACCGTTTTCATCACCCTATATAGGAACGAGAATTGTGACGAAAAGCATCATAGAGCTGAAGAAAGCCGACCTCACGCTCGGCAATGCCGCCGCCTCCGTTCACGTTCTCAAGAACATCGATCTTTCAATCGGAGAGAGCGAGGCGGTTGGTATCGTCGGCCCCTCTGGATCGGGAAAATCGACGCTTCTTATGGTGCTTGCCGGTCTCGAGAGGCTCGATAGCGGCGAAATCATCATTGCCGACACGGAACTGCACAAGCTCGGTGAGGACGCGCTGGCGGATTTCCGCGGCCGCAACATTGGCATTGTTTTCCAGTCCTTCCATCTCATCGCCAACATGACGGCGCTGGAAAACGTTGCCGTTCCGCTCGAACTGGCAAACGCCCCGAACCCCTTCGAGATCGCCAGACGCGAGCTCGTCGCCGTCGGTCTCGGCGAACGCCTCAACCACTATCCCGGCCAGCTCTCCGGCGGCGAACAGCAGCGTGTCGCCATCGCCCGCGCGCTTGCCCCCTCACCGGCCGTGCTGATTGCTGACGAACCGACCGGCAATCTCGATACCGATACCGGCAGGCAGATCGCCGATCTTCTCTTTGCCAAACAGGCCGAACGCGGCATGACGATGATCCTCGTCACCCACGATCCGTCGCTTGCCGCCCGGTGCTCACGCCAGATCAAGGTGCGCTCCGGCGAGATAGAGGGCGACAGCGCCACCTCCCCTATGGCGCGGGCGGTGTCGGCATGACCGGATCCATTATCCCGTCTCTTGCCAATATTAGAAACGCCGCAAGGCTCGCGCGGCGCGAAATTCGCGGCGGGTTACGCGGCTTTTACATTTTCCTCGCCTGCATCGCGCTTGGAACCGGCGCCATCGCCGCCGTCAATTCCGTCTCGCGCGCGGTCACCAGCGCCATCGCCACCGAAGGTCAGTCTATATTGGCAGGCGATGTGCGTTTCGAACTGCGCAACAGAGAAGCGACAGCAGAAGAGCGAGCCTACCTTGATGGGTTAGGCAGCGTCGCGGTGTCCACCGGTCTGCGCTCCATGGCACGTCTTGCCGACGGTTCCGAACAGACGTTGACTGAAGTGAAAGCCATAGACGGCGCTTACCCACTCTATGGCACCTTCGTAGCCGAACCCAACCGACCGATAAGCGAGCTTCTGGCTGGCGACGGCAACAGCTATGGCGCCATTGCCGCGCCGCTTCTGCTGGAACGGCTCGGCATCAAGGTCGGCGATGAAATCCTGCTCGGCAATGTGAAGCTGAAACTGACCGGCACAGTGGTCGACGAGCCGGATGCTCTCTCCGACGGTTTCGGTTTTGCTCCACGACTGATGGTCAGCCGCGACGCCCTTTTCGCCTCGGGTCTCGTTCAGAACGGCAGTCTCGTCGAACACGCCTACAAGATCAGGCTGAGCGATCCTGCGGCGCGGTCAACGATGACCGATGCGGCAAACAAGGCCTTTCCCGATGCCGGCTGGTCCATCCGCACCAGTGACCGGGCGGCTCCATCGCTCACCGAAAACGTCAACCGCTTCTCGCAATTCCTGACGCTGGTAGGCCTCACCGCCCTCATCGTCGGGGGTGTCGGCGTTGCCAATGCCGTTCGCGCGTTTCTGGATTCCAAGCGCACCACCATCGCTTCGCTGAAATGCCTGGGTGCGCCGGCCTCGGTGGTCACCATGACCTATCTTTTCCAGATCGCCTTCATTGCCGCCGTCGGCATCGTCATCGGCCTTGTCGTCGGCGCCGTCGCGCCCCTCATCGCCATGCGGTTTCTGGAGGGCGTATTGCCCGTGCCGGAGGAGCTTGCCTTCTATCCCGGCGCTCTCGGCCTCGCCGCCCTGTTCGGCCTCCTGACGACGCTCGCCTTCGCCATCGTGCCGCTTGGCCAGGCGCGCGAAGTGCCGGCAACGGCGCTTTTCCGCGAACAGGGTTTCGAGGAGGGAAGCTGGCCATCCTGGCCCTATCTGGCCGCAACCGGCCTGCTGCTGGCGGCGCTCGCCGCGCTGGCCATCTTCTCGGCGGAAGACCGCTTCATCGCCTCGGTCTTCCTCGCGGCCATCGCTTTTGCCTTCGTGGTGCTGAGGCTCGTTGCCTCTGGCGTGAAAGCCATCGCCAAGCGCAGCCCGCGCGTTCATTCGGCTGCGCTCAGGCTGGCGATCGGCAATATTCACCGGCCGGGTGCGCTCACCCCCTCGGTCGTCCTTTCGCTCGGCCTCGGCCTGACCCTGCTCGTGACGCTCACGCTGATCGACGGCAATCTGCGCCGCGAACTGACAGACAGCCTGCCGGACCGCGCACCGAATTTCTTCTTCGTGGATATTCAGGGCAGCGAACTTCAGGGCTTCCGCGATCTTCTGAAACGGGAAGCGCCGGAAGGCGCGCTGACCGAAGTGCCGATGCTGCGCGGCCGCATTCTGGCGCTCAACGGCGAGGACGTCACGAAGATGGAGGTACCTCCGGCCGGGCGCTGGGTGCTGCGCGGCGACCGGGGCATCACCTATTCGCAGGATATTCCCGAAAACGCGACTCTCACAGAAGGAAGCTGGTGGGGACCGGACTATAGCGGCGAGCCGCTGGTCTCCTTCGCGGCCGAGGAAGCCGGGGAACTGGGTCTCAAGATTGGCGACACGGTGACCGTCAACGTGCTCGGCCGCAGCATAACGGCAAGGATCGCCAATCTGCGCAATGTCGAATGGGAATCCCTGTCGATCAATTTCGTCATGGTGTTTTCGCCAAACACCTTCCGCGGCGCGCCGCATGCATGGCTGGCGACACTCGCCGACCCTTCCGCAACCGCCGCCGACGAAGGCCGTATCCTGCGCGCCGTCACCAACGCCTATCCGACGATCACCAGCGTGCGCGTGAAGGATGCGCTCGACGTCGTCAACCGGCTTGTCGGCCAGCTTGCCACCGCCATTCGCGCCGCCGCAGCCGTTGCCCTGATAGCCTCCGTCCTGGTTCTCGCCGGCGCTCTTGCCGCCGGAAACCGCGCCCGTACCCATGACGCGGTCATTCTTAAAACGCTGGGCGGCACACGAAACCTGCTCATCCGCGCCTTCTCCTACGAATATATGATGCTCGGCCTCGCCACCGCCGTCTTCGCACTTTTCGCCGGCGGCGTCTCCGCATGGTTCGTGATCGCCCGCATCATGAAGCTGCCCTCCAGCTTCCTGCCGGATGTGGCGATCGGAACGCTCGTCGTCGCCCTCGTCATGACGGTGGGCATCGGCCTCATCGGCACATGGCGGATTCTCGGGCAGAAAGCGGCCCCGGTTCTCCGGCAGGCAGGTGAATGATCGTCGGTTGTGCGCCGCTTAACTTTAACGATTAATTCTTTGTAATGATCGCCAAAACGTGAGCGCTTTTCGCGCATATGGTGTCTTTTCGAAAGGAAAAGGCCTTGTATAGAACACGTTCTGCCATCATATTCTTGATCAGGCTTGCTGAAGCTCCGCAGCGGCGCCCGGGAGGTATCCCGACACCGTAGCAATCACGGAGCTCAAAAGAGGAAACAATGGCTGACTTCAATAACTACCAGAACCGCATGGCGCAGAACCGTGCTCAGACTGGTGCGATGATCGATGAAGGTCTTCGCGCCTATATGCTCAAGGTTTATAACCTTATGGCGCTGGCTCTGGTCATCACCGGCGTTGCAGCGTTCGGCTTTGCCATGCTCGCGACGACAAGTGATCCCGCAGCGGCGGTTGCCACGCTGCCGAACGGCAAGATGCTGACCTCCCTCGGTGCCCTGGTTTATGCGTCACCGCTGCGCTGGGTCGTCATGCTGGCTCCGCTCGGACTGGTTTTCTTCCTTAGCTTCCGTATTCAGAACATGAGCGTTTCCGCCGCTCAGACCACCTTCTGGGTTTACGCTGCTCTGATGGGCGTTTCGCTGTCGTCGATCTTCCTGCGATATACTGAAGGAAGCATCGTGCAGACGTTCTTCGTGACCGCTGCCTCGTTCGGCGCGCTCTCGCTTTACGGTTATACGACGAAGAAGGACCTTTCCGGTTTCGGTTCGTTCCTGATCATGGGTCTGTTCGGCCTCATCATCGCTTCCATCGTCAATATCTTCCTTGCATCCTCCGCGCTGCAGTTCGCGATTTCCGCGATCGGCGTGCTGATCTTCGCAGGCCTGACCGCCTACGACACCCAGAAGATCAAGGAAATGTATTTCGATGCTGACGATGTTGCCGTCGCTGGCCGCAAGGCCATCATGGGCGCACTGACGCTGTATCTCGACTTCATCAACCTCTTCACCTTCCTCCTGCAGTTCCTCGGAAACCGCGACGACTAAGGTTAAGGGTTCGATTGCCAGACATACGAAAGGCGGCCCTTCGGCCGCCTTTTTATTTGGGAAGATTCTTCACTCTTATCCGCCAGAGGCGGGCAGTCCGCTTTTGCGAAAGCTCACTCGATGAGCTTCAAAACCTTGTCGAAGACCTTCAGAACCTGCGGCAACTCATGCCCTCGCTTGAGAATGCGGCCATCCGTATTCACCACGCAGTAGGCGCCCTGTTTCGCAGCCAGCTTGGGGTTTTTCTCGATCCTGAAAAGCGGCATTTCACCTGAACGCTTGAAGACGGAAAACACCGCCTTTTCCTTCAGGTGATCGATGGCGTAGTCACGCCATTCGCCCTCTCCCACCATGCGGCCATAGATGCGCAGGATCGCATCCAGTTCGCGGCGGTGAAAGGTGACCGGCAAAGGGTCCTTGTTCTTTTTATATTCGCGGAGATCGATAACGGTGGAATTGTCACGTGAAGCGGTCTGCACCTGCTGCACATCCGGTTGATCGGTCATCCAATACCTCCGATTCCACCCAAATCATCCATGCAGTGTGAGCCTGAGAGGGCGAAATTGCAAGTCTTTGCACCGGCATGGCGCACAGGACGGGGAATTCCGGGAAAGGTTCGACAAGCCTTCGATGCGCAGCGGAACCGGAAGACGGCAGCACAGAATTGCGCCCGCCGATTCCCCGACAAGCGCTGCCAACGGCAAAAGCAGGGGTTAAAAATGGTAACCATTTAGGCAGCCATTTTCACATGGGCTGCCGTATTTCGGTCAAACCATGGCCCGAATTGGGTGGAATAGTCCTATTGTCAATTGATGCCTAGGCACCAAGATGACCCGGTCCGGTGCATTGACCCTTTACCCCCAGCCCCCAATGCCCGGACCGGATCTTCCATCGCCCGACAGGCGATCAGGGGTTTTCATTTCCAAGCAGAATACTTGCGCCGACGATTGCCGCGGGATCGCCGCCGGCATTGGCCGTCTGCAACAGCACGGCGCAGCCGCCCTTTTTCACCTTGGCCACCACGCTCGCCGGAAGCTTCACCGTCATCGGCGAGCCATCCCACATGCCGACTGTCTGCACATCATAGACGCTGTGCCAGTAGGACATTTTTTTCCCCTGGTTTTCGCCCTTCTGCACATCCACGGTCTGTTCGCGCGTGAAATAGGCGACGACGACATCGGCCTTACCGCTGCCGGCGCCAATATCGATCTCCACCTCGTCACCGGCAAATTTCGACGAGACCGGCACGTTCAGTCCCTTGCCCTCGCGCTTGAACGCATCGAGCCTCTCATAGATGCCACGGACATCGGCACCCTTGACGTGGTCGCGGCCGTTCAGAATGGCCTGCGGCGTATAGACCCCGTTGCGGCCGAGCGCGCGCATATAACCATATTGCCGGTCGGTATTTTCCTTCGAGGCGAGCGAATCCGTCCAGCCGAGATAGTTCCAGTAATCGACATGGTAGGAAAGACCGACGACGTCGCCCTTCTGGATCATCTTGCGCAGGGCTTCATCGGCCGGCGGGCAGGATGAGCATCCCTGCGACGTGAACAATTCGACGACGCCCTTCACGGCCTCCTGCGCCTGCGCGGAGGTGACGAGGAACGTGCCGAGAAGACATATCGACAGGGGAAATTTCAGCGGCATTACAAAAACCTTTGTCCGGAAGAGATCCAGACGAATTGATGCGATCAATCCTGCCGGGATGCAAACCGGAAAATAACGTCTATTGCCCTTCAATAGAAAGTCACGAAGGGGTGAGCGACAATCACAAAAAAAGAGACGATGAAATGCAAAGACGCCGGGATTTCTCCCGGCGTCTTCGATTGTTGAAGCTTTATGCGGCCAGATCGCGAAGAACGGTCTGCAAAATGCCGCCGTTGTTCATGTAGATCACTTCATCCAGCGTATCGATGCGGCAAAGAAGCGGAACTTCCTTCACCGAACCGTCGCTATAGGTGATCTTGGCGATCTTCTTTTCACGCGGCCTGATTTCACCTTCGAGCCCGTCGATCTCGACGATTTCATCACCCTTGAGGTCGAGACTCGCCCAGGTCGTGCCTTCCTCGAAGACAAAGGGAACGACGCCCATGCCGACGAGGTTCGAACGGTGGATACGTTCGAAAGACTGCGCAATGACAGCCTTGACGCCGAGCAGGTTGGTGCCCTTCGCCGCCCAGTCGCGGGACGAGCCGTTACCATATTCAACACCGGCGAAGATGACGAGCGGGACGCCTTCCGCCTTGTATTTCATGGCCGCATCATAGATCGACATCTCTTCCTTGGACGGATAGTGGATGGTGTAGCCACCTTCCTTGCCGTTCGGGCCAAGCATGTGGTTGCGGATGCGGATATTGGCGAAGGTGCCGCGCATCATCACTTCATGGTTACCGCGACGCGTGCCGTACTGGTTGAAGTCGGCCACGGCGACGCCATGTTCCGTCAGATAGGCGCCGGCAGGCGAAGCAGCCTTGATCGAACCGGCCGGAGAAATATGGTCGGTGGTGATCTTGTCGCCGAAGAGACCGAGGACGCGCGCGCCCTTGATGTTCTTGAGGCCCGAGCCCTTTTTGCCCATGCCGACGAAATAGGGCGGGTTCTGAACATAGGTCGACTGGTCGTCCCAGGCATAGGTCTGGCCCGGCGGAACCTGAACGGCCTGCCAGTTCGCATCACCCTTGAACACGTCGGCATACTTTGTTTCGTAAAGCTCACGGGTGACGTATTTCAGGATGAATTCCTGGATTTCCTTGGAGGTCGGCCAGATATCCTTGAGGTAGACCGGATTGCCGTTCTGATCGTCGCCGATCGGCTCCTTCGTCAGATCCTTCTGGACCGTGCCGGCAAGAGCATAGGCCACGACGAGCGGCGGCGAGGCCAGATAGTTCGCCTGAACATCCGGCGAAATACGACCCTCGAAGTTGCGGTTGCCCGAGAGAACACCGGCGGTGATCAGGCTCTTGTCGTTGATCGTCTTGGAGATCGCCGGCGGCAGCGGGCCGGAGTTACCGATGCAGGTCGTGCAGCCGAAGCCGACGAGGTTGAAGCCGATCGCGTCGAGATCCTTCTGCAGACCGGACTTGTCGAGATATTCGGCAACGACCTGCGATCCGGGCGCGAGCGATGTCTTCACCCACGGCTTGGACTTCAGACCCTTGGCGACGGCGTTGCGGGCGAGAAGGCCGGCAGCGATGAGAACCGAGGGGTTGGAAGTGTTAGTGCAGGAGGTGATGGCGGCAATCGCCACATCACCGTGACCGAGATCGAAAGCCTCACCTTCGACCGCATAACGGCTCGAAAGCTGGCCGGGCTTCTTATAGTCGTTTTCAAGAGCCGTCGCGAAATTCGGCGCGATGGTTTCGAGCGGCAGGCGGCCTTCAGGACGCTTCGGGCCCGCCATCGACGGCACGACGTCGCCGAGGTCGAGTTCCAGCGTGTCGGTGAAGACGAGGTCGGAACCGTCGCCGGTGCGCCACATGTCCTGAGCCTTCGAATAGGCTTCGACGAGCGCGATGCGATCCTTCGCACGACCGGACATGGTCAGGTAATTGATGGTCTCGCTATCGACCGGGAAGAAGCCGCAGGTCGCGCCATATTCCGGACCCATATTGCCGATGGTGGCGCGGTCGGCCAGAGACATCGAATCGAGGCCGGGGCCGAAGAATTCGACGAATTTGGAGACAACGCCCTTCTTGCGCAGCATCTGCACCACGGTCAGCACGAGGTCGGTCGCAGTCACACCTTCCTTCACCTTGCCGGTCAGCTTGAAGCCGATAACCTCGGGCAGAAGCATGGAGACCGGCTGGCCAAGCATAGCCGCTTCAGCCTCGATACCGCCAACGCCCCAGCCGAGAACGCCGAGACCATTGATCATGGTCGTGTGCGAATCGGTGCCGACGCAGGTATCCGGATAAGCAATCGTCTCGCCATCCTCTTCCTTCGTCCAGACGGTCTGGCCGAGATATTCGAGGTTGACCTGGTGACAGATGCCGGTGCCGGGCGGAACCACACGGAAATTCTCGAACGCCTGCTGGCCCCACTTCAGGAAGCGGTAACGCTCGCCGTTGCGCTCATATTCCAGCTCGACGTTGCGGGCAAAGGCGCTCGGCGTGCCGAATTCGTCGACGATGACCGAGTGGTCGATGACGAGATCGACGGGAACCAGCGGGTTGATCTTTTCCGGATCGCCGCCAAGGGCCTTGATACCGTCACGCATGGCGGCAAGGTCGACAACGGCGGGAACGCCGGTAAAGTCCTGCATCAGAACGCGGGCGGGGCGATAGGCGATTTCGGTTTCGGTCAGGCCCTTGTTGTTCAGCCATTCGGAAACCGCCAGAATGTGTTCCTTGGTGACGGACTGGCCGTCCTCGAAACGCAGCAGGTTTTCCAAGAGAACCTTCATGGAATAGGGCAGCTTGGAAACGCCCTTCAGGCCATTGGCTTCAGCCTTGGGAAGGCTGAAATAGACGTATTCCTTACCGTCAACGGTAAGGACGGAACGACATTGGAAACTGTCGAGTGATTTGGGCATGGATAAAAACCCCGCTTACTCTGATAGCCAACACGTGCGTGCGGACACCTATGCACTCATGCACATCAGGATGCGGGTACGACCATTTCCGCTGTCCGCACGTGAAAATTGCTCCTCGCAATCGTCAAGTCCGGCGCAAGATGATGTTCACGCCGGCCGCTGGCGTGTTGACACCCATATAGATAATTTCTCTAAAACGTGCCAGACCATTCAACGAACCTAATCGATTTTTTTATGATCGAGACGACGAAATCGTAATCGGAACCGCAGCATGGATTTGACGGCGGAAAATCTTGGCGTGCGACGCGGCGAAGATTTCATATTCATGAATATTTCCTTCAAGTTAAGTGACGGTGAGGCTCTTGTGCTGACCGGCCGCAACGGTTCAGGAAAATCCACTCTGCTGCGCACGGTGGCCGGCCTGCTGCGGCCCGAACAGGGACGAATAAAGATAGCCGGCAAAGAAATAGACGCTGACATGCGCCCGTCGGAGGCCTGCCACTATCTTGGCCATCGCAATGCGATGAAAACCGAACTGACCGTTTCGGAGAATCTTCGGTTCTGGAAAGACTTCCTCGGCGATTTTTCCGGTGGTGCGGGCGTGGCGATCGATGAGGCGGCGGAAATCGTCGGCCTCGCCGGCATTACCCACCTGCCCTTCGGTTATCTCTCCGCCGGCCAGCAGCGGCGTTTTGCCATGGCGAAACTTTTGATTGCATGGCGACCGGTGTGGATTCTCGATGAGCCGACGGCGGCGCTCGACAAGGCTGCGGACGGGATGTTTACCGATCTCGTGAAAAACCACCTTGGGAAAGGCGGCATCGTTCTGGCCGCGACCCATCAGCCTTTGGGGCTGGAGAATGCGCGGGAATTGCGGATGACGGGGTTTGCGGGTGTGGAGGCTTGGGCATGAGGGCGATGTGCGCGGGGCATACCCCCCTCTGCCCTGCCGGGCATCTCCCCCTCAAGGGGGGAGACCGATCTGCGGCAAGGTCTCGGCCATCTCTACGCCTGAGAATAAAGCGGCGGAAGAGCCTCTTGCCGATCTCCCCCCCTGAGGGGGAGATGCCCGGCAGGGCAGAGGGGGGTAACGCCGCGAACTCGAGGGCGTCCCAATGACCGCCCTCCTCCTCCGTGACATCAAACTCTCCATCCGCGCCGGCGGCGGCGCGCTGATCGGCGTGCTGTTTTTCATGACAGTGGTTGCCGTCATTCCCTTCGGCGTCGGCCCCGATCTCAACCTGCTCGCCCGCATCGGCCCGGCCATCGTCTGGATTGGCGCGCTGCTCTCCGCCCTTCTCGGCCTCGACCGGCTGTTTCAAGCCGAGCGGGATGACGGCTCCCTCGATTTGATCCTGATGCAGGAAACCCCGCTGGTCCTGACCGTGTTCGTGAAATGCCTGGCGCACTGGGTCACGACCGGTCTGCCGCTGGTGCTTGCCTCCCCTCTGCTTGGCCTCTTCATGAACATGGACGAAGTGGCTATCGGCGCCGTGATGCTTACCCTTCTCGTCGGCTCGCCCGCCATCACCTTCATCGGCGCGGTGGGCGCGGCGGTTGCCGTTGCCCTGCCGCGCGGAGGGCTTCTGGTTTCCATCCTCGTCCTGCCGCTCGCCATCCCCGTGTTGATCTTCGGCGTCAGCGCCTCCTATGCGGCGGTACAGGACCCGGCGCCCTTCATGCCGCCATTTCTCATTTTGAGCGCGATCACGTTATTTTCAGCCGTGACCGGACCTTTCTTCGCCGCTTTGGCGCTGCGCAATGTTATGGATTGATGAAACCACGCCAGACGATCCCCGATTGACAGGGATCAATTGCGGGGCGGCCATTCTCGGGTTACACAAACGGCATGAACGAGCAGACCTTCACCATCACCAAATTCAGTGATCTCGCCAATCCCACCCGGTTTCTGGCGCTGGCGGCGCGCATTCTGCCATGGCTCGCTGCCTTGACGGCGCTGGTGCTGGCCGTCGGTCTTTATCTGTCCTTCACCACCGAAGGCGATTATCAGCAGGGTTATACGGTGCGCATCATGTATGTGCATGTGCCCTCAGCCTGGCTCGCCATGATGTGTTATTCGGTCATGGCGGTCTCCGCTATCGGCACCCTCGTCTGGCGTCACCCGCTGGCGGATGTCAGCCACAAGGCCGCTGCCCCCATCGGCGCGGCCTTCACGCTGATTGCGCTCGTCACCGGCTCGCTCTGGGGCAAGCCCATGTGGGGAACCTGGTGGGTGTGGGATGCGCGGCTGACCTCCGTCTTCGTGCTTTTCCTGATGTATCTGGGACTGATCGCGCTCAACCGCGCCATGGACGATCCGTCGAGAGCCGCCCGCGTCAGCGCCGTGCTGATCCTTGTCGGTTTCGTGAATATTCCCATCATCAAGTTTTCGGTCGAATGGTGGAACACGCTGCACCAGCCGGCAAGCGTCATCCGGATGGGCGGCTCCGCCATCGATGCGGAATTCCTCTGGCCGCTGCTGACCATGGCCGTGGGTTTCACGCTGCTGTTCTTCACCCTACACATCGCCGCGATGCGTAACGAAATCTGGCGTCGGCGCGTGGCCGCGCAGCGGCGTCTCGCCGCCCGCATGGCGAACCGGGAGGGCTAAAGTGATGACGCACGCCTTTTATATCGGCATGTCCTATGCGGCGACCGGCCTTGTCGTTCTCTGTCTCATCGCCTGGGTCGTCGTGGACGGTCAGGCACGCAAACGGGAACTGAAGGAACTCGAAGCATCCGGCGTACACCGCAGGGCGAGAGCCGGTTCCGCAGGTGACGCGCAATGACGCAGGCTGACCGGGACACCAAGGCCAAAACGACAGGCCGTGCACGCTATGCGCTTGCGCTTCTGCCGTTGCTGCTGTTCGGCGGTTTCGCCCTTGTCGCCGGCAAGATGCTTTACGATCAGGATGTGAACGGGCTGGATATCAGCGCCATTCCCTCGGCGCTGATCGGCACCAGGGCGCCGACCCTGTCGCTACCGCCGCTGGAGGGCTCCAACCTGCCGGCACTGACCGATGCCGCCATCAAGGGCAAGCTGACTTTGGTGAACGTCTTCGCCTCCTGGTGCATTCCCTGCCGGCAGGAACATCCGCTGCTTCAGGAATTGGCGAAAGACAGCCGCATCACCGTCGTCGGCATCAATTACAAGGACAAGCAGGATAATGCGCTGCGCTTCCTCGGCGAGCTCGGCAATCCCTTTGCTGCGATAGGCGTCGATCCGAACGGCAAGGCCGCGATAGACTGGGGCGTCTATGGCATTCCCGAGAGTTATCTGGTCGGCGCGGACGGCACGATCCTTTATAAAAAGGTCGGCCCCTTCGATGCCCGCAGCGTCGAGCGCGACCTGCTGCCAGCCATCGCGGCCGCAGCCGGGAAATAACCCGCTCGGTAAGGCATCACCCCTTGGTAACGACCCTCAGCGAAGGGCCTTCAGCCGGCAGACGTATGCCTTCCAGCACCACCTGATCGCGACCGCCGCGTTTTGCGGCATAGAGGCTGTCATCGGCCCGCTTGATGGCGTCATGAATGGAATGATCTCCCCTCGCGACGGCCGAGACACCGAAGCTCGCGGTGATCTGGCTGGTTACACCCCGGTTGCGCCAATCGAGCGACGAAAGACCTGTCCGCATGGCATTGGCAAGCTGGCCGGCTGCGGCGGCTGTCTGGCCGGGCAGGAAGACCACGAATTCCTCACCGCCAAAGCGCGCCACCAGCGCATCCTCGGGCGCATTTCGCCTGAGCAGATCGGAAAGGCCGATGAGAACGATATCTCCGGCCGCATGGCCGTAAACATCGTTGATACGCTTGAAGTGGTCTATGTCGCAGGCGATGACCGCACCCTCAGGGGTATCGTTGCGAAAATCGGGAACTCGGCGGTCGAAGCCGCGCCGGTTCAGTACGTCCGTCAGCGGATCATGCTCTGCCGCATGCAGATGCCGGTCGACGGTGACGGAAATCTGGCTCGCGAGCACGGAGAGCGCCAGCAGGAAACCGAAGATGCTCGCCGCAAGCTGCATGTAGAAAGCATAGTCGGATTCGAAGAATTCGCTGAGTTCGATCATCGAGCCGCTCGGCGTCATCACCAACAGCATGCCGATACGCACCAGCGTCTCCAGCACCACAAGGCAGGCAATTCCCACCATCAGCCTGTCGGCAAGCGCCACTGGCCGCTTCCGCACGATCCAGACCGGGATCGCGAGCAAAAGGGCGCAGACGAGATCGCCGATGACGAGCTCGCGTTTCAGATCCGGCGTGACGAAGACATGGAAAGAGACCAGTAAAACCGCGGCAACCACGATCGACAGCCTGGCCATGATATAAAGCGGCCGCCCGAAATGGACGAGCAGAGCGTGGCCATAGAGGAAGAAGGCGGAGAAGAACAACAGGTTCGAAACAATCGCCTGTATTTCGAAGGGCAGGCCGCCAAGCACCAAAGGCGTCGCAAAACCGAAGGCCGCCGAAAGATATCCTATACCCCAATAGCGGGCAGAAGCGTGGCCGATCCTTTGCAGGAACAGGAACACCACGCCGAATGTCAGCATGATGAAGGGGAGAAGATAGGCGAAGTTGTCTTGCAATGGGTTCTGCCGGAGGGAGAGACGAGCCTTTGCCTGACACTACCGCAATGCCATTAAGAAAACCTGCATATATTGCGCGGCTTCCGTGCCTTTCGGACTGCGGCCCAGGAAAACCCGTTCACATTTGCGGGAGCGCGTTCTGCCATTCCTTGATCGCGTCCACAGGCCAGAGCAGCATCACCACGTTCAGCGTCAGGTTGTCACGGATCAGCCAGCCGGTGAAGATTTCGAAGAAGATGGCGATCGCCACCGTCAGCCACACCGGCACACGGGCGGCGAACAGGAAACCCAGCACCATGAAGACGGTATCCATCGCCGAGTTCAGGATGCTGTCGCCGGCGTAACCCAGCGCCATCGTCGCGGTCCGATAACGATCGATGATAAGAGGCGAGTTTTCAAGAATTTCCCATGCCGCTTCCACGAGAACCGCAAGCGAAAGCCGCATGGAAAGCGGCCTGTTACGGAACAGCAGCCAGGCGAACCAGTAGAACAGGAAGCCGTGAATGATATGCGAGGGCGTATACCAGTCGGCCAGATGCTGGGAATTGCCCGGCGTGTTCACGCCCGGCTCGAACAGCTTCACATAACCGCATTCGCAGATCGGAATGCGGCCCATAAAATAAAGGATGACGATCTGCAGGAGAAGCAGCCCGGCGGCCACGCCGAACCATTTAAGCGAGCGCGAACGGGAAGCCGACATCTCTGCAACTGTCATTTTTCGTCCTTGTTAAGCGGTTCCAGCGAATGGCGCATGACGAGCGGCATTTGCGCCATGGTGAAGATGATGGTGATCGGCATCGTGCCCCACACCTTGAAGGCAACCCAGGTGTCGGTGGTGAACATGCGCCATACCACCTCGTTCAGCACCGCAAGGAAGAGGAAAAATACGCCCCAGCGCAGGGTGAGCTTGCGCCAGCCCTCATCCGTCAGCCGGAAGGCCGAATTGAAGACATAACCGAGCAGCGATTGCCCGAAGAACAGGCCGCCGAGCAGAATGACACCGAACAGCGTGTTGACGATGGTCGGCTTCATCTTGATGAAGGTGTCGTTCTGCAACCAAAGCGTCAGCGCGCCGAATACAAACACCACGATGCCCGATATCAGCGGCATGATCGGCAACTTGCGCGTCAGCACCCATGAGACGGAAAGCGCCAGAGCCGTTGCGATCATGAACAGACCGGTGGCGATGAAGATCGGCCCGCCGAATTCCGTCAGCACGGGGAAGGTGGAGGCCAGCCATTCGCCGCGGGAATTGGCGAAGAAGAACACCATGAGCGGGCCAAGCTCGAGCACGAATTTCAGGAGCGGGCTGATTTCCGCCACCATCTTTTCGCTTTCCTTGGAATTGCTTTCAATATCCATACTCAAACTCCCGCAATGGCCTTGGCGAAATCTTCCGCCTCGAAGGGCTCCAGATCATCAACACCTTCACCCACACCGATGAAATAAACCGGCAGCTTGTGTTTAGCAGCGATGGCAACGAGGATACCGCCCCGCGCCGTGCCATCCAATTTTGTCATAATCAGGCCCGAAACACCCGCGACATTGCGGAATATTTCCACCTGGTTCATGGCGTTCTGGCCGGTTGTCGCATCCAGCGTCTGCAGCACGGTGTGCGGCGCATCCGGATCGAGCTTGCCGAGCACGCGCACGATCTTTTCCAGCTCCGCCATCAGCTCTGTCTTGTTCTGCAGGCGACCGGCCGTATCGATGATGAGAACGTCGCTTTTCTGCGCCCGCGCCTGCTCATAGGCGTCATAAGCAAGCCCGGCCGCATCCGCGCCAAGCTTGGTGCCGATGAATTGCGAACCGGTACGGTCCGCCCAGATCTTGAGCTGCTCGATGGCCGCCGCGCGGAACGTATCGCCCGCCGCCAGCATGACCTTGAGGCCAGAACCGGAAAGCTTGGCGGCAAGCTTGCCGATGGTCGTCGTCTTGCCCGTACCGTTCACACCGACAACGAGAATGACATGCGGCTTGTGTGAAAGATCAAGCTCCAGCGGCTTGGCCACAGGCTTCAGGACCTTGGTGATCTCGCCCGCCATGATGCGCGCCACATCCTCGCCGCTCACATCCTTGCCGTAACGCTCGGAAGACAGGGCGCCGGTGATACGCATGGCGGTCTCGACGCCGAGATCCGACTGGATGAGAAGATCCTCCAGCTCGTCGAGCGTATCCTCATCCAGCTTGCGCTTGGTGAAAAGCGCCGAAATCTGCGTGGTCAGCTGCGACGACGTGCGGGCAAGCCCGGCCCGCAGGCGCTGAAACCATGTCAGTTTTACCTGCGGTGCGGCAGGGGCAGGCTCCTGCCGCTCACTGGCGGACGAAAAACCCTTTGGTAGAGCTGGCGGTGTAGCGGAGGGCTCGGCGGCAGTCGCGGCTTCGGCCTCATCAAGCAGCGCATCCATCGCATCCGCATCAAGCACGACATCCGCTGCTTCTGGGGCAGATTCGACCTGCTCTTCGGCGGCGGCTTCCGCCTGTAGCAACGACAGCGGCACTACACCCATATCGCCGGAAAGCTCGGCACCGGGCAGAAGCGGTGCGTCCTCTTCCTCGTCATCGTCGGAAAGGAGCGTTTCTGTCGCCTCGTCCGGGGCTGGTCCGCCGGCCGTCTCCATCTCCAATTCGGAAACCGGGTCCTTATCGACAGGGCCATGCGCTTCGGCATCGCTCAGCGCCGCTTCGAAGGAAGCGTTTTCATTGCCGCGCTCGGGCGCGGCGTCCTCTTGCGGCCGGTCGTCCGTTTCGGCCTTGTCCTTGCCGAACGAAAAGACTTTTTTGATGAAGCCGAGGGCCATGGTCGTTCCCGTGTCTTTTCTCTTTGGTCGCCTCAGGCCGCATCCGCCGCCAGAAGCTTCATGTTCAGATGTTTGCCGTTGTGGCCGGTAATCGCAACCTGCGCAAGAGTGCGCGGAGCAAGATGCAGCGCCTCCACCAGCGTGAAATTGTCGGTATGGGCAAAACCGTTGTTTTCAACGAGGATCGTCTGCACCGACCCCACCATATTTTGCAGATGCGCCAGCTTCAGCGCCTCGCCGCGCTCCCGAAGCCTCGCCGCCCGCTCCTTCACCAAAGCCCGGTCAAGCTGCGGCATGCGTGCCGCCGGCGTACCGGCACGCGGGCTGTAGGGAAAGACATGCAGGCTGGAAATGCCGCATTCTTCCGCAAGCGTCGCGGCGTTTTCGAGCATCTCTTCCGTCTCGGTCGGGAAACCGGCAATCATATCCGCACCGAAGGCGATATCGGGCCTCAGTGATCGCACCTCGTTGCAGAAGCGAATGGCATCAGCCCGCAAATGGCGGCGTTTCATGCGTTTCAGGATCATGTCGTCGCCATGCTGGAGGGACAGGTGCAGATGCGGCATGAAACGCGGCTCATCGGCAATCAGATCCATCAGATGGCGGTCGGCCTCGATGCTGTCGATCGAAGACAGCCGCAGGCGCAGAATATCCGGCACCTGCTTCAGCAATGTCTTGGCGAGGTAGCCAAGGGAAGGCTCGCCCGGGAGGTCCGCGCCATAGCTCGTCGCGTCCACCCCCGTCAGAACGATCTCGCAATAGCCGCTTTCCGTCAGCCTGCGCGCCTGATCCACCACGGCACCCATCGGCACGGAGCGGGAATTGCCGCGCCCATAAGGAATGATGCAGAAGGTGCAGCGATGATCGCAGCCGTTCTGCACCTGAATGAAGGCGCGCACATGCCCGTCTATGTGCTTCACCATCTGCGGCGCGGTCGCCTTGATGCTCATGATGTCGTTGACGCGCAACTTTTCTTCCGCCGAAACGCCGAAATCGGGCAGCGCGCGATAGGAGGCGCTTTTCAGCTTCTCCTCATTGCCCAGCACGGCATCCACTTCCGGCATTTCGGCAAAGGTCTGTTTTTCCGTCTGCGCGGCACAGCCGGTGACGATGATACGGGCATGCGGATTGTCCCGCCGCGCCCGACGGATGGCCTGGCGCGCCTGACGTACGGCCTCGCCCGTCACCGCGCAGGTATTGACCAGCACGGCATTGTTGAGCCCGGCCTTTTCAGCCTCCGTCCGCATCACTTCCGATTCATAGGTGTTGAGACGGCAGCCGAAGGTTATGACCTCGACGCCGCTCATACGGCCCCCTGCTGCTCGGCCGCAACATCCCGCGACCATGCGCCGGTGACGGGATCGACGGAACCCGACCATTCCCATTCGGCAGGGCCGGTCATGATGACGTGGTTGTCCTCGCGCCAGTCGATGGTCAGCGGCACACGGATGGGGCTGGAGGCGACATCGATGGCAACCTTCCTGCCGGTGCGGCCCGTGCGCGCTGCAGAAACCGCTGAAGCGCAGGCGGCCGAACCGCAGGCGAGCGTCAGCCCCGCGCCGCGTTCCCAGGTGCGGGTGCGCAGCGCGCTGTCGGAAATCACCTGCGCCAGCGTGATATTGGCCTTTTCCGGGAACATGGGGTGATTTTCGAGCAGCGGCCCAAAACGTTCGAGATCGAACTCCATCGGATCGCGATCCACCCAGAAAATCGCATGCGGATTGCCCATGGACATGGCGGCCGGCGAATGCAGGATCGGTGCGTCGATCGGCCCGATCTGCAATTCGATGCGGCTCGTATCGTGGAACTCTTCCGAAAGCGGAATGTCGCTCCAGCGGAAATGCGGCAAACCCATATCGACCGATATCATGCCGTCTTCATGCTCGACGGCATTCAGGATGCCTGCCACCGTCTGGAAGGTGAAGCTGGTCTTGCCGGTTTCGGAAGACAGAGCCTGCACCACACAGCGCGTGCCGTTGCCGCAGGCCTGCGCCTTCGTGCCATCGCAATTGAGGATGTCGATAAATGCATCCGTGCCACTGACACGCGGATCGTGGATGGCCATGATCTGGTCGAACTGTGTGGCAGGATCGGCGTTCAGCGCAATCGCCGCCGCTGGCGTGACCATATCCTTACGGCCGCGCATGTCGATAACGAGGATCTTGTTGCCAAGCCCGTTCATCTTTGCAAATTCGACCGTATCCGCCATCGCCCTAAACCTGAAAACTGTCTGAAAATCGGATTGCATAGGGTATTTCCCCGCGCTTTCGCCCTATATGGCGGAAAGGCCGGCAAATTACCAGACTGTTACGGCGCAAACGGGGCAGCGATCAGGCGGAAGGAGCGTCAAAAACCTCGCCGGGGCGCATGGGCTGAAAACGGCTCTCATCCACCCCCTGCTCTTTCAGTGCCGCCTTGAGCGCCACGAGCGGGGCGTCCACCGCCTCATCGGTCAGCTGCACGGTGCCCCAATGGTGCCCGCAGACATGCGCCGCACCGCAAAGCTTCATGCCTTCCACGGCTTCGGCCGGGTTCTGGTGCTGGCCTTTCATGAACCAGCGCGGTTCATAAGCACCGAAGGGCAGGTTGGCGAGGCGGAAATCGCCGTGCTTCTTGCGCGCGGCGTGGTA
The DNA here is from genome assembly GCF_053522445.1 of Agrobacterium sp. 22-221-1. Lineage (NCBI taxonomy): Bacteria > Pseudomonadati > Pseudomonadota > Alphaproteobacteria > Hyphomicrobiales > Rhizobiaceae > Agrobacterium > Agrobacterium sp. 22-221-1. The sequence continues at coordinate 147,910 of NZ_JBNWCL010000004.1, forward strand.
GTTGAGGCCCTCGTGGAAGCCAGTGTCGCCGATATGGTAGATTTTGCCGCCGGGCGTTTCGATGACGAAGGCTGCCCATAGCGCCATGCGCCGGTCGTTCAGGCCGCGGGCCGACCAGTGATGGCACGGCTCGAAGTGGATTTTAACCGGCCCCGTCTCCACCACATCGCCCCAGTCGCCCACCTTGATGCGGGCTGCCTCGACCCCGGTACGGATGATGGCGTCATTGCCGAGCGGCGTGATGAAAAGCGGCTTGTGCGCCACATGCAGGCGCTTCAGCGTCTCCATATCCAGATGGTCGTAGTGATTATGCGTCACGAGTACCAGATCGATGGGCGGCAGGTCCTCGAAACGGATGCCGGGCGGATTGACCCGCTTGGGACCGGCGAAGCTGAACGGGCTGGTGCGCTGCGACCACACCGGATCGATGAGAATATTCAGCCCCGCCGTCTGGATGAGGAAGGAGGCATGGCCGACGAAAGTGACGCGCATGTCCCTGCCTTCGATCCGGGCTTCCGGTTTTGCGAAGGGAAAGGGGCTCGGATAGCTTTCCGGCCATGTGGCGCGCTCGCCATTGAGGCGCCATTTCATAAGGCCCATGAAATTGCCGGGCGGCGAACCGCCGGGATTGAAGAAGCGCACCCCGTCGAAATGATCGGAGATCGGGCCGCTATAATAGGCGCTCGCGTTCGAACGGCGGGCATAGAGGCCCCCACCCGCCAGAGCGAGCAGACCAAGAGCGGAAAAACGAAAGAAGTTTCGACGTTTCATGACAAAGGTATAGGGAGCGAAAGGGGCCCGTTCAAGCGCCGCCAATGGCAGCCTGCGGCCAATCACGCAAAGATGAAATACGGGCCTTTTCGGCCACAAACCCGCGCCGCCTTGACTTTTCCCGCACTTTCCTGTTTATCCCGCCCATCAGCTGGCAGTTTCACGACTCCAAGCCGCCGACCGGGACCCGCAAAGGTATAAAGAGATCCCGGAGGTCAACACCCGACAGCGCGATGCGCCCTCGGGTGCTTTTTGGCTTTGCGTCTTGTTTTTGCCAGCGAAAGCACCGACGTTTCGGAGACCCCGGAACGAAGAAGGAAGAAACGATGTTTGAAAACCTCCAGGACCGCCTTGGTTCCATTCTGAATGGACTGACCGGCCGTGGCGCGCTGACGGAAGCCGATGTTGCTGCCGCGCTGCGCGAGGTTCGCCGTGCGCTTTTGGAAGCGGACGTTGCACTGGAAGTCGTGCGTTCCTTCACCGACAGGGTGCGTGAAAAGGCTGTCGGCGCAGCCGTCCTGAAGTCCATCAAGCCCGGCCAGATGGTCGTCAAGATCGTACATGACGAGCTTGTCGAGATGCTCGGCACCGAAGGCGTCTCCATCGATCTCAACGCCCCTGCCCCCGTCGTCATCATGATGGTGGGTCTGCAGGGTTCGGGCAAGACGACGACCACCGGCAAGATCGCCAAGCGCCTGACCGACCGCGATAAGAAGAAGGTGCTGATGGCATCTCTCGACACGCGCCGTCCCGCCGCGCAGGAACAGCTTCGCCAGCTCGGTGTCCAGACAAGCATCGACACGCTGCCGATCATCGCCGGCCAGTCGCCGACCGATATCGCCGCGCGTGCCGTACAGGCAGCAAAACTCGGCGGCCATGACGTCGTCATTCTCGATACCGCCGGCCGTACCCATATCGACGAACCCTTGATGCTGGAAATGGCCGACATCAAGAAGAAGTCCAACCCGCATGAAATCCTGCTGGTCGCGGATTCGCTGACCGGTCAGGACGCCGTTAATCTCGCGCGCAACTTCGATGAGCGCGTCGGCATCACCGGCCTCGTGCTGACCCGTATGGACGGCGACGGACGCGGTGGTGCGGCCCTCTCCATGCGCGCCGTCACCGGCAAGCCGATCAAGCTGATCGGTATCGGCGAGCGCATGAACGAACTCGACGAGTTCCATCCGCGCCGTATCGCCGACCGTATTCTCGGCATGGGCGACATCGTCTCGCTGGTCGAAAAGGCCGCCGAAAACATCGATGCGGAAAAAGCCCGCGCCATGGCCGAGAAAATGGCCAAGGGCAAGTTCGACCTCAACGATCTCTCCGACCAGCTTGCCCAGATGAAGAAGATGGGCGGCATGGGCGGCATCATGGGGCTGATGCCCGGCATGGCCGGCATGAAGGACAAGATGGCTTCGGCCGGTCTGAACGACAAGATGTTCGACCGCCAGATCGCCATTATCTCTTCCATGACCAAGGCCGAGCGCGCCAACCCGGACATTCTGAAACACAGCCGCAAGAAGCGCATCGCCGCCGGTTCCGGCACCGATGCCGCTGAAATCAACAAGCTTCTGAAGATGCATCGCGGCATGGCCGACATGATGAAGGCCATGGGCGGCAAGGGCAAAGGCGGCATCATGAAGCAGATGATGGGCGGCCTTGCCGGCAAGATGGGCCTCGGTGGCCTTGGCGGCGGCATGCCTGATCTGTCGAACATCGATCCGAAGCAGCTTGAAGCGCTCCAGAAACAGGCGGAAGCCGCCGGTCTCGGCAAGCCGGGCGCCATGCCCGGTCTTGGCGGTCTGCCGGGCGGATTGCCGGGTCTGGGTGGCGCCAAGCTGCCCGGTCTTGGCGGCATGCCGGGCCTGCCCGGCTTTCCGAAAAAGAAGTGAGGGGGACACCAGTGAACAATGCAGAGGTGAAAGCCCAGCTTTCCGAATACCGCCAGTCGATCGACAATATCGATGCCGCACTGGTTCACATTCTTGCCGAACGTTTCCGCTGTACCAAGGCGGTGGGCGTGCTGAAGGCAAAGTACAATTTGCCGCCGGCCGACCCGGCGCGCGAGGAATACCAGATCGAACGCCTCCGCCGCCTGGCGAAGGATGCCAATCTGGACCCGGATTTCGCCGAGAAGTTCCTGAACTTCATCATCAAGGAAGTCATCCGGCATCATGAAGCAATCGCCGCCGAACATGGCGGCACTGAAAAGACCGCCTGAACGGCGGACAAGCCATCCTAAGGAGTAAATAACATGGCACTGAAAATTCGTCTCGCACGCGGTGGTTCCAAGAAGCGCCCGTACTACCAGATCGTCGTTGCTGACGCCCGTTCGCCCCGCGACGGCCGTTTCCTCGAGAAGGTCGGTTCCTGGAACCCGATGCTCGGCAAGGACAACCCGCAGCGCGTTGAGCTGAAGGCTGACCTCATCAAGGAATGGATCGCCAAGGGCGCACAGCCGACCGACCGCGTTCTGCGCTTCCTCGCAGAAGCCGGCCTTGCCGAGCGCGCCGCTCGCAGCAACCCGGAAAAGGCAAAGCCGGGCAAGCGCGCTCTCGAGCGTATCGCTGAAAAGAAGCAGAAGGCTGAAGATGCAGCCGCTGCTGCTGCGGAAGCCTCTGCTGCAGAATAATCTGCACGGAAACTTTTGAAGAACGGGTGGTGTGGTTTTCCATGCCGCCCGTTTTTTGTTTATTTTGGCGTCAACAAACCTTAAAGCTGACGCAACCAACACCAGAAGACGGACGGCCCGATGGCAAAGCTGGAAAACCCGGTACTCATGGCAAAAATCGGCGGCGCACAGGGCCTGCGCGGCGAAGTCCGTGTCAGCACCTATACGGCCGATCCGATGGCGCTCGGCGATTATGGCAATCTGGTTACCGCCGATGGCCGCATCTTCGAAATTCTGGAAGTCCGCGAGGGCAAGAATGTCGTCGTTGTCCGTTTCAGAGGTATCAACGACCGCAATGCGGCGGAGAGCCTGAACGGTCTGGAACTGTTCATCGAGCGCGACAATCTGCCTGACGACGAGCTTGACGATGACGAGTTTTATTATGCCGACCTCGAAGGGCTGGAAGCCGTCGATGCCGATGGCAAAAGTTATGGCGCCGTCAGCGCCGTCTATGATTTCGGCGCTGGTGACCTGCTGGAACTGAAAGGTGCAGGCCGTCGCCCTGCCCTCATTCCCTTTTCGGAAGCGGCCGTGCTGGAAATCGACCTCGAAGCTGGTCGCATTCTCATCGATCCGATGGCCGCCGGACTGATCGACAATCCCGACGACAAGGACGAAACCGGCGTATCGCCTTTCGGCAAGAAATAAACAATGACCTTCAAGGCTACCGTTCTGACGCTCTACCCGGAAATGTTTCCGGGGCATCTCGGATATTCGCTGGCGGGCAAGGCGCTGGAGCGGGGGCAATGGTCGCTGGACGCCGTACAGATCCGCGAATTTGCCACCGACAAACACAGAAGCGTCGATGACACACCGGCAGGCGGCGGCGCCGGCATGGTGCTGAAGCCCGACGTCCTGGCAGCCGCCATCGACCATGTTTCGGATGGCGATACACGGCCGCGGCTGCTGATGAGCCCGCGCGGCAAGCCGCTGTCGCAAAACCGTGTGCGCGAACTGGCAACCGGAGAAGGCGCGATCATCGTCTGCGGCCGTTTCGAAGGCGTCGACCAGCGGGTGATAGAGGCGCGCGGGCTGGAGGAAGTGTCGATCGGCGATTACATCCTCTCCGGCGGTGAGCCGGCGGCGCTGACGCTTCTTGATGCCATCGTCCGCATCCTGCCGGGCGTCATGGGCAACGATCTTTCCGGTGTGCATGAGAGCTTCGAAGGCGGACTGCTGGAACATCCGCACTATACCCGCCCGCAGGTCTGGGAAGGCCGTGACATTCCAGCCGTTCTCACCTCCGGCAACCACGCTGTCATCGACAGGTGGCGTCATGAACAGGCGCTGAAGCTGACGCAGGAAAGACGTCCGGACCTTCTGGTAAAGGCTCAGGCCGAAACGAAATAATAGGCCGTCAGCACCAGCCCGACGGCGATCACCAGCCAGCGAATGATCCATTGCGGCACCCGCCGTGCCGTATGGACGCCCGCATAGCCGCCAAGTGCGGCCGCGGGGAACATGATGAGCGCCGCCCACCAGGAAACGACGCCACCGCTGACGAAGATCGTGATTGCGATGACAGCGATCACGACTGACAAGAGGTTTTTCAGCGCATTCAGATGATGATAGCTGCCGCCCGAGGTTATTCCGAGGATGGCCAGCATCATGATGCCCATGCCGGCGCCGAAAAACCCGCCATAGACGGAAGCGAGACCCTGAAAGACGAGGCTCGGCAGATTGCCGGGTGAACGTTCGGCGCTCGCCTTCGGCCGCAGCCACGGGCCGGCAGCGAAAACGGCGGTTGCAGCGAGAAGCAGCCATGGCACAAGCTGGCGGAAGGAAGGATTGTCGAGCGACAAAAGCAGAAGCGCTCCGGCCAGCCCGCCGACGACTGAAACGCCCGACAGAAGGATCGCCTCGCGCCAATGGGCGCGGATTTCCGGCCCATAGGCGATCACGGAGGTGATGTAGCCCGGAAACTGCACGATGGCTGACGTGGCGTTGGCGACGATGGGCGGCAGGCCGGCCAGCGTCATCGCCCCGAAGGTCAGGAAGGTGCCGCCACCGGCAATCGCATTGACGACACCCGACAGAAAGCCGGTGGCGAACAGCATGATAATAATGAATATGGACATGGCCCCTCCCAAGGTTCCCATGCCATATCCGCCAGCGCGCCGCTTCGCAACTGCCGGAACGCGGCGCGTAATTGATAAAATATTGTCATGAAAGGGATGACAAACGGCGCATCCTCGTGTATGTGCCCGCGTGGAAATGGGAAATATCCCAACCGAAAGCAAAGAATGGCGAACCCGCTCCTGCCGCAAGGCATGGTCTGAAGGCATTGACCGACAGACGAACCGTTGAGCGCTCTGGCTGTTTCAGAAGAAATCAGAGGTTAACATGACCAACATCATTCAGCAGTTGGAAGCCGAACAGGCCGCCAAGATCGAAGCAAAGCGCACCCTGCCCGAGTTCTCTCCGGGCGACACCCTGCGCGTCAACGTGCGCGTTACCGAAGGTAACCGTACCCGCGTACAGGCTTACGAAGGCGTTTGCATCGCCCGTTCCGGCGGCGGTCTTTCCGAAAGCTTCACCGTTCGCAAGATTTCCTACGGCGAAGGCGTCGAGCGCGTATTCCCGATCTACTCCCCGCTGGTCGAAGGCGTTGAAGTCGTTCGCCGCGGTAAGGTTCGCCGCGCGAAGCTCTACTACCTGCGCGACCGTCGCGGCAAGGCTGCCCGTATCGTTGAGAACACCGGTACGCGCGCCCGCAAGCTGAACGAGTCCGAGCGTCAGGCGCTTGCCGACGAAAAGGCACGTCTGGAAGCCGAAAAGGTAGCAGCAGCACAGGCTCTCGCCGCCGAGAAGGCAGCAGCCGAAGCCGCAGAAGCCAAGGCAGCGGAAGAAGCAGCAAAGGCTGCGGAAGCCACAGCGGAATAAGATTTCCATTTCGATGGATTGATTAAAAGGCGGTCTTCGGGCCGCCTTTTTTGTTGCGCCGATATAACGTAGCAAGGCACGCATGCGGCTTGAAAACCGCGTTTGGCGAACATTGGCTGGCCAGAGAATACCGAAACTCTTTCAGTCATTTCCTTTGCGGAAAGATGCGGCGGATTTCGACCGGCAACAAATGCCCGCCTGATTTCTTGCTCGAGTGTTTTAGCCCATCCTCGAACAGCATTGCCTAATTGCATTTATTGTGCGATTTTCTTGCCGTTTCAGGTGTTATTATGTTTTTATTTAATTCTTTTTTAACAAAAAATAAGTCCGCTTTTTTCGCCGTTGGTCTCGCCAGCGCGTTGATGAACATTCTTAATCTTTCCGGCTCGCTTTTCATGCTGGAAGTTTACGACCGCATTCTGCCAAGCAAGAGCATTCCATCCCTTGTGGCACTGGTCGTTCTCCTGATCGTTCTCTACGCGTTCCTTATGGGGTTCGATGCGCTGCGAGGCCGTATATTGGCGCGTATTTCGGACAATATGGACGACGCGCTCAATCAGAAGCTTTTCAGGGCGTCGATCAGTGCGCCACTCCTTGCCTCGGGAAAGGTCGATGGGTTGCAGATCGTCGGCGATCTCGATCAGATCCGCCAGTTCCTCTCGGGACCGGGCCCGGCCGCCTTTTTCGACATTCCCTGGCTGCCCATTTATCTGCTGATCTGTTTTGCCCTGCATCCGTGGATCGGGTTCGCTGTGCTCGGCGGAGCCGTAGTTCTCATCGTGCTGACGCTCCTCACGAACTGGCTGACCGAACGGGCGACAAAGCAGGCTTATACCGCACGAGGGCAGAGAAACGTCCTCGTCGGCAGCAGCCAGCGCAACATCGAATCCATCAAGACAATGGGCATGATGGGGGCGGTGACATCCATGTGGGACGAATTGCACTCCAGATATCGCGCCGTCACCCTGTCGACCTCCGATACGGCCGGCATGCTAAGCGCCATGTCGCGAACCTTCCGCCTGTTGCTGCAATCCGGCGTCATGGCCATCGGCGCCGTGCTTGTCATCGACGGCAATGCATCGGCGGGCAGCATCATCGCAGGCTCGATCCTCTCGGCAAAGGCGCTCGGCCCTGTCGAACATGCGATTGCAAACTGGCGCAGCTTCATGACCGCAAGACAGGGCTGGAAACGCGTCAACGAGTTCCTGGAACTGGTGCCCGAACCCTCGCCGCCGCTCTCCCTGCCCCGCCCGCAATATACCGTCGCCGTTGACCGTGTAACCGGTGGGCCGCCAAACGGCGCGCGCGATACGGTCGCCGATATTTCCTTCACGCTGAACGCAGGCGATGGTCTCGGCATCATCGGCCCAAGCGCCTCGGGCAAATCCACGCTGGCACGCTTGATGACCGGCATCTGGCCCTATGAACGCGGTTCCGTCCGTTTCGACGGGGCCGCGCTCAACCAGTGGGATTTCGAGTTTCTCGGCAAATCCATCGGCTATATGCCCCAGCAGGTGGAGCTGATGCCCGGGACCGTGGCGCAGAATATCGCACGCTTCGACCGCGATGCGACAGCGGAAGCGGTTGTCGCCGCAGCCAAGGCCGCGCAGGTGCATGAGCTGATCCTCAACCTGCCCAACGGTTACGATACCTACATTGGCGATCGGGGCGAGGCCTTGTCGGGCGGGCAGAAACAGCGCATTGGCCTTGCCCGCGCACTGTTTGGCGAACCCTTCTTCGTTCTTCTCGATGAGCCGAACTCCAATCTGGACAGCGAAGGCGAAGCGGCCTTGCGCAATGCCATGGGCGACATCAGGGCGCGTGGCGGCATTGTCGTCGTCATTGCCCATCGCCCCAGCGCTATCGAAAGCGTCAATCTGGTGATGGTGATGAGCAACGGCCGAATGCTGCGCTTTGGCACGAAGGAGGAGGTGCTCGCGCAAATCCTGCGGCAGAACATCCGCCAGGTGCCTGAGGAGGAAGAAACGCGCAAGATTGAAAACCGGGTGAGCGAAAATGGTTGAGGCGGAAAAACCCGGTATGACGAATGCCTCCATTCTCAAACACTCGACCGCAGTGGTCGTTCTCGCCCTTGGCCTGTTGGTCGGATTGGGCGGTTGGGCGGCTTTTGCAAAGCTTGCCGGCGCAGTGGTGGCCACCGGCCGGGTTGTCGTTGAAGGCAATTCAAAAAAAATCCAGCATCTTTCCGGTGGCATCGTCAGCGAGATCAATGTCGCCGAAGGCGACAGGGTCGAGGCCAATCAGGTCCTGTTGCGGCTGAGCGCCACCGTCGTGCAGGCGAACCTCTCCATCGTCGAAAATACGCTTGCGCAGCTTTATTCGCGTCGGGCTCGTCTGCGTGCGGAAATTGCCGAAGCGCCGTCTTTCACCGTGCAGGAAGATCTGGCGGCACTGACGAGTTCGAAGGCTGCCAAGACCTTTATCGACAGCGAACAGAACCTTTTCAGCAGCCGCCGCAACGCCTTGATCGGCATGAAAAAGCAGCTGGGAACACGCAAGGACCAGCTCGCCGACGAGGCGCGTGGCCTCGAGGTGCAGGTGGAGGCAACGGACAATGAGCTTGCCATTGTAAAGGAAGACGTTTTCAAGACGGACGAGCTTTTCAAAAAAGGGCTTGTCACGCTTCAGCGCCTCAATCTCCTCAAGCGCCAGCTTTCCAATCTCGAAGGTCAGCAGGGCCAATATATCGCCGCCCGGGCACAGACGGTGGGCAAGCTGAGCGAATTGGACCTGCAATTGCTTCAGCTCGATGAAGACCGCAAATCGGAAGTCACGAAAGATCTGACATCGATCGAAGCGACCGTCGCGGAATATGAAGAGCGGCTGGCGGCAACGCGCGACCAGCTGGATCGCCTCGACATCCGCTCGCCGATTGCCGGTCGCATCTACCAGCTCTCGGTGCACAATATAAACGGCGTCATTCAACCGGGTGAAGTGCTGATGCTGGTGGTGCCAGAGCAGGATGAGCTTGCCATCGAGGCCAATATAACCCCGCGAGACATCGACCAGATTTACGTCGGACAGCCGGTTACCATTCGTTTCACGGCATTCAATCAAAGCACGACGCCGGACTTGAGCGCGCAAGTTGCTGTCGTTGCACCCGATCTGCAGACGGATTCCCGAACTGGCACACCTTATTACGCGCTGCGCATCAAACCCGACAAGGCCGGAATGGGTCATCTGCCTGGCGGGAAATTATATCCCGGCATGCCGGCCGAAGTATTCATACAAACCAGCGAAAGGAGTGTTCTTTCTTATTTTGTGAAGCCGTTCCAGGACAGGCTCAAAAAGACCTTCGTGCAGGAATAAACAGTTTCCATTGCATAATTTTGCGAAAGGAATTTCCGCAGCACGTTAAAGACGCACTTTATTCAAAAAAACAATTTCTTATATTGTATTATCATTTTTTACGTATTAAATATCACCCGCAATATTTATTATAAATTTAATTTCAATTCATCGATTTCTCAAAAATTTATGGGAGTGTAAAATGGCGTTAAAAGTAACTTTTGGTAATGGTGGCGCTGCTTCGGTCTCTTCGCTCACCAACCTGGTCGATCAGGAAGCTTATAAGCTCCTCACCGAATCCACAGCACAGGTCAAAAACGGTTCTTCGCTCGACTCCGGCGTGGTCAATGTCGGCGCGGTATCCGTTCCCGGCACCGGCGCGGGCGGCACGGTCGATGTTGGCTATGACCCCAGCTCGAACGGCTTCAAATTTGACGTGTCGTCGGCATGGAATTCGGTAAAGAACGCTCTCGCCCAGTCCGACACTTCTGAAAACCTCATCTTCAAGGATTTCGTTCAGGTCGACGTTCATCTCGGCGGCACCGGTTCGTCCACCGTGGAAGTTCTCAATGCCAAGCGTGGCAACATCTCGACCGGTGCAGGTAACGACACGGTTACTGTCTCTGTCGTTTCGAATGAAAAGACCTGGGTAAACAATTTCAACATCGACACCGGCGCGGGCAACGACACGATCACCGTCAAGGCCGGCGCTGCATTCAATGACGCGTCTGCGGCTGGCACGGGTGGTCTTGCCGCCAATACCGGCGCTGTGAACGGCGGCGCTGGCATCACCGACGGCAGCTTCACCTCCGTCAAGATCGACGCCGGTGCGGGTGACGATAAAATAGACCTGAGTGGCGTGAACCTTGCCTCCTCGCTGGTAACCGGCGGTAAGGGCATCGACCGCATCATTGCAAGCGGTGGCGCCGATACCTTCGTCTTCAATCTCGGCGACATGGCCAAGAGCATTGCCACCGACAGCATTGAAGGCTTCAACGCCGCTGTGGACAAGCTCAAGCTGGTCGGCACGGTAATCGATAACTGGGCGGTGTCGACGATCGATAGCGACACCGTCCTCACCTACAACGTCACTGGCGAGCACAAGGGCGAAAAGATCGTTGTCGCCGGTGTTCACCTGACCGGTAGCGACTGGTTCACCGCGTAATTCTCTCGAAGAGAATTTCATTATTTGCCGCTTAAAATGATCGTGGCCCGGAAACATCCGGGCCACGATTTTTTACATATGCGACCACCGGCACTCATGGCAGCCGTCGCAATCTTCCAAAGTCAGGCAGGCTTGACCTGAGTGCTCATTCTACGCGTTGCGACGATGACCAGCACGCCAGCAAGCGCTAGGCAGAAAGCAAGGAAGAACATCGGCGCAATGGTGCTGCCGGTCTGATCCTTGATCCAGGGCACCACGTTCTGCGCCACGAAGCCACCCAGATTGCCGACGGAATTGATCGCGGCGATGCCGGCGGCCGCCCCTGCTCCCTTGAGGAAGCGGCCGGGCAGGCTCCAGAACACCGGCTGGCCGGCAAAGATGCCTGCGGCGGCGATGCAGAGGAAGGCGAATTGCAAGACCGGATCGCTCAGCAATGCCGACATCAACAGGCAAAAGGCGCCGATGAAGGCAGGACCGACGATATAGGGCGTCTTGTTCTTTGCCTTGTCGGCGGCCAGGGGCACAACGAACAGGGCGATGGCCACGATCACCCAGGGGATGATGTTGATGAAGCCATTGGCGGTGTTGGAAACGCCGAAGCTCTTCACGATGGTCGGAAGCCAGTAACTGAGACCATAGGCCGCCAGCGGAAAGCCGACATAGCAGAGCGCCATGAACAGAACGCGCGGATTGACCAGCGCCTTGAAGCCGTCCTCCGCATGTTCTTCCATGCCCTTGTTTTCTTCGGCCAGCCGGTTCCTCAACCAGGTTTTCTCATCCTGCGTCAGAAACTTCGCCTTTTCCGGGGTGTCGTCGAGATAAAAGAAGGTGACGACGCCGGCGATGACAGCCGGGATACCCGTGGCGAGGAATACCCATTCCCATCCGGCATAACCGAGGAAACCATCCAGATCGAGCAGCATGCCGCCGAGCGGCGCGCCGATGGCATTGGCAAGCGCGCTGAAAATCATGAACAGACCGATCATGCGGCCGCGATAATCGCGCGGGAACCAGAGCGTCATCAGGAAGAGCACACCGGGGAAGAAGCCCGCTTCGCAAAGCCCGAGCAGGAAGCGCAGGATGTAAAACATCGTGGCGTTCTGCGTATAGGCAAGCGCGATGGTGACGGCGCCCCAGGAAACCAGAATGCGGGCAAACCATTTGCTGGCGCCGAAACGGTTTAGGAACAGGTTGCTCGGCACTTCGAAGATGAAGTAACCGATGAAGAACAGCGAAGCGCCAAGACCGTAGGCATATTCGCTGAGGCTCAGCGCATCGACCATCTGCAGCTTGGCATAGCTGACATTCTGGCGGTCGATATAAGCGATGAGATAGAGAAGGCCAAGAAACGGCATCAGCCGCCAGGTGATCTTCGAGATAAGGGCTTTTTCGGATACCATATGCTTTTCCCTCCCTTCGATTTCTCGTCGAAACGCAAATGATAAGGGAACCCATCTATATGTGCATCGCAAAATACGCAAGTTGCATTGCATCATAACCATTGGAGAACCCCAGCAGGACAGGCCCATTACGGGCCTTCAGCCGTGATGCAGCGCACATAGAGAATGCCGAGCCGTCGCGTTCCGGGCTATGCGCATTCATATTGCCGTAAAACCGGCGATCTGCTATGAAGGCTGCCATGGGATCTAAATTCGGATGTCTCGCGCAGAATGTTTATGTGCTGCAGGACCACAAGCGTCTGCCGGCACGGTTCTTTGCGCGTGTTTCCGGGGCGCTCACCAGCCGACTTAGGCTCGCCTGACAGCACTGCTGTCCACGCCTTCCTGAACCCTGATTACCCTTTTCCATGACAAGGCATAGAGCCATGAGCGCACCCCGCACCTTATATGACAAGATCTGGGACGACCACGTCGTCAATCGTGACCCGGACGGAACCTGTCTTCTCTACATCGACCGTCACCTCGTCCACGAGGTGACGAGCCCGCAGGCCTTCGAAGGCCTGCGCATGGCCGGTCGCCCTGTGCACTCGCCTGCCCGCACGCTGGCCGTCGTCGACCATAACGTTCCGACCACGGCCGACCGGCTGGAAGGCATCAAGAACGAGGAAAGCCGTATTCAGGTGGAAGCGCTTGCGCAGAATGCCAAGGATTTCGGTGTCGAATATTATTCCGAGCGCGACAAGCGCCAGGGCATCGTTCATATCGTCGGCCCCGAACAGGGCTTCACCCTGCCGGGCATGACGATCGTGTGCGGTGACAGCCACACCTCGACCCACGGCGCCTTTGGCGCACTGGCGCATGGCATCGGCACCTCGGAAGTGGAGCACGTTCTGGCGACCCAGACGCTGATCCAGAAGAAAGCCAAGAACATGCTGGTGCGTGTCGACGGCAAAATTCCCGATGGCGTTACCGCCAAGGACATTATCCTCGCCATTATCGGCGAGATCGGCACCGCTGGTGGCACCGGCCACGTCATCGAATTTGCCGGCGAGGCGATCCGTTCGCTCTCCATGGAAGGCCGCATGACGGTCTGCAACATGACCATTGAGGGCGGCGCCCGTGCGGGTCTTATCGCACCGGACGAAACCACCTTCGATTACATCAAGGACAAGCCGCGCTCGCCGAAGGGCGAAACGCTGGAACAGGCTATCGCCTATTGGAAAACGCTGAAATCCGACGAAGGCGCCCATTACGACAAGGTCGTGGTGCTGGACGCGGCCAACCTGCCGCCCATCGTCTCCTGGGGTTCGTCTCCGGAAGACGTGACCTCCGTTGAAGGCATTGTTCCCAATCCCGATGACATCGAGGAAGAAAACAAGCGCGCTTCCAAGTGGCGTGCGCTTGACTACATGGGCCTGAAGCCCGGCACGCGCATCACCGATATCGCCATCGACCGTGTCTTCATCGGCTCATGCACCAATGGCCGCATCGAGGATTTGCGCGCGGCGGCGAAGATCGTCGACGGCCGTAAAGTCGCTCCCACCGTTTCGGCCATGATCGTGCCCGGCTCCGGTCTCGTGAAGGAACAGGCGGAAAAGGAAGGTCTGGACAAGATTTTCCTCGAAGCCGGTTTCGAATGGCGCGAGCCAGGCTGCTCCATGTGCCTTGCCATGAATGACGACCGCCTGAAACCCGGCGAACGCTGCGCCTCCACCTCGAACCGCAATTTCGAGGGCCGTCAGGGCTATAAGAGCCGCACCCACCTCGTCTCCCCCGCCATGGCGGCGGCGGCGGCGATCGCCGGTCATTTCGTCGACGTGCGTGAGTGGCAATAAGTTCCTGAGGCCATCGTTTCACGAAAGCCACCCGTCCCCCGCAGGGGGCGGGTGGTTTTTATTATAGTCCCTGCAAACGCCGCTGCGGCTGCGTGCCGTGCAGAAACACGGCAAAAGTATCCCAGGGCGGCGTGATGGAGAGCTGGCTCAGAATACGCGCGACCTCGCCCCTGTGAATGCCCGCATGCAGGACCATATGTGAGATCATCTCAGCGCGGGACATGTAACCCTTGTCCCCATCCGTGAAGGTGAAGGCGACAAATTCGCCAAGCGATACCGGCGATGTTTTCTCGAGATAGTCGAGATACCAGCTATCGAGAGCGGCGACATCCTTCGCAAGATCATCCAGCTGCGGCGTTGCCTCGGTATTATCCGAGAGAAAACCATGTGCCGTTCCCGTGAGGTGACCCGAAAAAATCCTCGCGACGACGTAATAGTGATTGATCAGCCGGATTGCCGTGTGCCGTTCGGATGCATTTTGGACGGGATCGAGGTGTTTCAGCTTCTCGAACAAGTCCCTGTTCGCCCATTGGTGATAGCCGAGCAGGCTCCTGAGCAGATCCCTCATCACAATATCCTTTACATCTGAAAAATGTGAGCACTATGTTTATATTTTCGTCATGGAGGGTGTCTTGTCTACTCGCATTGCAAAGCGGAAGACCGAGATGCGCAAGGAGCCGCGTCAGGAGCGTTCCCGCGCCACGGTCGATGCCGTCGTTCACGCGGCGGCTCGCATTTTGAGCGATCATGGCTGGGCGGGTTTTACCACGAACAGGGTCGCCGAAACGGCCGGCGCCAGCATCGGCTCGCTCTATCAATATTTCCCGGACAAGATTTCAATCGTGGAAGCGGTGCGCCATCGTCACCTCGAAGACTGTCTCTCCGTCATGAAGAGCGTCTCGCAAAAGCGGCAATCGCTTGCGAAATTCGTGGAAGAGCTCGTGACCGGCATGATCGGGGTCCACAGCATCCATCCCGGTCTTCACAAGGTCCTTCTGGACGATGCGCCCAGCCACGAAGGGACGAACGATCCCAACAGCGTTTTCGAACAGGAATATCTCGGTCTCTACGCTGCAGCGCTCGCGGCACATATGACGGCCGGCACAAAGGGCGAAAGCAGAACCGCGGCGCTGATCGTATCCGATGCCATTGACGGCATCATTCACAATGCCGCCCGCCGCGGAGAGTTGCAGTCGCCCAAAGTCAGACGGGAAATGATTGCACTCGTTCACGCCTACCTGTCTCAGGCAACCGGTGAATAAGAGGCCGTAAGCTCATTCCGAAATGATCTTCACCCGTTGACCCGGCTGAATGGTGGCCGTAGCGCTCATGGCATTGATCATGCGGAACATGTCGAGCTTCCGGTCGGTTCCCATCATCCGCGCCGCCATCGTCGCCACGGTTTCACCGGGCTTCACCGTCACCACCCGTACCCTGAGCGGCTTCAGCGAGGCGATTTCCTGCGGCGTCATCTTGCGGAAGCTGGTGCGCAATGTATTGGCGATGGAATCGAGCTGCGTATTGCCCTTCGGCACGGCCGTCAGGAAACGGAATATCTGCTGGCCGACACGAATGACGGTCACGTCGAAGTCCCATTTATCCGCACTTGCCCGGGCTGTCGCGGCCTCCAGACCATTAATCTGGGTTTCCTTGACTGTTTCCGGCAACAGGCCGGCAACCCAGCCACTGGTCAGGTAATTGGCAAGGCTCGTCTGTTTCGGATCGGCAACGCCGTCGAAACGGATCGCCATATCGCCCGGTCCTGTCGCCAGAACGGCCTCGACCTTGTTGTCGATGACGAAGCCTTCCGGCACATCGAAACGAATGCCGAGCGTTCCGTGCAGGAATGTCTGGCCGCGGACATAACCTTCCTGCGGGCTATCGCCATAAAGCAGGCCGTCTATGCCATCCAGAAACCAGTCGCGACCACGATCACCGACCTGACCGTCCTGGCCGAAGGCGCGGGCATGACGGCGCGCGAGCTCGATGCGCTGCGGCGTGTTGGGGTGGCTGGAAAGGAAGTCGAGGCTCTGGTCGTTTTCGGGATCGGCAGAAGAGAACCGCGCATAGGCCGCCATGGAATCCAGAAAACGCGGTGAGGCAAAGGGGTCGTAACCGGCCTCACCCAGCATCCGCACACCGATCACATCCGCCTGCAATTCCTGCTGGCGCGAAAAGGCCGCGAGCCGCAGCTTGCCGCGCGCAAGCGCCTGCTTGCCGGCAAGATCGCTCGACAGCACTTCGGCAACCACGCGGCTGGCAATCACCTCCGCCTCTTCGCGGCGCTGGCGTTCGATGCCGTGATTGGCGGTGACATGGCCCATCTCATGCGAAAGCACGGCGGCCACTTCCGAAGCATCGTTGGCAAGCGCCAGAAGCCCGCGCGTCACGTAAAGATATCCGCCCGGCAGAGCAAAGGCGTTGATGGCCGGCGAGTTGAGGATAGTGATGCGGTAAGACTGTTGCGGATTTTCCGAAACGGCGGTCAGAGCGCCGGCAATACGGGCGACAAGCCGCTCCGTCTTGGCGTCACGATATTCGCCGCCATAACTCGCCACGATGCGCGGATGCTCGCGCGCGCCCATCTGGGCGCGGGGATCATTCTTCTGCACCTCTTCCACAGTCTGCGGATTATCCGACGGGCGCAGGGTGGACTGGTAGGCCGGGCTGAAGAGAGACTGGCACGACGACAGGAACACCGCAGACGCGGTCAGCACGGAACAGGCGACAGCCATCCTGCCCGAACGGCGAAGGCCTGAACGGGAGAAGAGCCTCCACTGTGCAGTCATGCTATTTCTCATTCTCTATGCCTGCCCCTAACGTTCCTGATCATCCGTTAATTGCAGACCAGAATAACAGATTCGCCCCAACGGGCGATGAATGCCGAAACGGTAAAAACGATCCATCAAGTCCGGATTATTCCTGAAGAACGCAATAATTCCCATCTTTTCTCGGGCAACAACTTGAAACTGGCAAGTGCAAATTAGCGCCATTGAAGTCATCTAAAGCGATTGCCAGCGGCACACGTCGAAAATAAGGCGATCACCCGTTCAGAAAACTGTCCACCGCCTTCACATTTTGTGTGGCGAAGAAATCTGCGGTCGGGCCGACATAGACAACCCGGCCGCGATCAAGAAAAACCACCTGCTGCGCCAGCTTCTTTATGTCTTCGGGATGATGGGTGACAATAATCACCGTGTTTTTTGTTTCTCTATGCAAGTCGAGAAGCAGGGAGGTCATACCCGCCCGCAGTCCCGGATCGAGTGCCGCAAAAGGCTCGTCGAGCAGCATGACCAGTTTTTTCCTGACCAGCGCACGCGCCAGCGCCGCTCTCTGCCTTTCTCCGCCGGAAAGCGTGCCCGGCAAACGTTTGTCGAAACCCGCCAGACCGACACGTACAAGCGCCATCTCAATCCGTTCCCGGTCTTCCAGCCGCAATTTCAGCCCGGGGCTGACACCGAGAGCGACATTGGTGAAGATATCGAGATGTGCAAACAGATTGTTGTCCTGAAAGATCGATGAGACCGGTCTTTCCGAAGGGTCGAGCGCCGTCATGTCCTGCCCGCCGATCATCACGCGGCCGGAATCCGGCGCCTCGAAACCGGCGACGAGGTTGAGAAGCGTCGACTTGCCCGAACCGGACGCGCCGACGACGGCAGTTGTCCGGCTCTGCGGGAATGCGCAATCGAGGTCGAAATCCTGTGTTCCAAGCCGCAGCCTGACCTTGTCCAGTTCAACGGCAAAATCATCGCCTGTCATATGCTCGCCCTTGCTGATTGGGATTGCCGTGCAACACCGCCTGCGGCAAGCAGCAGGCAGACGACACCGAGAAGGAAGGCATAACCGGCGGCGTCATTGGTACGATAGCTGCCCATATTGCTATAAACCAGCCATGGCAGGGTGACGAAACTTTCCGACCCGAACAGGGCAACCGCGCCTAAATCGCCGAGAGACAGGGCCATGGCGAAGGAAAACGCCATGGCCAGCGGCCGCCACAGAACCGGAAGATCGGCGAACCGCAGCCGCGTCAGGCCCTGAAGCCCGAGACTGGCGGAAAGCCGGCCGGTTCGCAAAAAATGACTGGTACAGGCCGGCTCAAGCACCCGCATGGCAAGCGGCAAAGCCATCAGCATATTGATGAGCGCCACGAGAACTGGCGCGTAAAAGCTGACATCGCCGAAAACGCGCAATAACAGGAACCATCCGCTTCCCACTACGACTGGCGGCACCAAAAGCACCAGCGAAGACCCTGCCCCCAGCATGGCGGAGAGGAAGCGCAGGGGTTGCCCTGCCTGCCGTCTGGAGCCTATCGCCTGGCGTGCGC
The DNA here is from genome assembly GCF_053522445.1 of Agrobacterium sp. 22-221-1. NCBI lineage: Bacteria > Pseudomonadati > Pseudomonadota > Alphaproteobacteria > Hyphomicrobiales > Rhizobiaceae > Agrobacterium > Agrobacterium sp. 22-221-1. The sequence continues at coordinate 166,271 of NZ_JBNWCL010000004.1, forward strand.
CGATGATCGCCATGCAGCAAAGCACGACGAGGGCTGCGGAGAGTGCGGCGATTGCAAGACTGGTCGCCGCCGCGCGCAGGAAAATCGGCGCGGACAGAAGACGCGGCAGATCGGCCCTCAAACCCGAGACAGCGATGGCGACAAGCGGCAGGCCGATCAGCAGAACAGCGAAAACGATTGCCGCCCCATCCCAGAGGCGGACACCGATGCCCTTTCCGTCGAAACGGCGAAGGGAACGACCAAGCGAGGGAATTTCCGCTTCGGGCGACGGCAAAAAGGCAAGAAGGCCGAGCAGGATTGCGGTGAGGCCAATCTGCAAAACCGAAAGCGCAATCGCCCGCTGCGGATCGAAATCGAACCGCAGCGCCTGATAGATCGCCACCTCCAGCGTCGTTGCTGCCGGCCCGCCGCCCAACAGAAGAACGAGCGTGAAGCTGGTGGCGCACAGCATGAAGACAAGCCCGGCAATGCCGGGGACGAGACGCGCGACCGCCGGCCATTCGATAAAACGGAAAATCGAAACCGGCCCCATGCCGAGGCTCGCCGCCATGCGCCAATATTCGCCCGGAATGCGCTCCAGCCCTGCCAGCATCAGCCGCACCGAAAGCGGCAGATTGAAAAACACATGGGCAATAAGAATACCAGACAGGCCGTAAATGCTGAAAGGTTCATCCTCCCCGGCAAAAACGAGTGCCGAATTCAAAACGCCCTGCCTGCCCCAGATGGTGATGATGCCGAAGGCGCCAACGATGACAGGCAGACCCATCGGTACCGCCATCAGCCTGACGATCCAGATTCTTCCCGGAAACTCGCGCCGACGGCAAAGCGCCAGCGCCACCGGCAGGCCGAGAACAATGGAAAGAAGGGTGGAAAGCATTGCCTGATAAAGCGTGAAACGCAGGATGCGCAGCGTATAGGCATCCATGATGCCGGCAGCGGACGCGCCAGCATCGAAGGACAGGAGAGCCGCAACCGCGAGCGCCATGAACAGGAAAACGGCGGCAAAAGCCGCCGTTCCGAAAATGATCGACCGCCGGTAATCGCGACGCAGCATCATGCGCGAGTGTGCCTCTTCCTCAATTCATGCTCATGGCGGCAAGCCATTCATCGATCCATGCCTTGCGGTTCTTCGCCACCTCTTCCGGATCCATCAGGAAAGTCTTCTGCGGCACCACGAGTTTTGAAAACGCCTCCGGCAAGGGCTTGGAGGTCGCCGCGACCGGCATCATCCAGTTGTTTTCCGGAATGGCATCCTGAAAACCGGATGTCAGCGTGAAAGCGAGGAATTGCTTTGCCAGTTCCTTGTGCGGCGCGTTTTTAAGGAGACCGGAAACCTCAATCTGGATGTAATGCCCTTCGGAAAAGGCGGCGGCCTGATAACGATCCGTTTTTTCAGCGACCATGTGATAGGCGGGTGAGGTGGTGTAGGAGAGCACCATCGGCACCTCACCCTTGGTGAAGAGGCCATAGGATTCCGACCAGCCCGGCGTAACGGTGAGAATGCGCTTCCTGAGCTTTTCCCAGGCCTCCGGGGCCTTGTCGCCGTAAACCGATTTCACCCATAGCAGCAGGCCAAGCCCCGGTGTGGAGGTGCGCGGATCCTGAATGACGATTTTCTGCGAGGGGTCGCCTTCCACAAGGTCTTTAAGGCTCGCCGGCGGGTTTTTCACCGTCTGCGTATCATAGATGACAGCGAAATGGCCGTAATCATAGGGAACGAAAACATCGTCCGTGTAGCCGCCCGGCACCTTGGCCGCCGATGCATCGATGCCGCTGACATCGAACAGACCGGTCTGTTTTGCTTCCGCGACAAGATTGGTGTCGAGACCGACGACGACATCCGCCTTGGACCCCGCCCCTTCAAGCTTCAGACGATTGAGCAGCGCCACGCCATCGGCCACGCCGACGAAATTGAGCGTGCAATTGCAAACCTTCTCGAAGGCCTCCTTCACCTTGGGACCGGGACCCCATTCGGAAACGAAGCTCTCATAGGTGTAGACGGTCAGTTCCTGTCTATCCTGTGCAACAGCAAGACCGGGCAGAAACAGCGAGGCGGCAACGAGGGAATTCAGGAAAAGACGACGGCGCACGGGTATCTCCTCAAAAAAACGATAGGGAAATAGCCGCCTGCATTAAAGCCGTCTAATCCCTCCGCCGGTATGAACCGGATCAGGTTCTTCGGGTTGGCAAGCCTCTCAGCCTTTTACACCCAAGCGCAAAAGACACCCCGTTAGATCAAGATGATGGTGTAGTCCCGCCGTCCCTGATTGGCAAGATGGCCGAGGTCAGCCCTGTTCCGTCATATGCACCAGTTCCCAGACGTGCCCGTCGGGATCCTGAAAGCTGCCGGCATACATGAAGCCATGGTCCTGAACGGGCTTCCAGCCGCTGCCGCCGGAGGCGAGCGCCGTCGCGATCATCCGGTCGATTTCCTCCCTGCTTCCGGCGGAAAGACAGGTCAGAACCTCGGTGGTTCGCGTCGCGTCGGCAATGTCGCCGTTGATGAAATCGCGGAAACGTCCCTCCTGGAGAAGCATCACGAAGATATTCTCTTCCACGATCATGCAGAGCGTGCGGTCATCCGAATATTCCGGGTTGAAGCTGAAACCGAGAGCGGTGAAGAAGTTTCTTGATGTCTCGATATTCTTGACCGGCAGATTGACGAAAATCATGCGCATTTTCACAACTCCTCCAAACGAACGCCGGCATAGAACGGCAATTCTGCTTTTCTATCAAAGGCGGGAGGAGGACCGGTCAAACGGGGAACTGATTGCCTTCAGCCCTCCAGTTCCTCGCGCAGCATCTCCAGTTCCAGCCATTCTTCTTCCATGGCCTCCAGCTTGTCGCGCAGCTTCGACATTTCCTGCGCCAGCGTGTTGAAGGCCGCCGGGTCCTTTGTGAAAAGCTCCGGATCGGCCATGCGCTGCTCGCGTTTTGCGATTTCGCCTTGCGCCTTTTCCATCTCCTTCGGAAGATTTTCGAGCGCGAATTTCTGCTTGAAGGAAAGCTTGCCCTTGGCCTTTGAAGGATCCTGCGATGCGGAGGCGGAAGGTGCGGCCTTCGCCTTTTCCTGTTTCTCAGCCTTGCGTTTTTCTTCCGCCGCGCCCTTGCGCTGCGCCATCATGTCCGAATAGCCGCCGGCATATTCGATCCATCGTCCGTCCGGCTCATCCGGATTGACGGGCGCGATGGTGGAGGTGACGGTGCGGTCGAGGAAATCGCGGTCGTGGCTGACGAGGATAACGGTGCCGGAAAAGCCAGCAACGATTTCCTGCAACAGATCGAGCGTTTCGATATCGAGATCGTTGGTCGGCTCGTCGAGGATCAGAAGATTGGTCGGCCGCGCCAGAATGCGCGCCAGAATAAGGCGCGCGCGCTCGCCCCCGGAAAGGTTGCGGATCGGTGTGCGGGCCTGTTCCGGCTGGAACAGAAAGTCTTTCATATAGCCCGTCACATGCTTCAATTCGCCGTTGACCAGCAGATTTTCACCACGACCATCGGTCAGATAATGCGCGAGCGTATCGTTGGGATTGAGATCCTCGCGTTTCTGGTCGAGCGTCGCGATTTCCAGATTGGTGCCGAGCTTCACCGTGCCGCTATCGGGCTCCATCTGGCCGGTGAGCATCTTCAGAAGCGTGGTTTTACCGGCGCCATTCGGGCCGACGAAACCGATGCAATCGCCGCGATGGACGCGCAGCGAAAACGGTGCGACGATCACGCGCTCGCCATAAGCCTTGGTGATGGCCTCGGCTTCGATGACGAGCTTGCCGGATTCACGCCCTTCGGTAACGGTCGCTTGCACCGTGCCCTGCGGCCCCTTATGGCCGCGATATTCCGCACGCATGGCCTGAAGCTCGCCGACGCGGCGCATGTTGCGCTTGCGCCTTGCGGTCACGCCATAACGCATCCAGTGTTCTTCACGCTCGATGGCCTTGCCGAGCTTGTGCTGTTCCAGCTCTTCCTCTTCCAGCACCTTGTCGCGCCATTCCTCGAAATGAGCAAAACCGCGATTGAGACGGCGCGACTGGCCACGATCCAGCCAGACGGTCGAGGTCGAGACCTTTTCGAGAAAACGCCGGTCATGCGAAATCAGCACCAGCGCGCTGCGCGTCTGCTGCAGCTCGCTTTCAAGCCATTCGATGGTGGGCAAATCGAGATGGTTGGTCGGTTCGTCCAGCATCAGGATATCGGGTTCCGGCGCCATGACGCGGGCAAGAGCCGCACGTCGCGCTTCACCGCCGGAAAGGCTCGCCGGATGTTCCTGCCCGGTGAGACCGAGATGCTCAAGAAGATAGGTGACGCGATAGGGATCGTCACCGGGGCCGAGCCCGGCTTCGGCATAGGCCTGAACCGTGTCGTAACCGGCAAAATCCGGAGCCTGCTCCAGATAGCGGATGGTGGCGGCCGGATGCCGGAAAACCTCGCCCGACTGCGCCTCGACCAGACCCGCGGCGATCTTCATCAGGGTGGACTTGCCGGAACCGTTGCGCCCAACAAGGCAGATGCGGTCGCCCGGTTCCACCTGGAGATTGGCGCCATCGAGCAGCGGGGTCACGCCGAAGGTCAGCTTGATGTCATCGAGTTTCAAAATAGGGGGTGCCAAGGCGTCAGGCTCCGGTCAGATCATAAGGGCGGGCGAGCACGATGGCTTTTCCGCTTTTCAGCGAGAAATGCACGGGGCCGCCATTCGCGACATTGGAAATAGTGCGGGACGAACCGAAAGCAAGCGCGAAATCCTTCAGCGGATAACGCACATTGCCGATATCGAGCCCCTCAAGGGCGGTAAATCCGGCGACCGAAAACAGCGAGGCGGGCGGCAGATCGATATCCAGCGAACCGGCAAGCAGCGGCCGCGCCTCTTCTTCACCGGAGGTCAGCGTAACATCGATACCACGTTCGGCGAGCGCCACCGCGTAAAGGAGGTGCTGAAGCGCATGGTCGCTTCTCGCGCCTCCAAGCGCACCGACAAGCACCAGCGAATGCGCTCCACGGGAGAGAGCTTCCGATACCGCGATCTCGCCATCCGTCACCGCCTTTGCGGCCGGGTATGGCTGCCGCGCTACATCGGGCCAGGCCTCCAGCAACTCTTTGCTGGCGGAATCGAAATCCCCGACCCACAACTCCGGCGCAAGGCCAAGCGGCCCGGCATGGCGCATGCCGCCGTCGGCCGCAATCACACGGCTATCCGCGACCGCCTCTTGCAAACGATCGGTCACCGTAACATCGCCGCCAAGCAGAATGGTGAAGCGCTCTTTATCCATGCCCTGCCTTATCGCACCTCCGCCAAAAATGGAAAGCGGAAACCCGATGAAATCGGCCTATATTGATTTTCGCCGGCTTCGGGATTATGAAACGCCTCAGTGGTGATTTGCCGACCGGCTTGCAGCCACTTTAAAGAAGTCGCTAAAGGGTCGAGGAAAAAGGCAATTTCCTGGGACCGGTCGCGATTTCGCTGCCGGTTTTTTTGTTTTCGCAACGTTCTTTACGTGATCCGGAAAAGAGAGTTCGACATGCCGATCAAGATTCCCGATACGCTTCCCGCTTTTGAGACCCTCGTTCATGAGGGCGTGCGGGTCATGACCGAAACGGCGGCCATCCGGCAGGATATCCGCCCGCTCCAGATCGGGCTTCTCAACCTCATGCCGAACAAGATCAAGACGGAAATCCAGATGGCGCGCCTCGTCGGCGCCTCGCCGCTGCAGGTGGAGCTGTCGCTGGTGCGGATCGGCGGCCATCGCGCCAAGAACACGCCGGAAGAACATCTTCTGTCCTTTTACGAGACGTGGGAAGAAGTGCGCCACCGCAAGTTTGACGGTTTCATCATTACCGGCGCCCCCGTGGAGACGCTGGCCTATGAAGACGTGACCTACTGGAACGAAATGCGACAAATTTTCGAATGGACGCAGACCAACGTTCATTCGACGCTGAATGTCTGCTGGGGCGCGATGGCCGCCATCTATCATTTCCACGGCGTGCCGAAACACGAGCTGAAGGAAAAGGCTTTCGGGGTCTACCGTCACCGCAATCTCTGCCCCTCATCGATCTATCTGAACGGATTTTCGGATGATTTCCAGGTCCCGGTCTCGCGCTGGACGGAAGTACGCCGCGCCGATATCGAAAAACATCCGAAACTCGAAATCCTGATGGAATCCGAGGAAATGGGCGTTTGTTTGGTGCATGAGAAAGAGGGCAACCGGCTCTATATGTTCAACCATGTCGAATATGATTCGACATCGCTTTCGGACGAATATTTCCGTGACGCGAATGCCGGCGTGCCCATCAAGCTGCCGCATGATTATTTTCCGCACAACGACCCGGAGCTTGCCCCGCTCAACCGCTGGCGCAGCCATGCCCATCTGTTTTTCGGCAACTGGATCAACGAGATATACCAGACGACGCCCTATGATCTCGAAGCCATCGGGCAACTGGCCGCGTAAAGCGCGTCGCGTTTTATCGAACGCATGCGACGCGCTTTCGTTCTGTTTTAAGCATGTCTTTTTCCCAAAACCGCGGCACACTTTTGGGAGACATGCTTTGAATTGCGGGATTGCGAATTGCCGGAAAATGACGCAACGTCCGCCCGGCAATTCGCAACATCAGGGAGAATGACGAGATGAGCGACGCGGCGGCGCGGGAGAATTTCGGTTTCACGGCGACCGGCGAAAAAGTCGAACGCGTCACCATCTCGAAAGGCGGGCTGACGGCCAAGGTCATTACCTGGGGCGCGGTCATTCAGGATCTGCGCCTTGAAGGCCACCAGCCGCCGCTCGTTCTCGGCTTCGATAAATTCGAGGACTACAAATATTCCTCCTATTTCGGCGCCACCCCCGGCCGCAACGCCAACCGCATCGGCGACGGTCGGTTCTCGATCGACGGGCACGAATACCAGCTGGAGCTCAACGAAAAAGGCGTAACCCACCTGCATGGCGGCAGCGACGGCATGGGCAAACGCAACTGGATGCTGATGGAACATGGCGAAAGCCATGCGGTTCTACAGATCATCGATCCCGATGGCCGCGCCGGTTATCCCGGTAATTGCACGGTCACGGCCACCTATACGATCCTCGACGGCGGCGTGCTTTCGGTGGTCTATGAAACGGTGACCGACAAGCCGACCATCGCCAATGTCTGCCAGCATTCCTATTTCAATCTCGATGGCGCAGACACCGCACTTGGGCATGAGATCAGCATCGCGGCTGATTTTTACCTGCCCACCAATGACAAGCAGATACCGACGGGAGAAATCCGCTCCGTCGAAGGTACCGTCTTCGACCTGCGCCACCCGACACCGATGCGGCGCAAGGAGAATGGCGAGCAGGTTCTCTACGACCATAATTTCTGCCTCTCGCCCGAGCGCCGCGCCAAGCGCAAGGTTGCCCGCGCCTATTCACCGGCCTCCGATATCGCCCTTGAGGTTCACACCACCGAACCCGGTGTGCAGTTTTATTCGGCCTTCAAACTGGACGTTCCGGTTCCCGGCCTCGATGGCCGTCACTACGGCCCCTTTGCCGGTTTCTGCCTGGAAACGCAGATTTGGCCGGACGCCGTCAATCACCCGGATTTCCCGCACGCCATCCTGCGGCCGGGTGAAACGCTGCGACAGGAAACAGACTATATTTTCAAGAAAGGCTGACGCGGCGCGCCGGGGTCAATCCAGCACGCAGCCGACATAGCCGCCGGAGGCGCGGGCGCGCCGTTCGATAAGGCCGGCGAGCCGTTGCAGCCCGCGTCCCGGCTTGCTGGCGACGCGGTCGATTGGATTGGGTAATGACACAGCCAGCAGCGCCGCCTGACGGGAGCTGAGTTTCGCGGCCGGCACCTTGAAATGGTACTGGGCGGCAGCCTCGATTCCATAAATGCCCGGTCCCCATTCGGCAACGTTGAGATAAATCTCCATCATCCGTTTTTTCGACCAGACGAAATCAGCCGCGATCGCCAGCGGCAGTTCCAATCCCTTGCGCAGGAAAGAACGGCCATTCCACAAAAACAGGTTCTTGGCCGTCTGCATCGGAATGGTGCTTGCACCGCGGGTGGAAGCCCCATCGAGCGCATTGCTGACCACGGATTGCATCTGGTTCCAGTCCACGCCGCCATGGAAACAGAATTGCCCATCCTCGGACATCATCACGGATTGCACAAGGCGCGGCGAAATATCCTCAAGCGGCACCCAGCGCCGGTCATATCCCTGCAGGGTCGCCAGATCGGCGAGCATCAGCGTCGAGACCGGCCGGATAAACGGCAGCGCATAAACCGGGATCAGCAGATAGGGCAGGATCAGCAATGCCAGCAAGGTCATGAAGATGCGCTTTGCCAACGTGCGAAAATCCACCTTCGGACTGCTCCGGTCTTCCGCCAGCACGGCGTAATCTGCGTCGCTTTCAGGCGTACTGCTCAATATTCGTCAAAGCCCCGCACCAATTGAAGCCTTTCATAGTCCATTGCCGCCTTCAAGGCGAGTCCGCTCAAATAGTTGCACCTCTGGAATCACGAAAAGGTTTGCCTGCATTCGCGCGGCATGCCAAAGAGCGCGGCATGGACGCTGCGATGACAAATTTCGAAACGAAGCTGCGCGAAAACGCGACAAAAACCGAAGCCCTGCTTGGCCGCCTGCTTTCCGGCGAAGCCCGCGCGGATGAGATCACGCGCCCACAAAATCTGCTCGACGCCATGCGCCATGGCGTGTTGAACGGCGGTAAACGCCTGCGGCCCTTCCTCGTCATCGAAAGTGCCGCCCTTGCGGGCGGGAATGCCGAAGCCGCCCTTCATGTCGGCGCGGCACTGGAATGCCTCCATTGTTATTCGCTTGTTCATGACGATCTGCCGGCCATGGACGATGACGACCTGCGCCGCGGCCAGCCGACCGTGCATCGCAAATTCGATGAGGCGACCGCTATTCTCGCCGGCGACAGCCTGCTGACGCTTGCCTTCGATATCATCGCCTCGGACGAAAATCCGCTTGCGGCCGAGCGCAAGGCCGCGCTCGTACTCTCGCTTGCCCGCGCGGCGGGCATCGGCGGCATGGCCGGCGGCCAGGCCCTCGATCTCGCTGCGGAGAAAAAAGCACCCGATGAAGCCGGTGTCATTACATTGCAGGCTATGAAAACCGGTGCACTGCTGCGTTTTGCCTGCGAAGCAGGCGCAATCATCGCCGGCAGCGATATTTCCGAAAGGCAAAGGCTGCGTCTCTTCGGCGAAAAGATCGGCCTCGCCTTCCAGCTTGCCGACGACCTTCTGGATTTGACGGCCGATGCCGCCACCATGGGCAAGGCAACCGGCAAGGACGCCGCGCGCGGCAAGGGAACGCTTGTGGCGCTGCGCGGCGAGGACTGGGCACGCAACCAGCTGCGGGAGCAAGTGGCGGAAGCCAGCGAACTGCTGGCCCCTTATGGAGAAAAGGCCGCGATTCTCATCGCGGCCGCCAGATTCATCGCTGAACGAAAGAGCTGAGCGGCTTCCACTCAGCTTTTCATTACCCAATCAGCCCTTGAGCGGCGAAATCAGCACTTCGACGCGACGGTTCTGGGCGCGGCCATCCGGCGTTGCATTCGAAGCGATCGGCTGCGACGGGCCGAAGCCGAGCGTCGAAATACGGCGCTGGTCAACGCCGCGCGCGCCGAGATAATTGGCGACCGATGCGGCACGACGCTCCGAAAGGCCCTGATTGTAACCGGCGCTGCCGGTGGAATCGGTATGGCCGTTGATGTCGATGAGCGTGCGGTTGAACTTGTTCAGCACGATGGCGACGGAATCGAGCGTCTGATAGAATGGCGGGATGACCTGATCCTGGTCCGTCGCGAAGGTGATGTTCGACGGCATGTTGAGAACGATGCTGTCGCCACGGCGGGTAACCGAAACGCCGGTTCCCTGAAGCTGGGCGCGAAGCTCGGCTTCCTGGCCATCCATGTAATTGCCGATGGCGCCGCCAGCGAGCGCACCGATGCCCGCACCGATAAGCGCGGCATTGCGGCGACCGGTCGGCGAACCGCCGACAGCCAGACCGCCCAGAGCACCGACCACGGCGCCGATGCCGGCGCCGCCGGCCGTGTTCGACATCTTCTGCTCACCCGTATAGGGATCGGTGGTGGTGCAGGCGGAAAGATAGGTCCCGCAAAGGGCGACGATCGCGATTTTTTTGATCATGTGTTTTGATGCTCCGAGAGGTTCAGGAGGTATGACAGTAGAATTCCGGCCTTTTCACGGTACTCTTTACTCCGCCGCATCTTTCCGGCCAAAACGCTTTTCGATGTAATCGATCACAAGCGCTTCAAAATCAGCGGCGATATTGGGACCACGCAGGGTCAGCGCCTTTTCGCCATCAATAAAGACGGGCGCTGCCGGGCTTTCACCGGTTCCGGGCAGGGAAATGCCGATATCGGCATGTTTGCTTTCACCGGGGCCATTAACAATGCAGCCCATGACGGCGACATTGAGGGCCTCGACACCCGGATATTTCTCACGCCAGATCGGCATGTTCTTGCGAATATCGTTCTGGATGTTCTGGGCAAGTTCCTGAAAAACGGTGGACGTGGTGCGCCCGCAGCCGGGACATGCCGCAACGACCGGAATGAACTGACGGAAACCCATGACCTGCAGCAATTCCTGCGCCACCTGCACTTCGCGGGTGCGGTCGCCATTCGGCTCAGGCGTCAGCGAGACGCGGATCGTATCGCCGATGCCGTGCTGCAGCACATAACCCATGGCGGCGGACGAGGCGACGATGCCCTTGGAGCCCATGCCCGCTTCGGTGAGGCCGAGATGCAGGGCGTGATCGGAGCGTTCCGACAGCATGGAATAAACGGCGATCAGGTCCTGCACCTGGCTGACCTTGGCCGACAGGATGATGCGGTTGCGCGGCAGGCCGATTTCTTCGGCAAGCTCGGCGGAAATCAGCGCCGACTGAACGATGGCCTCACGCGTGACCTGACGGGCGGAGAGAGGGAAACCCTGCTCCTTGTTCTTGTCCATCAGCGTCGTCAGAAGTTCCTGATCGAGCGACCCCCAGTTGACGCCGATTCGGACCGGCTTGTCGTAGCGGATCGCCATTTCGACGATCTCGCCGAACTGCTTGTCCTTCTTGTCCTTGAAGCCGACATTGCCCGGATTGATGCGGTATTTCGCCAGAGCTTCGGCGCAGGCCGGATGATCGGCCAGAAGCTTGTGGCCGATATAATGAAAATCGCCGACAAGCGGCACATCAAGCCCAAGACGCAGCAACCGCTCGCGGATTTTCGGCACGGCGGCCGCGCTCTCGTCGCGGTCGACGGTGATGCGCACGATTTCCGAACCGGCCCGGAAGAGCGCCGCCACCTGCTGCACGGTGGCGTCGATGTCCGCCGTATCGGTGTTGGTCATCGACTGCACGACGACGGGCGCGCCGCCACCGACGATGACACCGCCCACGTCTACGGCGACGGATGCGCGGCGGGGCTTGGGATCGTAATCGGCATGTGACGTCATGGCGGTCTCTGGAGCTTGCGGCAAGGTCTGGCAATTGAGGTGAAACAGGCAAGCCTGCTTGTCAACACCCAACGCATGAGAGCTTCTACTTTACCGCAATCATGGCAAAATTCGAGACGCCTATTCCTTGCCCGCACCATCCGCATGGCGGGCGAGCCGTGAAAGCAGCAGAACCACCACATGCAAGAGCGGCAGGGCGATGAAGACGCTGGCAAGACCGGTATGCTCGGCAATAAAGCCGATGGCCGATGGCGCCACCAGAATACCGGAATAGCCCATGGTGGTGACCACCGAGAGACCAATGCCGGGCGCCAGTCCCGGCATGTTGCCGGCGGCGGAAAAGGCAATGGGCACCATGTTGGAAATGCCGATGCCGGCAATCGCGAAGCCGATGATCGCGATAGTGGAATTTCCCGCAAGACCAGCAATCATAAGACCGATAATCGACATGGCCGAACAAAAGCGCAGGGTCGTCACGGCGCCGAAGCGGTCACGCACCAGATCGCCGGCAAAACGCATGGCCGCCATGGTCATGGAGAAGGCCGCGAAGGCGAAACCGGACTGCGATACCGAAGCACCGAGTTCATTGCGCAGATAAAGCGCGCCCCAGTCAAGGATAGCGCCTTCAGGAATCATCGAGAACAGCGCCATCAGGCCGATGATCCACGGCAGCGGCGTCAGCGGCAGGCCGCCTTTCGGGCGTTCCTCCTCCGGATGCGGACGATCCGCAAGGACGCGCGGCCACGCGATGACCAGCAGCACGAGTGCAATGACCGTCAGCGCAATGGCGTGCCCCTGCACACCGATGGCCGTGATGAGATAACCGCCAAGACCGGCGCCGATCAGGCCGCCAAGGCTCCAGAAGGCGTGGCACGACGACATGATGGCGCGGCGCATATCCCGTTCCACTGCTACCGCATTGGCGTTCATGGCGACATCCATCGCCCCCGTCAGCCCGCCGAACAGAAACACCGCAATCACCCCGGCCCATACCGTGCCCGCCCAGGAAATGAAAAGCAGAGTCGGCAAAAAGATCGCCGCAGTGACGAGGCTCACCGTACGTGAGCCGAAACGGGCGATCTGCGAACCGGCAATCGGCATGAAAACCAGCGAACCGATACCGAAGACCAGAATGATCAGGCCGAGCGCGCTCTCACTGAGGGACAGGCGCGCCGCAAATTCCGGAATCTTGGGCGCCCATGACCCCATCATGAAACCGTTCATCAAGAACAGCAGGGAAACGCCCAGCCTGTGCCGCGTCAGATAGGACGAGCGTATGCCTGTCGGCGAAAATGTCGTGGGGCCATTCATCGGCAATATCCTTCAGACTTGACCATGAGAAAACTGAGCGACGTCATCATCGCCGCAATAAATCTGTACGCCCTTTGCCGACAGCGCCTCGACGAATGCGCGGTCGGCATCCTGCTCCAGCACGAGGGAGAGAGGTGGAGAAAAATCATGCACATGGAAAGCTGCCCTGTGGCCGAGCTTTTCCGTGGTGATGGCGGCGACAATCCGCTGGCTGGCGCTGCAGGCAAGCCGCTTGAACACCGCATCCTCGAAAACATCCGCCGACAGACCCATCTCGGCCGCAACGCCGCAAACACCGAGAATGCAGAGATCGGGCCGCATCAGTTCGAGCTGCCGAAGCGCCATGGCGTCAATCGCAGCACCTACGGCCGGATCGACCTTGCCGCCGATCAGCACCAGATCGATATCGGCCCGCCCCGTCAGTTCAGCGGCAATGGCGGGCGTATTCGTCACCACCGTCAGGTTGAGCCCGGCGGGAAGCGCCCTTGCAATGGCGAGATTGGTGGAACCGGCATCGATGAAGACGACCATGCCCGGCTCGAGAAGCGGGACAACGGCGCGCGCCAGCAGGGCCTTGCGGTCGGCATCCTCGGCAATGCGCGTCTTCAGCGGCACCGTTTTGCTGTCGGAAAGCAACGCCCCGCCATAAACCCGCAGGCATTCTCCCCGGGCTGCCATCTCACGCAGGTCGCGGCGCACAGTGTCTTCGGAAACGCCGAAATTCTGCGCGAGATCCTGCGCCAGCACCCGGCCGCTTTGCCGTAACTGCGCAAGGATGAGCGCCTGCCGCTCGCTGACAAAATGATCGCTCATCGGAACTCATGCATAAACAGGAATAAACGTGCACGAACATGCATATTCGAGTTTTTACGGCTGCGCAACAAAAAACGCCCGCCGGAGAGGCGGGCGTCTGACACTCATCAATGATCGGATACGGCTTTATTCCCCGTAAGCGATCAACAGATCCTTCGCATCGATCTGATCGCCGGGGCGCACCAGAACTTCTGCGATCTTGCCATCGCGTTCGGCGTGAAGCGCGGTTTCCATCTTCATGGCCTCGATGGAAAGCAGCACGTCGCCGGCCTTGACGTCCTGGCCCTGGTTGACGAAAACGCGGCTGATCACGCCCGGCATCGGCGCGCCGATATGGACGGCATTGCCGGGCTCGGCCTTGCGGCGCACGGCGGAGCCGGAAGCACCATGGGCACGATCCGGCACCTTGATGCGGCGCGGCTGGCCGTTGATCTCGAAGAACACCGTCACCATGCCCTTATCGTCAGTGCCGGACGAGGCCTGATTGACGATGACAAGCGTTTTGCCGCGTTCGATATCGGCAAACAGTTCCTCGCCGTCCTCCATGCCGTAGAAATAGGCATGGGTGGGCAGCACCGAAACCGGGCCATAGGTCTCGGCTGTCAGCGCGAAATCCGTGAACACCTTCGGATACATCAGATAGGACGCGAACTCGAAATCGTCGACGTTGCGCTCCAGCTTTGTCTCGATCACCTTCCGTTCGGCATCGAGATCTGCATCTTCCAGCAGCGAACCCGGACGAACCGTATAGGGCGCTTCGCCCTTCAGCGCCTTTTTCTGCAGGGCTGCCGGCCAGCCGCCGGGCGACTGTCCAAGATCGCCCTTCAGCATCGACACCACCGATTCCGGGAAAGACACTTCACGATCAGGGTTTTCAACGTCAGCCACCGTCAGATCCTGGCTGACCATCATCAGCGCCATATCACCGACGACCTTGGAGGACGGCGTCACCTTGACGATATCGCCGAACATGCGGTTGGCGTCTGCATAGGCCTGCGCCACCTCATGCCAGCGGCTTTCGAGACCCAGCGAACGCGCCTGTTCCTTGAGGTTGGTGAACTGGCCGCCCGGCATTTCGTGCAGATAGACTTCCGAGGCCGGTCCCTTGAGATCGCTCTCGAAGGCGGCATACTGGTTGCGCACCGCCTCCCAGTAGAAGGAAATGCGGCGGATCCATTCGGTATCGAGACCCGTATCGCGTTCCGATCCCGCCAGCGCCTCCACGATCGAGCCGAGGCATGGCTGCGACGTATTGCCGGAGAAGGCATCCATTGCAGCATCGACGGCGTCGACACCGGCATCCACGGCCGCAAGAACGGTCGCGGCGGAAATGCCCGAGGTATCGTGGGTGTGGAAATGGATCGGCAGACCGGTCGCCTCACGCAGCGCCTTGAACAGAACCCTGGCGGCGGCCGGTTTCAATAGGCCCGCCATGTCCTTGACGGCGATGATATGAGCTCCGGCCTTTTCAAGCTCGGCGGCAAGGTTGGTATAATATTTAAGATCGTATTTCGGACGAGCCGAATTCAACAGATCGCCGGTATAGCAGATGGTCGCCTCGCAGAGCTTGTTCTCCTCGGCAATCGCATCCATCGAGACGCGCATATTCTCCACCCAGTTCAGGCAGTCGAAGACGCGGAAAAGATCGACCCCGCCCCTTGCGGCCTGACGGACGAAGTATTTGACGACATTGTCGGGATAATTCTTGTATCCGACGCCATTTGCGCCGCGCAGAAGCATCTGCAGCAGCAGGTTCGGCGCGCCTTCGCGGATCAGCGCAAGACGCTCCCATGGGTCTTCTGTCAGGAAGCGCATGGAAACGTCGAACGTCGCCCCGCCCCAGCATTCCAGCGAGAGAAGCTGCGGCAGCGCCTTGGCGTAAACGCTGGCGACACGGGCAATATCATGGGTGCGAACGCGGGTGGCCAGCAGCGACTGGTGCCCGTCGCGCATGGTCGTGTCGGTGACCAGAACACGTTTTTCATTGCGCATCCAGTCCGCAAAGCCCTTCGGGCCAAGCTTGTCCAGCAACTGCTTGGTGCCATCGGGCGTCGGCGCATCGATATAAGGAACGACGGGCTTTGCCGCCTTTTCGGACGGCCTGGCGCGGCCCTTGGTTTCCGGGTGGCCGTTGACGGTCACGTCGGCAAGATAGGTCAGGAGCTTGGTGGCACGGTCCTGACGCTTGACCTGCGCGAACAGTTCCGGCGTCGAATCGATGAAGCGGGTCGTATAGGTGTTATTGCGGAAGCTGTCGTGACCGATGATGGCTTCGAGGAAGGTGAGGTTCGTTGCCACGCCGCGAATACGGAATTCGCGCAGCGCGCGGTCCATGCGGTTGATCGCCTCATCCGGTTGCGGCGCCCAGGCCGTTACCTTGACGAGCAGCGGATCGTAATAGCGGGTGATGACAGCGCCGGTATAGGAAGTACCGCCATCCAGACGGATACCGAAGCCAGAGGCGGAACGGTAGGCGGTGATACGGCCGTAATCCGGAATGAAGTTATGTTCGGGGTCTTCCGTCGTGATACGGCACTGCAGCGCATGGCCGTTGAGACGGATATCCTCCTGGCGAGGCACGCCGGATTCCGCCGTGCCGATGGCAGCGCCTTCGAGAATATGGATCTGCGCCTTGACGATATCGATACCGGTCACGACTTCGGTGACGGTATGCTCCACCTGGATGCGCGGATTGACCTCGATGAAGTAGAATTTGCCGGTATCGGCATCCATCAGATATTCGACCGTGCCTGCGCCGATATAGCTGGTGGCGGCGGCGATCTTCAGGGAGTAGGCAGCAAGTTCCTGACGCTGCGCTTCGGTGAGATAGGGCGCGGGCGCACGCTCGACCACCTTTTGATTGCGGCGCTGGATCGAACAATCACGCTCGAACAGATGCACGACATTGCCGTGTGTGTCGCCGAGAATCTGGCTTTCGACGTGGCGAGCACGCTCGACCAGCTTTTCCAGATAGACCTCGTCCTTGCCGAAAGCAGCCTTCGCCTCGCGCTTGGCTTCCGTCACCTCGCGGGCGAGATCTTCCTTCTTGCGGATGGCGCGCATGCCGCGTCCGCCGCCGCCCCAGGAGGCTTTCAGCATGACCGGATAGCCGATTTCCTCGGCCATGCGCTCCACTTCCGCCATATCGTCGGGCAGCGGATCGGTAGCGGGAACAACGGGGACGTTGACCGAGATCGCCAGATTGCGCGCAGCCACCTTGTTGCCGAGCTGGCGCATCGTATCCGCCGTCGGTCCGATGAAGGTGATGCCGGCCTTGTTGCAGGCCTCCACGAATTCGGGGCTTTCAGACAGAAGACCGTAACCGGGATGGATCGCGTCCGCTCCGGAGAGCTTGGCTACGCGAATAACCTCCTCGATCGAAAGATAGCTCTCGATCGGCCCCATATCCTTGGCGAGATGCGGACCCCTGCCGACCTGATAGGATTCGTCCGCCTTGAAGCGGTGCAAAGACAGCTTGTCCTCTTCCGCCCAAATCGCAACGGTTTTAATCCCAAGCTCGTTCGCTGCCCGGAAAACGCGGATCGCAATTTCGGATCGGTTGGCAACAAGTATTTTCGATATTTTCAAGACGGTCTCCCCACACGCCAAAACAAAATTTCTGCTGCACTGCGGAATTAAGCAGCAAAACCCGGTCTTGGAAAGGGCAATTCCGGCGAGAACTGTCCTGTTTGCGCTAGCTCAGCAAACCATGACGAAAAGCAAGCGCTACGGTATGCTGCCGGTTCTTGGCGCTGAAACGGCGCTGAATTCCGTTGATATACCAGTCGACCGTGTGGTTGGAGATCGATAGTTGGCGTCCAATTTCGGTGGAGGTCATACCGTCCGCCATCAGCGTCAGGACCTCCATTTCGCGCTTTGTAAGCTCGAGAGCGGAAACTTCGGGGGCATTGCTGAAGCCATGAGCCTGCCCGGAAAGATCGAGCAGGCGCCAGAACACGGCACGCGTGGCCGCATCCAGCAGTTCCACCTGCAAAGAGGGCAATTGCCGATCCTGACCGCCAATGAAGACCGCACCGATGAAGCCCGCACGGCCGTGCACGGGAAAGGCGTAGCCGCCCTGCAGGCCGTACCGGCCGGCATCGTGGAAAAAGACGCTCGCCCTTTTGCGATGCATCGCACGCGGCAGACCCTCCAGCGCTTCCTTCCACTGAAACGGCTTGTGCACCATGCCGATCACCTTGCGGACGGGATCGACGAGATTGTATTTCTTGGCCCTGTAGACCTCCAGCCAGCCTTCGGGCAGATGTTGCGCAAGGATGTGTCCGGTGGAGGCGAGCTCCCCCGTCATCCGCCTGCTGACGAGAAAATATTCGAAACCGTATTCGCGAATGAGCGTTGCAAATTCGGAACGAACGCGGTCGGCGCTTCCCGCCTGGTAACACGCAGAGATGAAGTGAAGAATATCATGCATAAAGACACGTGGTCCGGAGCTTGGCTTGAAGGGAATGACACGAAGGACGTGGTCCCGCGATGACGTCATGTTACTCGGGCGCCGGTCGGTTGAGATTGAACATATCGTCGTTAGCAATCCCTGAAACGAAGATGCGAAATCTTGTGACGGCAGGCCCCGGGAAACATCGGGTTCGGTTTTTTTCGGTTCGCACGCGCGGTCAATCTGTTAAGCCGCCATTCAGACAGAAAGAGCGATAATTACACAAATTTCGCCGTCTCATGCAACCTTGCTAAAATAACTTGCCTTGAGGCCGAACAAACAACCGCTCGAAAAAGACGCTCGGACTGGATTGAAAATTTGACCTTGTTTCAGGTTTACACACGCGCTCTGCGCTATCTGACCGTACATAAATGGCGGGTGACGGTGGTCGTCATCGCCAACGTCATTCTTGCAGCGATCACCATCGCCGAACCGGTGCTGTTCGGCCGGATCATCGACGCCATCTCTTCCGGCACCAACGTCACGCCGATCCTTATCCTTTGGGCGGGTTTCGGTGTCTTCAACACCGTCGCTTATGTGGCTGTCGCCCGCGAGGCAGACCGGCTGGCCCATGGCCGGCGCGCTTCGCTCCTGACGGAAGCCTTCGGGCGCATCATCTCGATGCCGCTTTCCTGGCACCATCAGCGCGGCACATCCAATGCCCTGCACACGCTGCTACGCGCCAGCGAAACGCTGTTCGGCCTGTGGCTCGAATTCATGCGCACGCATCTGGCCACCTTCGTCGCACTGGTGCTGCTTGTGCCGACCGCCATGTCCATGGACCTGCGCCTCAGCTTCGTGCTGATCGGCCTCGGTATCGTCTACTGGTTCATCGGCAAGTGGGTGATGGGCCGCACCAAGGACGGCCAGGCTTCTGTCGAAGAACACTATCACAGCGTTTTTGCCCATGTCAGCGATTCCATCAGCAACGTCTCGGTGCTGCACAGCTACAATCGCATCGAGGCCGAAACGAAGGCGCTGAAATCTTTCACTGAAAAGCTGCTGAGCGCGCAATATCCGGTGCTCGACTGGTGGGCCTTCGCCAGTGCTCTGAACCGCACGGCCTCCACCGTTTCGATGATGATCATCCTCGTCATCGGCACCGTGCTGGTGAAGAACGGCGAGTTGCGCGTTGGCGATGTCATCGCCTTCATCGGTTTCGCCAATCTCCTGATCGGCCGTCTGGACCAGATGCGCCAATTCGTGACGCAGATTTTCGAAGCCCGCGCCAAGCTCGAGGACTTCTTCGTACTGGAAGATTCCGTCAAGGAACGGGAAGAGCCGGGCGATGCGCGCGAATTGTCGAATGTCTCCGGCACCGTGGAGTTCCGCAACATCAATTTCGGTTTCGCCAACACCAAGCAGGGCGTTCACGACGTTTCGTTCACGGCCAAGGCCGGCGAGACAGTCGCGATCGTCGGACCGACGGGCGCCGGCAAGACCACGCTCATCAACCTTCTGCAGCGGGTCTACGATCCCGATTCCGGCCAGATTCTGATCGATGGAACCGATATTTCGACGGTGACGAAAAATTCGCTCCGCAACTCCATCGCCACCGTGTTTCAGGATGCCGGCCTGCTGAACCGCTCCATTCGCGAAAACATCCGCCTCGGCCGTGAATCGGCCACCGATGCGGAAGTGGTGGAAGCAGCGGCAGCCGCAGCGGCGACGGATTTCATCGACAGCCGCATCAACGGCTATCTGACCCAGGTGGGTGAACGCGGCAACCGCCTGTCCGGCGGCGAGCGCCAGCGCATCGCCATTGCCCGCGCCATCCTGAAGAACGCTCCCATTCTGGTTCTCGACGAAGCGACCAGTGCGCTGGATGTGGAAACGGAAGCCCGGGTGAAGGCCGCTGTCGACGCGCTGAGAAAGAACCGTACGACCTTCATCATCGCCCACCGCCTTTCCACGGTCCGCGATGCCGATCTCGTCCTCTTCCTCGATCAGGGCCGGATCATCGAAAAGGGTACTTTCGATGAGCTGAGCCAGCGCGGCGGACGCTTTACCTCGCTGCTGCGCACCAGCGGCCTGCTGACGGAAGACGAAAACCAGCAGCCCCGGCCAAAGGCCATTGCCTCCTGACGGCTTGGCTAACAGAATGAAGACAGGGCGGACAGCATGTTGTCCGCCCTTTTTCTTTGTGCGCTTCCCGACAGCCATACCAGATCACAGGTCGCCTATCGAAGAATTCCGGTCAAGAAACTTGCCAGCCAGAAATCGATCTGCCCGAAGGGGAGGACATTTCCCAGAAAGGCGACAATACCTGCTGCGAGATTGGTCAGGAAAACTCCAAGCACCACGCCAAGCATTATTCCGACGCTCGTTTTGCGTGGGTAGCGCGCCAGCCAACACGACAACGCCAGGGAAAGAATGGCGAGCAACGCCAACAGTGCAATTTCTGTGAAAGATGCGCTGAATTGCAAGATAACTCCCTTCCGGTCGACCGACTATTCGCGACTGCTGCTTTTCTCGAAAAGATTGACGAGACAGTCCGCACCGGGCGATCCGGCACCGCGCCATCAAAACCTTCGCCAATATGACCCTATCTCGGTGCTGCGGGAGCTTCCAGCCGACGCTGCGAAGGAGCCCGGTTCCGTGCCATGATCCGACCCATTAACTGAGTCAGAGGCCAGGGTAGCCCACAAAAATTCAGGCCCCTGCGTTACCACAGGAGCCTGAGTTTAAAGGCGAACGGAGACTTGATCGTCTCAGTCGAAGGGGATCACCCGATCACCTGCCGACAGGGCCTTGCCATCGACGGAAACGGAGACTTCCGCCGTATCGGCCTTGCGGCTTACGACGATGTCCCTGGCCTTGCCGTCGAGCGTGATCTTCACCGAGAAGCCGCTCCAGTCCTCCGGTAGCGACGGCGAAATATGCAGCTTGCCGTCGGTGCGGGTGATGCCGAGAATACCCTCGACGGCGGCGCGGTAGAGCCAGCCGGCGGAACCCGTGTACCAGCTCCAGCCGCCACGGCCCGCATAAGCGCCTTCACCGTAGACATCCGCAGTCACCACATAGGGTTCGACCCGATAGGTTTCCGACGCTGCCGCATCGAGCGCATGATTGACGGGGTTGAGCAGCTTGAAGCAGTTCCATGCCTCCTGCGCCCTACCCTGCTTCGCAAGGGCGAGAACCACCCAGGTCGCCGCGTGGGTATATTGTCCGCCGTTTTCGCGCACACCCGGCGGATATCCCTTGATGTAGCCCGGATCATGCGGCGCACGCGAGAAGGGCGGCGTGAACAGCCGGATAATGCCGGTCTGCTCATCAACCAGATGCTCCATGACGGCATCCATTGCCTGCCGCGACCGAACCTCTTCGCCTTCGCCGGAGAGAACGCTCCAGCTCTGGCCGAGCGAATCGATCCGGCACTCCTCGCTTTCGGCGGAACCGAGCGGCGTGCCGTCATCGAAATAACCACGCCGGTAATAGCTGCCATCCCAACCCGCCGTTTCCAGCGCATTGCGCAGCCTTTCCCGGTGCGCCGCCCATTTGCCGACACGGTCGGTATCGCCACGCTTTTCCGCAATCTCGATGAAATCGCGCAACGCTCCGGACAGGAACCAGCCAAGCCAGACGCTGGTGCCCTTACCGCCCACGCCGACACGGTTCATGCCGTCGTTCCAGTCGCCGCCGAGGATCAGCGGCAGGCCATTTTCGCCAGTGCGATGAATGGCAAGATCGAGCGCCAGCGCCGCATGCTCGTAAAGCGTGGCGGATCTGTCGCTGGTCTCAGGCTGGAAGAAGGCGTCATGCTGGCCGGGCATCAATGCCGCACCCTTCAGGAAGGGGATGCTTTCATCGAGGATGGCGGCATCACCCGTGGCCGAGACATATTGGTTGATCGCATAAGCGAGCCAGACCACATCATCCGAAATGGTGGTGCGAACACCGGCGCCCGTCAGCGGCAGCCACCAGTGCTGCACATCGCCTTCCGGGAACTGGCGGCCTGCCGCACGCAGGATCTGCTTGCGGGCGAGATCCGGCTGGTAGAGCAGGAAGGCCAGCGTATCCTGAAGCTGGTCGCGGAAACCGAAGGCGCCGCTCGACTGGTAAAAGGCGGTGCGCGCCAGAATGCGGCACGCCAGCGCCTGATAGGGCAACCAGTTGTTGACCATGTGGTTGAAGCCGGAATCGGGCGTGGAAACCTGCAATTGGCCGGTAAAGCCCGTCCAGAACGCCTTGCTCTCATCCAGCACCGTCTGGAAGTCCGCCTTGCGAACATCCTTCACCAGCGCTTCGGCCTCTTCCGCATTGTCGGCATCACCGAGAATGAAGGTCATGTGCCGTTCTTCGCCGGGCTTCAGGTGGATTTCCTGCATCAGTGCGGCACAGGGATCGCCGTCGACCTCGGTGCTGCCGCTGAGTGCGGCGCCGGACACGATGCCCTGCGGCGCCTGCGTCGACCCGAAGCGGCCGATGAATTCCCGGCGGCTGGTGGTAAACCCGCTCGCCTCGCTGTCGAGTGTCAGGAAAGCGGTGCGGGCGCTATAGTCGATGCTGTAGGGGTTCGACGCGAAGATCGCGTTGTTGCCGGCATCGTGCCTGCTCAGAATGAACGGCGCGGATTTCTGGCCGTTATTGCCGAGCACCCATTCCACATAGGCATAGACCTTCAGGCGGCGGCTTTTCGAACCCTTGTTGCGAACGATGACCTGCGAGAGCTTCACCGGTTTTTCACGGTCCACGGTCTGCGTCAGCTCCACCTCAAGCGTATCGGCCACGCCCGTCAACACGGAGTAACCGAGGCCATGGCGGGTTTCGAACATGGCTTCCGGATCGCGCGACAGCGCGGCGCAGGGCGTATAGAGCTTTCCTGTCTCCACATCGACGACATAGAAGGCCTCGCCCGGCCGGTTGATGACCGGATCGTTGCTCCAGGGTGTCAGCTGATAGTCGCGTGAATTGCGGCTCCAGCTGAAACCGGCGCCTTCCGCCGAAATATGGAAGCCGAAATTCTCGTTCGAGATGACGTTGATCCATGGATGCGGCGTGGACTGCCCGCCATTGAGGCGCACGACATATTCCTGACCGCTTCTGGCAAAACCGCCGAAACCGTTCCAGAAATCGAGATCGCCCGCATCCTCCACCGGCTCCGCCACAGGGAAGACCGGAACAGGCAGACGGGCCTGTGCGGCGTCACTCGTGCCGTCAGGACCGCGATGGGCCGCAAACAGCGATACCGCGCGGTTGATCTGGTCGACGATCTTGCCGTTGCGCACGTGGAGAACGACGCGGGAAGCGGCGAGAAGCGCGCTCCAGGTCTCTTCATCCATCAGGTCGCGGCGCACCGAAAAGACGTGCGGACGTCCGCCATCGGCGGGATTGATGCGGCGCTGCGCCTCGGAAATATGATCCAGCGCATGCTGCATGTCCTGCGCATAGGACGCAGCCCGTTCGTTGACGATGACGAGATCGAAGATCACGCCACGCGAGCGCAGATATTCATGGGCGCTCAGCGCTTCACGGGCGATATCCATGTCCATATCGTCGTTGATGCGCAGGCTGAAGATCGGGAAATCGCCCGAAATCGCAAGCGGCCACAAAGCGCGCTGCGAAGCGAGACCCGTTTTCAGGGTTTCCGAATCCGCCCGCAGATGCATGTCGGGATAGGTCAGATAACGGCCGAGATGCTGGAAGGCGGCCGCCTGCTGCGAGGTGACGCCGACATGGCGCATCTGCACCTGTGTGCGTGTCCAGGCATGCACGAGTTCATGCGCGAAGGCATCCGGATGACGATAACGGTCGATTGCCTTGTCGACTTCCTCACGGCTCGGCGCGGCGATCGTCCAGAAGATCACGCTCACCTTCTTGCCCGCCGGCACACGCACGGTGCGGCGTAGCGACAGGATCGGATCAAGCGTGAAGCCATCGGTGCTGGAAAGCGTCGCACCGGCATCGAACGCCGCCGCTTCGCGCAGCGAACGTCCGCGACCGATGAACTTGGCGCGATCCGTCTCGAATTCCGTCGGGCGCGACGGGCCGGCATTGTCGGCGGCAAGATGCGCGATGACGGTGCCGGGTTCGTTCGGACTGCGACGGTTGCGCCAGGCGCGGATAACGTCACCGCGGCGGCCGATTTCCGTCTGCACGAACATGCGCGAGAACAGCGGATGGGCGTTGTCGTCATCCTCCGACGCAATGACCGGCTCCATATAGGAGGTCACTTCGATATAGCGATCCTCGGAACCGACATTGAGCAGGGTGACGCGGCGGCCTTCGGCATCGTGCTCGGTGGCGACGATGCATTCGACCACGCTCTGCAGATCGCCGGTAGTCTTGTGGAACTCGGCCTTGTCGTCGGTGAAGATCGTCTTGGTCTTTTCACCTTCGATAACGCGCGGCTCCGCCGTCGCGCTCCACCATTGTCCATTGGTGGTGTCGCGCAGGAAGATGAAGGTGCCCCAGCGGTCCTCGGTCGGGTCGGCCTTCCAGCGGGAAATCGCCTGGCCGTTCCATTTCGAATAACCGGCACCCGTGGAGGTGAGCATGGTCGAGTAGTGGCCATTCGACAGGAACACCACTTCGCGGTCGCGCACGGCCGGATCGGCAATGGAGCGCACTTCTGCGCGCAGCAGGTCGGCCTGTTCCTTGCCGGGGGTTTCCGGCTCGTATTTGGCGCTCATGACCGGCACTTCGCGCGGTGCCTTTTCCTGCAGCAGCAGTTCGGCGGCCTCGATTACCGGATCGGAATGGAAGAGTTCGCGCAGCACGCCGTCGAAAGCGACGTTGGCGACGGCCGCAATCGACATACCGTGATGGTGGGCATAATAGTTGTAGACCACCGCGCAGACCTTGCCATCGGGCACACGTGTCGGCGTGAAATCCACCGCATCATGGAAACCGTACTGGCCGAGAGCGCCAAGCTTGCGCAGCTTGTCGAGGTTTTCGAGCGCACCGTCAGGATCATACTGGCTGGCGAGGATCGATGCATAAGGCGCGATCACCGCATTCTGGCCAAGGCCGCGCTTGAGGCCAAGGGTCGGCACGCCGAAGTTGGTGTACTGGTAATTCATGTTGTGATCGCGGGCGTTGAACGCCGCTTCGGAAATGCCCCATGGCGTGCCGAGGCGACGGCCGTGGTTCATCTGTTCCTTGACGATCAGATTATTGGTCTGGTTGAGGATGCCACCTTGACGCTCCTGCATGACGAGCGGCGGCATCAGATATTCGAACATCGAGCCGGACCAGGAAACCAGCGCGCCCTGCGCACCGATCGGAACGACCTGACGGCCGAGACGATACCAGTGTTCGGTCGGCAGATCGCCCTTGGCGATGGCGAAGAGGCTGGTCAGGCGGCATTCGGAAGCCAGAAGGTCGTAGCAGGCCTCGTCCAGCTCCTTGCTTTCGACGCGGTAGCCAATCGACAGAAGACGACGATCCTTGCGGTAAAGGAAAGTGAAATCCATCGAGAAGGCGAGGTTGCGGCTACGGTCGCGCAGCGATGCGAGGCGCTGGCGCAGCGGCTCCATATTGGTGAGGTCGATGGCGCTGTCGGAAATATGCGCCTCGCAGCAATCGACGAGCAATTGCGCCCAGCGGGTCACTTCCGCGCTCTGCGCGGACTTCACCTCGTGATCGACGTTGGTTGCGAGTTTCTGGATATCGCGCGCAAGAACCGCGAGATTGATGACACGGATCGAAGCGAATTCATGCTCGCGCTTGACCGAGGCCAGAGCGTTCGAGAAGCCGATGATGCGCTCCTCAAGGCGACGATGCAGCGGACGCAGGTTCTTGCGGTCGTCGGGCAGCGCCTTCAGCGTTTCACGCAGAATGCCGGCGACATCGCCGATACCGTCAAGATTGCCCTGAAGATGCGCGGACGGCGCTTCTGCCCAATCACGGCAGGCGGACGAAACCGCAATCAGGTGACCCGCGAGATTGCCGCTGTCCACCGCCGAAACATAGCGCGGTCCAAGCGTCTGCAACGTGTCGGTATGATACCAGTTGTAGAGATGGCCGCGATGCTTCTCCATCTTTTCGACGGTCTGGATCGTGTTCTCGATCCGCTCCAGCGTATCGGCAAAGCTGATCCAGCCAAACTGACGCGCCGAAATGATGGAAAGCAGATAGACGCCGATATTGGTGGGTGAAGTGCGCGAAGCGACGATCGGCTCGGGCGTTTCCTGGAAGTTGTCCGGCGGCAGGTGGTTTTCCTGCGGTGTCACGAAGGCCTCGTAATAACGCCAGGTGCGGCGTGCGATCTTGCGAAGCTCGAAGGAAACGTGTTCCGAAACGAACAGTCGGTCTTCGGTTTCAGCGGACTGGCTGACATACCAGGCAACGGCGGGAGACAGAACCCAGAGCAGCGTGAAAGGAATGCCGATCAGGAAGGCGTTGTCGCCCGGCAGTGCCGCAAACAGCAGGCCGAGCATCGCCACCACGGGCGCATGCCACATCTGGCGGTAATAATCGACGATGCTGCCCTGCGCGCTCGACTGCATGCTGGCGGCGGTACGCCATTCCAGCATCAGCTTATGGCTCACAAGCAGACGGTAAAGCGAACGGGCAATCGCATCCGTCATCATGCAGGCGGCATCGGCGATGAAGACGATGCGCAGCGCAACCTGTGCATTGGTGGCGCGGATTTCCGACCAGATGGTATGGAAATGCGCCTGCGGCACGATATCGGTGGAGCGCGGCACGAGACCAGACAGCAGGGAAAGCGTGGGCGCGACGAACAGCGAGAAGATCAGCAGGATCTGCCAGATCAACGCACCGAGCGGATCCATGAAATACCAGCCGAGGATCGAGGCGAAGAACCAGGCGATCGGCGTCAGCGAGCGACGCAGATTGTCGACCATCTTCCAGCGGCCGATGGCGGTAACGCCGCGGGCACGATCGAGGATAAAGGGCAGAAGCTGCCAGTCGCCACGCGCCCAGCGATGCTGGCGCGACACTTCCACCTCATAACGGGTCGGGAAGTCCTCCACCAGCTCCACATCGGTCACCAGCGCGCAACGCGCAAAGGAGCCTTCAAGCAGATCGTGGCTGAGAATGGAGTTTTCCTCGATACGGCCCTTCAGCGCCGCCTCGAAGGCATCCACATCGTAAAGCCCCTTGCCGGTGAAGGTGCCTTCGGAGGTCAGATCCTGATAGACGTCGGAAACGGTGAAGACATAAGGGTCGATACCACGGTTGATCGAGAAGACGCGCTGGAAGACGGAGGCATCCTTGCCGGTCGTCAGCGAAGGCGTTACCCGCGGCTGCAGCAGGCCGTAGCCTTCGACAACCCGTCCGGATACCGGATCGATGACCGGACGGTTGATCGGGTGGTGCATCTTGCCGACGAGCTTGGTCACCGCATCGCGCATCAGGCGCGTATCGGCATCCAGCGTCATGACGTATTTCACGCCCTCCGGCACGATGTTCGCGCCACCGAGGAAGGTCGTATCCTTGTCGCCGCGCAGCAGCATGTTCAGCTCATGCAGCTTGCCGCGCTTGCGCTCCCAGCCCATCCAGCAGCCTTCGGCCGGATTGTAGAGGCGGCGGCGATGCAGCAGGTAAAAGCGCGTCTTGCCATCAAAGGCATAACGGCTGTTCAGCGCCGCAAGCTCGCGCTTGGCATAGTCGAGAATTTCAAGGTCGTCGTCGGACTGCTCGTATTGCGCATCGCGCCAGTCGCTCACCAGCGAAAAGTAAATCTCGCCATGCGGATTGGCCAGATAATGCACTTCGATATTGCGCATCATCTCGTCGACGCTGTCGCGGCTGGTCAGCATGCAGGGCACGGCGACCAATGTGCGGGCATCCTGCGGAATGCCGTTCTTGAACTCGTATCCGACCAGCCGGAACGGTTTCACGAAGAAGGTGACGAGGGTGTTGAAGAGGCCAGTCGCGCCTTCGGATGCCGGCAATGCGAACATCAGCAGGAACGCGGTCACGACATACCAGGGCATGCCGGCCTGCGCCAGGAACCAGCCGACAGCAAGCATGGCGAGCGCAGTGATCAGCAGCACCGGCGCGGCGATTGCCAGCCAGTTGAACTTGCGCATCGAGCGCACGATGCGCTGCGACACCAGCGGCCGGTAACCCAAAGCCTTTTCAAGCTCGAAGCGGCGCTGGCCGACAAGCACGGAGCCGACATTGACGCGATGGGTTTCATCCGCACCGGCCGGCGTCTCCGAACGCGCCATTTCCACGGCGGCGCGCGCAACCTCGACTTCGGTCTTGGGAGAACGGCGCGCCAGAAGTTCGATCGTGTTGCGGTAGGTGTTGCGCGAACCGAAATCGAGAACCTCGTAGTCGGTCTCTTCGCGCAGAACCTTGTCGATATGGCTGACTTCCTCGAACCACACCGACCATTCGGTATCGTCGATTTCGCGCAGGCTCTTGACGATGTTGCCCATCGTCACATTGCCGGATGCCAGGCGATTATGTTCCGACATCATGACATTTTCGGCATCGGTGCCGGCAGCGTGAAGACGCTCTTCGAGCCAGGCAACGGCAAAACCGGAGGTCTGCGAACCGTTCCGCAGACGATAAAGGAACTGCGTCGCGAAAGTCGGGTCGTCGACCAGCGAATCGACCTGCTTGAGAAGCGCTGCCGAGGCTTCCGCATCGTTCAGACGGATGATTTCATCGACGACCTCATTCGCCTTCTGGCGCATGCGGCGCGAACGCTCCACGCGGATGGAGATGCGGCGGAGATTTTCGATGAGGACGAAACGGATGATCGACGGCAAAGCCCACAATTCGCCGATCTGCAGCGTCTTCGAGGTCTGGTAGCCATCCACCAGCGCCGTCATGTTTTCGCGCGAAACCGTGCTGTGGGTATGGGCGACATAAAGCCAGCCGAGCGCCATGACCCGCGGGATAGTCACGCCGCCCACCGTCATCGTCGGCAGCTGGCGATAGAATTTGCGAGGAAAATCGCGGCGGACTTCCTGGATCGCCTCTTCGATGACGTAGTGATTGTCGAGCAGCCATTCCGCCGCCGGCGTTATCGTCGCGCCATTTTCCGCATCGACGGCCGTGGTGCGATAGACCCTGAGGATTTCCTTCTCGTTCTCGCGATGACGCTCGAAGAAATCGAACTCCATGAAGCCGGGAAGACTGTCGGCGCCATCGCGCGAAAGCGCAGCGCCCGCATCATGCAGTTCCTCCACCGTCATATAGGACGCGCGGATCGAATCGTTGTGATCGATCTGCTTCGTCTCGGAATCACGGGCGGCGGCGGTCGGGGTAATATGAAATGACATCGGGCTCGTATTCTGAACTTTATGGAAACCTGTTCGACTTGACCGGCATTTCGTCCGTGGCGGGAACACACACGAAAATCGGGCCACGCTATATTTATGACTTATCCTGAACCTTCGGTGAACCGGACCGGACGCTGTGCGGAACGGATCGTCAAGTGCAGAATATCCGCAGGCGCGTCATGCTGCAGCGTCATTATTCCGGAATATCTGCGAAGCTGGAGATCGGCGCGGACAGGGCGTTTTCGATGAGGGGAAGAAAATGGCGTCGTTCGGCCCGGCAATGCCGTTCCGACCGGATTTCGCACCCTCCCCGATGGCGAAAATTGTTCGCGCAACGTCCGATAATCCCCCGTTGACAACCTGAAGGGCAACACGAACCGAGAGGCCCGCGCTACATCCGAAAGAAGCTAATGCCCCAGGACGTCAATAGTTCCATGCCACCTGTCGCGGCACGATGCAAGCGCTGAATTTCGGGGCATTTCCGGGCAGGCTACGCCTCTTACGCATGGCTGCATATGCTGCTATGGCATTTGCAAAAGGCGCCGGAAAAAACGGCCGAACCCGGGACTTTAAAAATGACCAGACAGACCGCAAATCTCGCATCCTTTGCCAACCATATGCCGGATGTGGTGGCCATTCGCCGCCACCTGCACCGCAACCCCGAAATCGGCCTTTCGGAATTCAAAACGTCGGATTTTATCGCCGAACAGTTGGCGGCAATGGGCTATGAGGTTACGCGGGGGCTGGCCGGAACCGGGGTCGTCGCCACACTCCGCAATGGCGACAGCACCCGCACGCTCGGCATTCGCGCCGATATCGACGCCCTGCCGATCCACGAGGAGACGGGGGCGGATTATGCGAGCGCCAATCAGGGCGTGATGCATGCCTGCGGTCATGACGGCCACACCGCCATGCTGCTCGGCGCGGCGAAGATCATTGCCGAGCGCAAAAATTTCGACGGAACCCTGCATCTGATCTTCCAGCCGGCGGAAGAGAATTTCGGCGGCGCCCGCA
Source organism: Agrobacterium sp. 22-221-1 (assembly GCF_053522445.1). Taxonomy (NCBI): domain Bacteria; kingdom Pseudomonadati; phylum Pseudomonadota; class Alphaproteobacteria; order Hyphomicrobiales; family Rhizobiaceae; genus Agrobacterium; species Agrobacterium sp. 22-221-1. The sequence goes on from NZ_JBNWCL010000004.1 coordinate 196,526, forward strand.
TCATGATCGAAGACGGGCTGTTCGAACGTTTTCCCTGCGATGCGGTTTTTGCCCTTCATAACGATCCCGGCGTGCCCTTCGGGCAATTCGTGCTACGCGACGGGCCGATCCTTGCCGCCGTCGACGAGTGCAAGATTACCGTCAACGGTTACGGCGGCCACGGCGCCGAACCGCAGGATGCGGCCGACCCCATCGTTGCCGGCGCAAGCATCATCATGGCGCTGCAAACCGTGGTGTCACGCAACATCCATCCGCAATTATCGGCGGTCGTCACGGTTGGCGCGTTCCATGCCGGTGCTGCCAGCAATGTCATTCCCGAAACGGCGGAAATGCTGCTGACCATCCGCTCCTTCGATCCGGGCGTGCGCGACGAGCTGGAAAAGCGCATCCGGGCGATAGCCGAAGGCCAGGCGGCCAGCTACGGCATGAGCGTCACCATCGACTACGAGCGCGGTTATAATGCAACCGTCAACCACAAGGCGGAAACGGATTATGTCGCCGATCTCGCCCGGCGTTTTGCCGGACCTGAAAAGGTGGTCGAGATGCAGCGCCCATCGATGGGTGCGGAAGACTTCGCCTATATGCTGGAGAAACGGCCCGGCTGTTATTTCTTCCTCGGCACCGCGCGCACCGATAACGACCCGCCGCTGCACCATCCGAAATTCGATTTCAACGACGATATCCTGCCGATCGGAACCGCTTTCTGGGTCGATCTGGCGGAAGATTACCTGAAGGCATGAATGGGCATGAAAAAGGCCGGTCGGAGGAGCGACCGGCCTTTTATTCTCAAATTACCTGATGAGAAAATCGGGAGGATCAGGGAACGAGACCGAAAATGACGGCAGCGACAAAAGCCACGCAGACGCCGACAAGAGCCGCATGAACCGAATCTTTCCAGTTGCGCGGCGACTGGGGCTGCGAGACAAAGTCTTTTACTTTTCCTGCCTTGGAATAAGACATTGTACACTCCCTTCCTGCTCGGCCGCTTCAAAGCGGGCATTGCTTATTTCACTTATAGAATAGCTTTATTCCCCACTGTTTCAGTAGAGATAAAATTCCATAAGATTGGCGCATCGGGAAAAATACCGATTGCGACTTGCCCACCGGCAAGCATCAATCTACCCATTGCGCAGGATCAACGCGGTGGAGGGCATTTCCGTTCAAAACCGGTGGCGGGTACGGAAAAGACCATGACGGATATCGACGCCATCATCATCGGAGCCGGGGTGATAGGGCTCGCGACAGCGCGTGAACTGGCGATGCGCGGCCTCTCCGTCATCATCCTCGAAAGCGGGAAGGAATTCGGCTCTGCCACCTCCTCCCGCAACAGCGAAGTCATCCACGCCGGGCTCTATTATCCGGCCGGAAGCCTCAAGGCTCGACTTTGCGTGGAGGGCAAGGAGCGGCTCTATGCCTTCTGCCAAAGCCACGGCGTTTCACATCGTCGTTGCGGCAAGCTCATCGTCGCCACGAGCGATGAAGAGGTGGCCATGCTCGCCACCCTGCACGAAAAAGGCGAAGCTAACGGCTGCAACGACCTTGAGCTGATCGATGCGCTACAGGCGCTCCTGCTCGAACCCGCGCTCGCCTGCGTCGCAGCCCTGATATCGCCCTCGACCGGTATCATCGATAGCCACGGCTATATGCTGGCGCTGCTTGGAGACGCGCAGGATCATGGCGCGGCCCTTGCCCTGAACGCACCCTTCGAAAAGGCAGAGGCGATGGGCAATGGTTTCCGCGTTCATGTCGGCGGAGCGGAGCCCACCAGCCTGACATGCCGGCTGCTTGTCAATTCCGCCGGGCTTGTTGCACCCATGGTGGCGAGAAAGATCGAAGGATTGCCGGAGGATGGAATCCCGCATGCGCGTTTCGCCAAGGGCAGCTATTTTTCGCTGGCCGGCAAGTCGCCGTTTTCACGGCTGATCTACCCCGCGCCGCACACCCATGGCCTCGGCGTGCATCTCACGCTCGATCTCGCCGGCCAGGCCCGTTTCGGGCCGGATGTGGAGTGGGTGGACGCCATCGACTATGCCGTCGATCCCCGCCGCATGGAGGGGTTTGGCGATGCGATACGGCGCTATTGGCCGGGCCTTCCCGATGACGCACTGATCCCGGCCTATTCCGGTATCCGGCCGAAGATTTCCGGCCCGGACGAACCGGCCATGGACTTCCGCATCGATGGGCCGGAAACCCACCGCCTTGCCGGCCTCGTCAATCTTTTCGGCATAGAAAGCCCCGGCCTCACCGCCTCGCTGGCGATTGCCGATGAGGTCGCTGAACGGCTAGACGCCTAACCTTAACCTCAGCCGAAACGGGACAGCGCGCCGGCCATGATCTCCAGATCGACATTGCCGCCGGAAGCGACTGCGATCACCGTTTCGCTTTCCAGTTCATCGCCATGAAACAGCGCCGCCGCCAGCGCCACCGCACCACCGGGTTCGACAACGATCTTCAGCCGGTTGAAGGCGAGAACCATAGCCCGCAACGCTTCCTCCTCGGTCACGGCAACGCCTTTCCCGCAAAGCCCCGCCATGATCGGGAAGGTGATGTTGCCGGGCTGCGGCGTGATGATCGCATCGCAGACAGAACCGGATGTCGAAACGTTACGCTCTATCCTGCCCGAGGCGAGCGAGCGCGCCACGTCATCGAAATTTTCGGGCTCGGCGGTCCTTACTTTGTAATTTGGAGCCTTAGCGGCGAGCGCGAGCGAAATGCCCGAGGTGAGACCGCCGCCGCCGCACGGCACCAGAACCTCGGCCGCGCCAACGCCAAGCTCCGCGCCCTGCTCGGCAATTTCCAGCCCCACCGTGCCCTGCCCGGCAATGACCAGCGGCTCGTCGAACGGCTTGATCAGCGTCAGCCCGCGCTCGCGCGACAGGCGGTCGCCGATGGCGTCACGGTCCTCATTTGCCCGGTCATAGAGCACCACCTCCGCGCCATAGGCGCGGGTATTGTCGATTTTGATTTTCGGTGCATCCGACGGCATGATGATGACGGCGGGAACATTGTGCAGCCGGGCGGCAAGCGCCACGCCCTGCGCATGGTTGCCGGAGGAAAAGGCGATCACGCCCTTGGCGCGCACCTCCGCCGGAAGGCCGGAGACAGCCGACCAGCCGCCACGAAACTTGAAGGAACCCGTTCTTTGCAGGCATTCAGCCTTCACGAACAGCTTTCGCCCGGCAATTTCGTCCAGAAAAGGCGATGAAAGAAGCGGTGTGCGAACCGCATGGTTGCCGATGCGCCCACGCGCGGCTTCTATCATCGAAATATCTGTCATGTCGTGCCCCTGTGATGCGGATTTGCGGGTACATTAAGAGGTCGCAATCAATTGCGAAACCGCCCGGAAAAGAAAAATCCCCGGACGTGGCCGGGGATTTTGTCCTATGTGATCAATGATTGTGCCGGGGCATCTTTTCGGCAATCCGGCGGAAATCCGCGGCCCCTTCCAGAACCGCACCATCCGAAAGCTGGGTCACCGACTGGCGGTAGATGCGCTGCCATGGCGTCGCATCCGCGGGAACGGCGGGAATGCCGTCGACCTTGCGGGCGGCAAGCTCCTCATCCGGCACCAGCGCATTGCACTCGCCCTCATTGAAATCGATACGGATCACATCGCCCGTGCGAAGCCATGCCAGCCCGCCACCGGCCGCACTTTCCGGCGAGGCGTTGAGGATGGACGGGCTGTCCGCCGTTCCCGACTGCCGGCCGTCGCCGATCGTCGGCAGGCTGGTGATGCCCTTTTTCAACAGCGCATCCGGCGGCTGCATGTTGACGACCTCAGCCGAACCCGGCCAGCCGAGCGGCCCCGCACCGCGAATGACGAGAATGGTGCGCTCATCAATATCGAGGGACGGGTCGTTGATGCGGGCGTGATAGTCTTCCGAACCATCGAACACCACGCATTTGCCCTCGAAAATGCCCTCGCGGCCCGGTTCGCTCAGATAGCGCTGGCGGAATTCCGCCGAGATCACGCTCGTCTTCATGATGGCGAAATCGAACAGATTGCCCTTGAGAACGAGGAAACCGGCCCGTTCCTTCAACGGCTTATCGTAAGGCAGGATCACGTCGCGGTCGGTCGATTCCCGCCCTTCCAGATTTTCCGCCATGGTTTTGCCGGTCACGGTCGGACAGTTTCCGTCGAGCTTGCCCGCCTTGAGAAGCTCCCACATGATGGCAGGCGTGCCGCCGGCGCGGTGATATTTCTCGCCCAGCCATTTGCCGGCAGGCTGGACATTGGCGATGAGCGGAATGTCGTAACCGTGGACCTGCCAGTCTTCCTCGCGAAGCTCCACGCCCGCATGTTTCGCCATGGCTGCCAGATGCGGCTGAGCGTTGGTGGAACCGCCGATTGCCGAATTGACGCAGATCGCGTTCAAAAACGCCTCGCGCGTCATGATGTCGGAGGGCTTGATGTTCTCGACAACCAGCTCGACGGCGCGGCGGCCGGTGCGATAGGCCATCTGGCCACGCTCGCGGTAAGCGGCAGGGATCGCGCCGCAGCCCGTGAGCGACATGCCGAGCGCTTCCGCCATGGCATTCATGGTGGAGGCCGTGCCCATGGTGTTGCAATGGCCGACCGAAGGCGCGGATTCGAGCGCCGCCTGCAAGAATTCCTCGCGGGTGATTTCGCCGGCGCCGTATTTACGGCGCATACGCCAGATGACGGTGCCGGAACCGACCAGATCACCATCATGGTAGCCGTCGAGCATCGGCCCACCGGATAGAACGATGGCTGGAATATCCACCGTGCTTGCCGCCATCAGCGCCGAAGGCGTGGTCTTGTCGCAACCCGTGGTCAGAACGACGCCGTCGAGCGGATAACCGTAAAGCACTTCCACGAGGCTGAGATAGGCAAGATTGCGGTCGAGCGCAGCCGTCGGGCGCTTGCAGTTTTCAAACATCGGGTGGGTCGGAAACTCGATGGGAATGCCGCCCGCATCGCGGATGCCGTCCCGCACCCGCTTGACCAGTTCCACATGGACGCGATTACAGGGCGTCAGGTCGCTGCCGCTCTGGGCGATGCCGATGACCGGCTTGCCGGAACGCAACTCTTCCGGCGTCACACCGTAATTCATGAAGCGCTCCAGATAGAGCGCCGTCATGTCGAGATGGTCGGGATTGTCGAACCAGTCCTGCGACCGCAGGCGGCGCATCGGTGTCTTCTCGTCGCTCATGAACCTGCCTCAGCCCTGTTCCCGGTTGTTCAGTTTTTCGAGGTAGAGCAGGATGCCGCTATGGTCGATATCGGCACCGCCATCACCAACGAAATCGTCAAATTCCCGCGTCACCTGCTGGGTAAGCGGCAGGTTGAGAGACAGATCCTTCGCCGTCGCCAATACGCCATTCAGATCCTTGAGCTGGAACTTGGAGGGACCGCCCGGCACGAAATTGCGCTTCACCATGCGGTCGCCATGCAGTTCCAGGATCCTGCTTTCGGCAAAACCGCCGCGAATGGCGTTGCGGAACCCTTCACGCGATGCGCCGCCCGCTTCCACCAGCATCATCGCCTCGGCAACCGCGCCGATGGTGATGGCGACGATCTGCTGGTTGGCAAGCTTGCAGAGCTGGCCCGCGCCCGAGGGGCCGACATAGGTGAGCCGGCCCATCGGCGCAAAGACATCCGCAAGAGCCGCGATCAGCGCTTCGTCCCCACCGGCCATGATGGCGAGCGTACCGGCCGTCGCGCCCGGTACACCGCCGGAAACCGGCGCGTCGACATGCTGAATACCAAGCGCCTGAAGCCGGGAGGAATGTTCCCGCGCAATCGGCGGCGCAATCGAGCTGCTGTCGATCACAACCGCACCCTTTTTCAGCGCTTCAGCCACGCCGGCCTCGAACAGCACCTCGCCCACAGCCTTGCCGTCGCTCAGCATGGTGATGACGATATCGGCACCTCTGGCAGCCTCCGCCGGCGATGCCGCGACGACCGCGCCATCGGCAACCAGTGCCTCGGCCTTATCGACGCTACGGTTCCAGACGGTGACCGAAAAGCCGGCGCCCAGCAGACGCCGGGCCATCGGCCCGCCCATCAGGCCTGTGCCGATAAAGGCGACAGACCGCTTCTTCTCCTCCCCGCCAACACTCATTTCAGTGAACCTCCCAGTTCGTCCTCGATATGAACCTGAATGATCTCTTCGAACGAGCTTTCAGCCGTAAAGCCCAGTTCGCGGGCGCGCTTGGCCTCGAAACCGGGGGCCCAGCCTTCGCACATGCGCATGATCATCTCGTTCGGCTCGCGGCGGATAAGGGCAACAGCCTTTTCACCAGCGACCTTGCGCAGCGCCTCGATCTGTTCTCCGACGGTGGCGCTGAGGCCCGGCATCGACAGGTTGCGGCGCGGGCCGACCTTTTCGACGTCAATCGTTGCGCCATGGATGAGGAAGCCGACGGCGGAACGTGGCGAGGCGTGCCAGTGGCGAATGCTTTCCGGCACCGGCAGAACCGCTTCCTGGCCGACCAGCGGCTCGCGCAGGATATTGGAGAAGAAGCCGGAGGCGGCCGCATTCGGCTTGCCGGGACGAATGCAGATGGTCGGCAGACGAATGCCGATGCCGTCAAAGAAACCGCGACGGCTGTAATCGGACAGCAGCAATTCGCAGATCGCCTTCTGCGTACCATAGCTGGTCAGCGGCGTGGTGTGGAATTCATCCGGGATCGGATAGGGAAGCGGCGCACCGAAGACGGCGATAGACGAAGTAAAGACCACGCGCGGCTTGTAACCATCCTTGCCATTGGCAATGCGGATGGCGTCGAAGAGATAACGCGTACCGTCGAGGTTGATGCGGTAGCCCTTGTCGAAATCGAGTTCGGCTTCACCGGAGACGATGGCAGCGAGGTGAAAAATGGCATCGGGACGGGCTTCAACCAGCTTTTCGGCCTCACCCGGCGCGGAGAGATCGGCGGCGCGCGCATCGACCGTACCGGAAAAACCGGCGGGCGCTTCGGGCTGGAACACGTCGATAAGCGTGAACTTGTCGATTGGCTTGCCGCCAAGCGATCCATCCTTGACGAGACGCTGCGTCAGCTTGCGGCCAACCATGCCTGCGGCGCCGATGATTGCGATATGCATGTCTTCCTCCTCTTTGTCCCGGCCATTCTCCCGGGACCGAAAAAACATCATCGGCCAGTCGACCGATAAATTAGCTTGTAAGGTTGTCTGATAACCTTATATGATCGGATTGAAAATAGTATTTTTTCACAAACCGGCAAAAGCAAGGGCGAAAGAGCCCTGTCCGGAAACTTAGGGCGGATTGGACGGAGAGGGTGGAATGACGATCGTGAGCGAAACCGATATCGAGGAATTGCGGTTCTCGTTGAAGAACAGGCTCGGCGAGGCTTTGCTGCTGACATCGCAGGAAGACATGCTGCGCTATTGCCGCGACTGGCACGGCGATGTCACCAGCTCGGCCGTCGCCGTCATCCGCCCCCGGTCGACCAAGGAAGTCTCCGACACGGTTCGCGCCTGCGCGGAACTCGGCCTTGCCATCATCCCCCAGGGCGGCAACACCGGATTGGTGCTCGGTGGCATTCCCGATGCCCCCAAGCATCAGGTCGTATTGAGCCTCGAGCGCATGAACGCCATCCGCACCATCGATAGCGACGATTTTTCCGCCGTCGTGGAAGCCGGCTGCATTCTGTCGGAATTCAAGGATGCGGTTGAGAACAAGGGCATGTTCTTCCCTCTGTCGCTCGGCGCACAGGGCAGCTGCCGCATCGGCGGCAACGTCTCCACCAATGCCGGCGGCATCAATGTCCTGCGCTACGGCATGACCCGCGAACTGGTGCTGGGTCTCGAAGTCGTATTGCCTGACGGCACCATCTGGAACGGGCTGTCGACGCTGCGCAAGGACAATCGCGGCATCGATCTGAAGCAGCTCTTCATCGGCGCGGAAGGAACGCTCGGCATCATCACGGCCGTTGCCGTCAAGCTTTATCCCAATCCCGAACATGTAGAGACGGCGCTGCTCGGCCTCAATTCGCTTGACGATGCCATCAAGCTTTACCGACGCGCCCGCCGCGAATGCTGCGACCTGATGTCCGCCTTCGAATTCATGCCGCCTGTCGCCTTCACCCTGGCGATCGAAGCGATCCCCGACCTCAAAATGCCGATTGCCGGCGATTACCCCGCTTATGTGCTGATGGAAATTTCAGGCTCCGGTCTGGTGGACACGGCCGACCTGATGGGACGCTTCCTTGAGGGCGTGATGGAAGACGGACTGGTGCTGGACGGCGTCATCGCTTCTTCACGGGCACAGGCCCAATCGCTCTGGCTGTTCCGCGAAGGCATGAACGAGGGTCAGGCGTTGCGCGGCGCGCATATGCGTACCGATATTTCCGTACCTTTGTCGAAACTCGCCGCTTTCGTGGCCGAAGCCGAGGCGGAACTTGCGGAAAAACTGCCGGAATGCCTGGCGGTTTCCTATGGCCACGTTGGAGACGGCAACGTCCACCTCAACGTGCTGCCAGCGAACGGTTCGACGCCGGAAGAGCGCGAAGCATTCATCTACAAGTCCAAGACACTCGTTAACGAGGTCCTCGACCGCTATGTCGGCAGCATCAGTGCCGAGCACGGCATCGGCCGCCTGAAACGCTCCGATTTCGAAAGCCGGCTATCCGACGTGCAGCGCCGGATGATCACCGGCCTGAAAAACACCTTCGACCCTGATTTGCGGATGAATCCCGGTTGCCAGATAACCCTGCAACCGGATAGCTAATCGAGGAACGGCAAAGGCGGCTGAAAACGCTGCCTTTGAAAACCCCGCTGACGGCGAAGGAGGAAGTCGCCTGTCGCGGGAAAACGAACCAAACGTTTCTGTGGAACGGGAGCAACCATGACGCTGGAGTTCAATCAGATACATCGCAACGATCATCTGCCCGGCCGGATCGCCGCGGAGATTGCGCGCGAAATCAATGATTCGAAGCTCGGACCGGGTGACAGGCTGCCGACCGAACATGTTCTGGCAAAAACCTTCGGCGTCAGCCGTTCGGTCATCCGCGAAGCGATCGCACAATTGCGCAACGAGGGTTTTGTCGAAACCCGGCAGGGTGTGGGCGCATTCGTCACCGATCCCCGGCAACGACTATCCATCCGCATCGAGCGGTCGCGGCTGAACGACCCGGAAAATTTCCGCGATCTTTTTCAGCTTCGCATGCCGCTGGAAATAGAGGCGGCGGGGCTGGCCGCATTGCACCGCAGCCCGCAGCAGCTGACGCGGCTGGCGGCAGCCTTGGAAAAGATGAAAACCGCCGATGACTGGTCGACGGAAGGCGTTGCCGCCGATCTCGACTTCCACCGCATTCTGGCGGAAGCGACTGAGAACGAATATTTCCTGATGTTCCTCGGCTTCATCGCGGAACGCATCAGCTCCGCCATCAACATTGCTTTTTCGCGTGCGGTCTTTGGTGAAATTCTTGAGGTGACGATCGCCGAACATGTGGCAATCTACGAAGCCGTCGAGAAGGCCGATGCCACTGCCGCCAAGAACGCCATGCGCAAGCATCTGATCGGCGCAGCCAGCCGCGTCAATCTCGAACTGGATATCTTCTGAGCAGCAAATGAGCACGCCGGCAGAGCTATAGGACAGGTTTACGGCTTTCCGGGAATTGAGACGCGAAACACGATAATTTTGTCGGCAAGGCCGCTAGACTCGTAACAAAAGTCATACTAAGAAGAATGGGATTAGGTTGTCAGACATCCAGACAATAAGACCGCAGGAGGCGGCCTGTCGGGTGCTGAAGGGGAGGACTATATGACCGGTACAAGGTCCATCGACGCTACCGCAATTTTGCCTGAAGATTTCGAAAACGCGCTGCTCGTCGGCCGTGTCTGGTCGAAAAGCGAAGGCGGCCCCTGCCCCGTTCTGCTGAAGGGCGGCGTGCTTTATGACCTCACTTCGATTTCCCCTACCATGTCCGAACTTCTGGAGAAGACCGATCTGCTGGAGCGGCTCGCCGACACCGGCACTTTCGTCGCACTCGGCGCACTGGAAGCTTTTCTGGACGGTTCCGCCGGCGAACTCCTTGCCCCCAACGACATTCAGGCCGTCAAGGCCGCCGGCGTCACCTTCGCCGACAGCATGCTGGAACGCGTGATCGAAGAGCAGGCCAAGGGCGACCCGCTGCGTGCGCAGGAAATTCGCGGACGGCTGGCGCCGGTTCTCGGTGACAATCTCAAGGGACTTGAGGCCGGCTCCGAAAAAGCTGCCGAAGTGAAAAAACTGCTGCAGGAAATGGGCCTCTGGTCGCAATATCTGGAAGTGGGCATCGGCCCGGATGCGGAGATATTCTCCAAGGCGCAGGCCATGGCTTCCGTCGGCTGCGGCGCGCTGATCGGCGTTCACCCGAAATCGCAATGGAACAACCCGGAGCCGGAAGTGGTGCTGGCCATTACCTCCGACGGCCGCATCGTCGGCGCGACGCTCGGCAACGACGTCAACCTGCGCGACTTTGAAGGCCGTTCCGCCCTGCTGCTCAGCAAGGCGAAGGACAATAACGCATCCTGCGCGATCGGTCCCTTTATCCGCCTGTTCGACGGTAACTTCACCATCGAAGATGTGAAGAAGTCGCAGATCTCGCTTCTGGTCGAGGGCGAAGACGGTTTCACCATGACGGGCGTCAGCCCGATGGAAGCGATCAGCCGCACGCCGGAAAACCTCGCTTCGCAGCTCTTGAACCGTAACCATCAATATCCTGACGGCGCCGTCTTTTTCCTCGGTACGATGTTCGCGCCGGTGAAGGATCGCCATGGCCCAGGCCTCGGTTTCACCCATTCAAAGGGTGACCGGGTCGAAATCTCCACGCCCAAGCTCGGTAAGCTGATCAACTGGGTCACCACGACCGACGAATGCCCGGAATGGACATTCGGCACCGCGGCCCTGATGCGCAACCTGGCGAAACGAGGGCTGCTCTAGATATTTCTTCGGGAGGGGAAAATGCAAAAGACCATCAATCTCTTTTACCGGATTCTCGAAATCATTCTCGTCCTGCTGCTCGCCGGCATGTCGATCATGGTCTTCGTCAACGTCGTCATGCGTTATACGATGAACTCCGGCATCAACGTCTCGGAAGAACTGTCGCGTTATTTCTTCGTGTGGCTGACCTTCATTGGCGCCGTGTTGACCTTCCGTGAGAACAGCCACATGGGCATCGAAACGCTCGTGATGTTCCTGTCCCGTCGCGCCCGCATCGTCTGCATGATCGTGTCGAACATCATCATTCTGGCCTGTTCCGCCATCTTCTTCTGGGGCACCTGGAAGCAATCCGGCATCAATGCCAGCATGCATGCGCCCGTCACCAAGCTTTCGATGATCTGGGTCTATGGCGTCGGCATGTTCACCGGCGGCCTGATGTTCATCATCGCGCTGGAACGCCTGTACCGTTACTTGACGGGCGGCGTGACAGAAGACGAAATCGCCCAGTTCGCGGGCGAGAATCTGACGATCGAACAGCTTTCGGAGCGCTGATACCATGACACTTCTCGTTTTTGTCGGCTCTCTGCTGGGAGCCATGGCGATTGGCGTTCCCGTCGCGTTCTCGCTGATGTTCTGCGGCGTCGTGCTCATGTGGTACATGGGCATGTTCAACACCGCCATCATTGCCCAGAACATGATTTCGGGCGCGGACACCTTCACGCTGCTCGCCATCCCCTTCTTCATTCTGGCTGGCGAACTGATGAATTCCGGCGGTCTGTCTCGCCGCATCATCGACTTTGCAATCGCACTCGTCGGTCATATCCGTGGCGGTCTCGGCATCGTGGCCATTGTTGCGGCCATCATCATGGCCAGCATTTCCGGTTCGGCCGCAGCCGATACCGCAGCCCTTGCCGCAATCCTCATCCCGATGATGGCGAAGGCCGGCTACAATATTCCGCGCTCCGGCGGCCTCATCGCCGCAGGCGGCATCATCGCCCCGGTCATCCCGCCATCCATGGCCTTCATCGTTTTCGGTGTTGCCGCCAACGTCTCGATCACACAGCTTTTCCTTGCGGGTATCGTTCCCGGCATTCTGATGGGTGCATCGCTCATCATCGCCTGGTTGATTGTGGTCCGTAAGGATAACGTCAAGCCGCTGCCGAAGACCTCCGCCAAGGAACGTCTGACCGCCACTGCTCGCGCCGGCTGGGCGCTCGGTATGCCTGTCATCATTCTCGGCGGCATCAAGGCAGGCATCATGACGCCGACGGAAGCTGCCGTCGTTGCGGCTGTCTACGCGCTTTTCGTAGGTATGGTGATCTACCGCGAACTGAAACCGGCCGATCTGTTCCACGTGCTTCTGCGCGCCGCCAAAAGCACGTCCATCATCATGTTCCTGGTCTGCGCGGCACTCGTCTCCGCATGGCTCATCACCGCAGCGAACATTCCGAACGAAGTCGCAGGCTATATCGAGCCGCTGATCGACCGCCCGATGCTTCTGATGGCCGCGATGATGGTGCTGGTCTTCATTGTCGGAACCGCACTCGACCTGACGCCGACCATCCTGATCCTGACGCCTGTTCTGATGCCTATCGTCAAACAGGCGGGCATCGACCCGGTCTATTTCGGCGTTCTCTTCATCATCAACAACGCCATCGGCCTGATTACCCCTCCGGTTGGCGTGGTGCTGAACGTCGTCAGCGGCGTCGGCCGCATCCCGCTCGGCAAGGTCACGGTCGGCGTCTGGCCGTTCCTCGTTGCCGAAACCATCGTACTGGCGCTGCTGGTGATTTTCCCGGACATCGTCCTCGTACCGCTGCAGTATCTTCGTTAATTCAACCTGCTTCTCGCAAACAATCCAAGGGAGGATATTATGAGAAAGCTTCTTCTGACCACCACGGCCATCGCTTTCGCAGTTGGCGCCGCCGCTCCGGCAATGGCCGAATTCAACAGCCGCAATATCCGCGTTTCGAACGGCATCAACCAGGATCATCCGGTCGGCAACGGCATCAAGGCCATGCAGGCCTGCCTCGACGACAAGTCCGGTGGCAAGCTGAAGCTGACGGCATTCTGGGGCGGCGCTCTCGGCGGTGACCTGCAGGCGACGCAGGCCCTGCGCTCCGGCGTTCAGGAAGCGGTCGTGACGTCCTCGTCGCCGCTCGTCGGTCTCATCCCGTCGCTCGGCGTCTTCGACCTGCCGTTCCTCTTCGCCAACGCCAAGGAAGCCGATGCCGTCATGGACGGCGCCTTCGGCGACATGATGAACAAGAAGCTGGAAGAACAGGGCCTCGTAAACCTGGCCTACTGGGAAAACGGCTTCCGCAACCTGTCGAACTCCAAGCATGCCGTGAACAAGTGGGAAGACTTCTCGGGCCTTAAGGTCCGCGTGATGCAGAACAACATCTTCCTCGACACCTTCCAGAACCTCGGCGCCAATGCAACGCCGATGGCCTTCGGCGAAGTCTTCTCGGCGCTGGAAACCAACGCGATCGACGCGCAGGAAAACCCCTATGTGACGATCGACACCTCGAAGTTCTACGAGGTGCAGAAATACATCACCGAGACGAACCACGCCTATACGCCGTTCCTCTTCCTCTTCTCCAAGCCGATCTTCGACAGCTACACGCCCGAAGAACAGGCCGCCCTGCGTGAATGCGCAGTCGTCGGCCGCGACGAAGAGCGCAAGGTCATCCGCGAACTGAACCAGAAGTCGCTGGAGAAGATCAAGGCTGCCGGCCTCGAAGTGAACACGCTGTCTGCCGAAGAGCAGACCCGTATCCGCGAAAAGTCGATGGTCGTCTACGAAAAGCACAAAGCTGAGATCGGCGCCGACGTCGTCGACGCCGTTCTGGCGGACCTGAAAAAGATCCGCGGCCAGTAATCCTTACCGGATACAATTGAAAACACCCGGAGGTTCCGCCTCCGGGTGTTTTTGCTTGTGAAAATCGCAGATGGAAAAAGGCTGCCGAAACAGCCTTTCCAGAGGATCAGGACGCGGTGCGGTTCTGTCGGTTGGCGATGAGGTCCTCGACCACCGCCGGATCGGCGAGCGTCGACGTATCCCCCAGCGCACCAAAGTCGTCCTCGGCGATCTTGCGCAAGATGCGCCGCATGATCTTGCCGGATCGGGTCTTGGGCAGGCCCGGCGCGAACTGGATCTTGTCAGGTGTCGCAACCGGTCCGATCTCGTTGCGCACGTGCTTCACCAGCTCTTCGCGCAGCGCATAGTCACCATTCTGGCCCGCCATCAGCGTGACATAACAATAAATGCCCTGGCCCTTGATGGCATGCGGGTAGCCCACCACGGCCGCTTCCGAAACGAGGTGATGCGACACCAGCGCCGATTCCACCTCGGCCGTGCCGAGGCGGTGACCCGAAACGTTCAGCACGTCATCGACGCGGCCGGTGATCCAGTAATAGCCGTCCTCGTCCCGCCGGCAACCGTCGCCGGTGAAGTACTTGCCCTTGTAGGTCGAAAAATACGTATCGACGAAGCGCTGATGATCGCCATAGACGGAGCGCGACTGGCCCGGCCAGCTATCGATGATGCAGAGATTGCCGTCAGCGGGTCCTTCCAGCACATTGCCCTCGGCGTCGACAAGCTGCGGCTGCACGCCGAAGAACGGCCTTGTGGCCGAACCGGGTTTCAGATCGGTCGCGCCCGGCAGCGGCGAAATGAGAATGCCGCCGGTTTCCGTCTGCCACCAGGTGTCGACGATCGGGCTCTTGTCCTCGCCGACCACATGGTAATACCACTCCCAGGCTTCCGGATTGATCGGCTCGCCGACCGTGCCGAGAAGCCGCAGGCTCTCGCGCGAGGAGCGCTGGACGAACTGGTCGCCCGCCCCCATCAGCGATCTGAGCGCCGTCGGCGCGGTGTAGAAAATATTGACCTTGTGCTTGTCGATGACTTCCCAGAAACGGCCCTGATCCGGGAAATTGGGAACACCTTCGAACATCAGCGTCGTCGCGCAGTTCGCAAGCGGCCCGTAGACGATATAGGAATGGCCGGTGACCCAGCCGACATCGGCCGTACACCAGAAAACCTCACCATCCTTGTAGTCGAAGACATATTCATGCGTCATCGACGTATAGACGAGGTAGCCGCCCGTCGTGTGCAACACGCCCTTCGGCTTGCCGGTGGAGCCGGACGTATAGAGGATGAATAGCGGGTCTTCCGCACGCATCTTCACCGGCGGGCAATCCGGCTTCACGGTGGCGATTTCCTGATGGTACCAGATATCGCGGCCGGGCGCCCAGCCGGTCTTGCCGCCGGTGCGGCGCACCACCAGAACCTTGTTGACGATGACATATTGTTTGGCGGCGATATCGATCGCCTTGTCGGTATTTTCCTTGAGCGGTATCGGCTTGCCGCCGCGCACGCCCTCAT
The DNA here is from genome assembly GCF_053522445.1 of Agrobacterium sp. 22-221-1. Classification (NCBI taxonomy): domain Bacteria; kingdom Pseudomonadati; phylum Pseudomonadota; class Alphaproteobacteria; order Hyphomicrobiales; family Rhizobiaceae; genus Agrobacterium; species Agrobacterium sp. 22-221-1. Next base: position 211,826 of record NZ_JBNWCL010000004.1, read on the forward strand.
CGCAGGTGATCACGAAGGTGGACTGGCAATCGACGATGCGGCCCGCCAGCGCTTCCGGCGAGAACCCGCCGAACACAACGGAATGGATGGCGCCGATGCGGGCGCAGGCGAGCATCGCGTAAGCCGCCTCGGGTATCATCGGCATATAGATGGTGACGCGGTCGCCCTTCTTGACGCCGTGCTTCTTCAGCACATTCGCCAGACGGCAGACATAGTCATAGAGCTGGTTATAGGTGATCTTCTTGTCGATATAGGGGTTGTCGCCTTCCCAGATGATCGCCGTGCGCTCGCCATGCGTCTTCAGGTGCCGGTCGATACAGTTATAGGAAACGTTCGTCAGGCCGTCCTCGAACCACTTGATTGGCACCCTGCCCTTGAAGGACGTGTTCTTGACCTTGGTATAGGGCTTGAACCAGTCGATCCGCCGGCCGTGCTTGTCCCAGAACTTTTCCGGATCCTCGACGCTCTCCTGATACCATTTCTGGTAACGCTCATTGTCGATGAGCGTGCGGGCCTTCGCCGATTTGAGAACCGGGTAGATTTTGGCAGACATGAACTCCTCCTGGAACCGATATGGCTTTTAACGTGGCCCGAGACTCCCACCTCAGGCATGTGTTGAATTCATAGCAGTTCAAATTCGCACGGCAATTAGACAAAGGTCATTTGTTTCGCAAAGAATTGCAATTCTGATGCAATGCGGCTATAGAGCCCCCATATCCCGGAAATTAGTGGTTGATACCCACGGCCCGCGACACCGGCGCGGACGGACAGAAGGACTGTATCTATGGCTCAACAATTGCTCATGCCAAAGGCTACGGCTGTATGGCTGGTTGACAACACCGCGCTGTCGTTCGATCAGATCGCCACGTTCTGCAAACTGCATCCGCTTGAAGTCAAGGCGATTGCCGACGGTGAAGCCGCACAGGGCATCAAGGGTCTCGATCCGATTGCAACCGGACAGCTCTCCCGCGACGAGATCGCCCGCGCCGAAGCCAATCCCAACCACAAGCTCAAGCTTTCCGAACCGAAGGTCCGCGTGCCGGAATCCAAGCGCCGCGGCCCGCGCTACACCCCGGTTTCCAAGCGCCAGGACCGTCCGAACGCCATTCTCTGGCTCGTTCGCAACCACCCGGAACTGAAGGATGCGCAGATCTCGCGTCTCGTCGGCACCACGAAGTCGACGATCGAGCAGATTCGCGACCGTACCCACTGGAACTCGGCCAACCTGACGCCGATGGACCCGGTGACGCTCGGCCTCTGCAGCCAGATCGATCTCGACCTCGAAGTCGAACGCGCCTCGCGCGGCCGTCCGCTTCCGACCGCGGAAGAACTCGACAATACGCTGCAGCCGGCAACGGCGACGGAAGGTCTGGACTACAGCTTCCAGCGCGACGAAGACGAGCAGATCGACGCCGATGCGGTCTTCAAGAAGCTCAGCTCGCTGAAGTCTACGCAGAATGACGAAGACGAGGACGATCACTACTGATCGGACGTCTTTTAGAGTTTGAAAACCCGGCCTCAGCGCCGGGTTTTTTATTTGCAGCCTTATCGCGTACCGAAGATCGCCGAGCCCACACGGACACTCGTTGCGCCGAATTCCACGGCGGTTTCGAAATCGCCCGACATGCCCATGGAAAGCTTCTCAAGCCCACATTGTTTGGCAAGCTTCGCCAGAAGCGCAAAATGCGGACCTGGATTTTCATCCGCCGGCGGAATGCACATCAGTCCTTCGACCTGCAATTTCAGCTCATTCCGACAAAAGGCGACGAATGCAACTGTCTCACGCGGATCGATGCCCGCCTTTTGCGGCTCTAGCCCGGTATTGACCTGCACATAAAAACGAAGGCTGCGGCCCTGTTTGCCGCATTCCTCGGCAAGCGCGCGGGCGATCTTCTCCCGGTCGACGCTCTGCACCACATCAAACAGCGCCACGGCATCCGCCGCCTTGTTGGACTGCAGCGGGCCAATCAGATGCAACTCGATATCAGGCGTCTTCTCTTTAAGCGCTGGCCACTTGCCCTGCGCCTCCTGCACGCGGTTCTCGCCGAACACGCGCTGGCCCGCATCGATGACCGGCTGGATCGCCTCCGCCTCGAAGGTCTTCGAGACCGCGACGAGGGCAACATCCGCCGCCTTGCGTCCGGATTTTTCCGCAACATCGGCAATGCGCTGCCTGACATCCTCAAGACGTGCTTCGATTTCCATCACAAGACCTTCATTTGAACCATTCGCAACGCTAACTAGACGCCGATTGCCTTGATGCCAAGCGGGTTTAGCACCATTTGAGGCACGCTGGCCAAGATTGAACGCCCGAATGCCCCGCCAAACTTGACGCCCCGGTCGTTTCATGGTGAAGGTCAGCGCAAATTTTTCCCCTCGATACCCGGAATTCTAAACAATGGCCATCGAACGTTACAATCCTCGCGACGCCGAGCCGCGCTGGCAGCAGAAATGGAACGAAGACAAGGTTTTCGTCACCGACAACAGCGATCCGCGCGAGAAGTACTACGTTCTGGAGATGTTTCCCTATCCGTCGGGACGCATCCACATGGGCCATGTCCGCAACTATGCCATGGGCGACGTGGTCGCCCGCTACAAGCGCGCCCGCGGTTTCAACGTCCTGCACCCGATGGGCTGGGACGCCTTCGGCATGCCTGCCGAAAACGCCGCCATGCAGAACAAGGTTCACCCGAAGGACTGGACCTACCAGAACATCGCCACCATGCGCGGCCAGCTGAAATCCATGGGCCTGTCGCTGGACTGGACCCGCGAATTCGCGACCTGCGACGTGGAATATTACCATCGCCAGCAGGCGCTTTTCGTCGATTTCATGGAAAAGGGTCTGGTCTACCGCAAGCAGTCCAAGGTCAACTGGGATCCGGTCGACCATACCGTTCTCGCCAACGAGCAGGTGATCGACGGCCGTGGCTGGCGCTCCGGCGCGCTGGTCGAACAGCGCGAGCTGACGCAATGGTTCTTCCGCATCACCGATTTCAGTCAGGACCTGCTGGACGAGCTGGATACGCTCGACCAATGGCCGGAAAAAGTGCGCCTGATGCAGAAGAACTGGATCGGTCGCTCCGAAGGCCTGTCGCTGCGCTGGCAGACGGTTGCCGACACGGCGCCGGAAGGTTTCTCCGACATCACCGTCTATACGACACGCCCGGACACCCTGTTCGGCGCATCCTTCCTGGCAATCGCCGCCGACCACCCGCTGGCCAAGGAACTGTCCGCGAACAACCCGGCGATTGCCGAGTTCTGCGACGAATGCCGCCGCCATGGCACCTCGCTCGCAGCACTCGAAACGGCTGAAAAGAAGGGTATCGATACCGGCGTCAAGGTCGTGCACCCACTGGACCCCAGCTGGGAGTTGCCGGTCTATGTCGCCAATTTCGTGCTGATGGACTATGGCACCGGCGCGATCTTCGGCTGCCCGTCGGGTGACCAGCGCGATCTGGATTTCGCCCGCAAATACGGCCTGCCGGTCGTGGCCGTCGTCGCGCCTGAAGGCCCCGATGCTGCAAACTTCACCATCGATGATACCGCCTTCACCGATGACGGCGTGATGATCAATTCCGGCTTCCTGAACGGCATGAAGACGGCTGACGCCTTTGAGGCGATGGCGCAGAAGCTTTCTGCGCAGACACTGTGCAACACGCCGCAGGCCGAGCGCAAGGTCAATTTCCGCCTTCGCGACTGGGGCATTTCCCGCCAGCGTTATTGGGGCTGCCCAATCCCGGTCATCCATTGCGAAGTCTGCGGCGTCGTACCGGTCCCGAAAAAGGACCTGCCGGTCAAGCTTCCCGACGACGTGACGTTCGACGTGCCCGGCAACCCGCTGGACCGGCACCCCACCTGGCGTCATGTCTCCTGCCCGCAATGCGGCCATGACGCGCGCCGCGAAACCGACACGATGGATACTTTCGTCGATTCCAGCTGGTATTACACGCGCTTCACCGCGCCGTGGGAAGACGCACCGACCGATCCGAAGGTCGCCAATCACTGGCTGCCGGTCGATCAGTATATCGGCGGCATCGAGCACGCGATCCTGCATCTGCTCTATTCGCGCTTCTTCACCCGTGCCATGCGCGAGACAGGCCATGTCGGCGTCAAGGAACCCTTCAAGGGCTTGTTCACGCAGGGCATGGTGGTGCACGAGACCTATAGCCGCGGCGAAGGCACCGCACGCGAATGGGTGCCGCCGGCCGAACTGAGGATCGAAGAAAACGACGGCACGCGCCGCGCCTTCCTGCTCTCTTCCGGCGAAGAGGTGAAGATCGGCTCCATCGAGAAGATGTCGAAGTCGAAGAAGAACGTGGTCGACCCTGACGATATCATCGCATCCTACGGCGCCGATACCGCCCGCTTCTTCGTGCTATCGGACTCTCCGCCCGATCGCGACGTCATCTGGTCCGAAGCCGGGGTGGAAGGCGCAAACCGATTCGTCCAACGCGTCTGGCGCATCATCGGCGAAGCGGCGGAAGAGCTGAGAACCGTCCAGCCGAAGCCTGCGACCGAAGGCGAAGGACTGGCGGCCTCCAAGGCTGCCCACAAGACGCTGAAGGCTGTTCAGGAAGACCTGGACAAGCTCGCCTTCAACAAGGCCATCGCCCGCATCTACGAACTGGTCAATGCGCTGGCCGGCCCGCTCGCCGATGTTGCTTCTGGCGGCAAGCCTGAGGACGTCAAGGCGGCAGCGCGCGACGCCGTCGAAATCCTCATCCGCATCATTGCCCCCATGACGCCGCATCTGGCGGAAGAATGCTGGTCCGCACTGGGCAATACGGGCCTCGTGGCCCAGACGCCGTGGCCGGCCTTCGTCGCTTCGCTGGTCGAGGAAAACGATGTGGTCATGCCCGTGCAGGTCAACGGCAAGAAGCGTGGCGAATTGACAATCGCGCGCGATGCGGATCAAGATGCGGTCCGAACGGCCGCCCTTGCGCTGGATGCCGTCAAATCCATTCTTGCCGGTGGCGAGCCCAAGAAAGTCATCGTGGTTCCGCAGAGGATTGTGAACATTGTTGTCTGACGTTTTTTCAAGATGGGGCCGCCTCGCGGCAGCAATTTCCGTCGTGACGATGGCTGGTCTTTTGGCAGGCTGCCAGGTGCGCCCGCTCTATGGCGAGGCTTCCGGAACCAAGGAAAGACTGGCAGCCGTCAGCGTCTCCGACGTCGGTGGCAGAGTCGGGCAGGAAGTCCGCAACCAACTGATCTTTCTGATGGCCGGCGGCGCAGGCCAACCGGCCACGGCGCAATATAACGTCAAGATTTCCGTAAGCTCGAGCGCCACGTCAACGGAAGTGCAGAATTACGACCTGACGACCCGCGCGAACAACAATTACGATGGCCCCTACCCGGGTCGAGTCGTGATGAGCGGTCAATATGTGCTGACCCGCGTTTCCGACGGTCAAATCCTGCGCTCCGCACGCCGCAGCGTAACAGCGCAGGTGGATCTGCCACAGCAGGAATTCGCCAAGATCCGGGCAATCCGCGACGCCGAGAACCGTGCGGCCCGGGAACTGGCTGAAATCATCCGCACCGATATCGCCGCCACGCTCGGCCGCTGAGAGCGGCGGCCGTGACGGAGATAAAGTCCCATGAATTTGAGCGCTTCGCCGAAAATCCGGCGGAGCGCTTTCGCGTTTTCGTCCTTTACGGCCCGGATCGCGGTCTCGTGTCGGAACGCGCAGGCGTCATCGCCAAAAAGACCGGTATCGATCCCGATGACGCTTTCGCATCGCTGAAACTGACCGCATCCGATTTGCAGGGCGACCCCGGCCGTCTGCTCGACGAGGTAAATGCCATCGGCCTTTTCGGCGGCGAAAAACTCGTCTGGATCAAAAGTGCTTCGGCCGAAAAGGCGCTGGTGGATGCGCTGCAGATTCTTGCCGAGACACCGCCGGAAGCGAGCTTCCTCATCATCGAAGCAGGCGACATCAAGAAGGGTACGGGACTACGCAAGATCGCAGAACCGGCGCGCTCCATCGCTGCGATTCCCTGTTATGCCGACGATGCGCGCTCATTGAACGCATTGATCGATCAGGAACTCTCCTCCGATAATCTGAGCATTGCGCCAGCCGCACGACAGAGGCTAATCGAATCCCTGGGTGGTGACCGTATCGCCTCGCGCAACGAAATCCGCAAGCTGGCGCTCTATTGCCGCGGAGCCGACGTGGTCGAGGAAGACGATGTGCTGGCGATCATCGGAGACGCCAGCACGGTTTCCGCAGACGATGCCGTAGACGCCATTCTGAAAGGCGACAGAAACGCCTTTTTCCACGCGACGCAGAAGATCGTCTCTTCGAAGACCCCGATCTTTCTTGTGCTCCAGGGGTGCCTCAAGCAACTCCAGTTGCTCGACCAGATGCGGGCCGAAATGGATGAGAAAAAACTGCAGGCCGGTCAGGTCATGCAGACACTTGGACGCCACATCCATTTCCGCAGAAAACCCATCATCGAAAGAGCACTGCGAACCTGGCAGCCAGCGGCAATCGCCCGCGAGATGAACCGTCTGCAGGCCGCCATCCTGCAAAGCCGTCAGCGGCAAAGCCTGGAGGAAAGCGTGGCCCTTCTGACATTGCTGTCGACCACGCTGCAATCCGGCCGCGGCGGATGAGGCCCAGCAAAAAGCCCTCGCGCTGCTGCTGCGAGGGCTTTTTAAATCATGGTTTCGCCGTCAGGCCGTAAAACTCAGTCGCCCTGTCCGGGCTCGGCGGAGAAATAGAGCTCAAGCTTACCTTCGACACCGTCCATTTCCTTGGCTTCCGGCATCGGGTCGCGCTTGATCGTGATATTAGGCCAGATTGCCGCATATTCGGCATTGAGCTTCAGCCACTTGTCGAGACCCGGCTCCGTATCGGGCTTTATGGCTTCGGCGGGACATTCCGGTTCGCACACACCGCAATCGATACATTCATCGGGATTGATCGCGAGGAAATTTTCACCCTCGTAAAAGCAGTCGACGGGGCAGACCTCAACGCAATCGGTATATTTGCAGCGGATGCAATTGTCGGTCACGACATATGTCATGATGAACTCCAGAATATGCAGGCCGGGTCTGTGGGCTTCGGAACACAAGCCGTCGCCCGGAATTCAGACAGGGCAATTTCGCAAGTGACGTAATGCCTTTGCTTACAGATAGCAAGGATAAACAATTCTGAAAAAGGGGTGCGACCCGGAGGTTTATTCTAATCTTTGCTTCCGTCGCTGTCAGACAGAAACCTGTCGAGCGCCCTGCGCTCTTTTTTGGTGGGACGCCCGCTTCCCGGCTGGCGCAACGCCTGCTCGAGAGGTGTCAGCCTGTCGGAAGGTTCCCGTGGCCGCGTCTCGTCGTCATAGAGAAGTCTGGCTTCCTCATAGGGTCCACGCCGTGTTCCGCCGGACTTGACGACGAGCACCTTGTCCATCCGCTCGAAGTCGATCTCCAGCCTGTCGCCCGCCTTCACCACATGGCTGGACTGGCGAATGGCAATGCCGTTGACCTTGACGTGGCCCGACTGAATGTAGCTCTGGGCAAGCGAACGGGATTTTGCCATGCGGGCAAAGAACAGCCACTTGTCCAGACGCTGACGCGTGCTTTCCAGTGGCTGTTCGCTGCTTCCCATAGGCTTACTTCTTCAGCTGCTCCTTGAGAGCAGCGAGCTTTGCGAAAGGCGAATCCGGATCGAGCGGTTTTTCCTTGCGCGGCGGCTTGGCTTCGAAGCGCTGCTGACCCTGCGGCTTTCCGCCACGGTCATTGCGTTCCGGCCGGTCCTTGCGCTCCCCGCGATCATGACGATCATTGTTGCGGTTGTTGCCACGGTCCGGACGGCCGCCATCGCGCTTGCGCTCACCGTCGCCACTGCGATTGGCACTTGCACCGTCACGATTGTCGCGGCGGCCTTCACCGCGACGCTCGCCCTGTTCGCGCGCTCCTTCCCCACGGCCCTGACCACGATTGCCGGGACGACGGTTTTCGCCACGCTGATTTTCGTTGCGACCACCCGGACGCCACAGAAGAACGGGCTTGGGCTCGGCGGCCTCAGCGCTTTCCGGCGCAGCCTCGGCTGCGACAGCCTCTTCGCCTGCAGCCTCCGCAACCGGTGCCTCGACAGCTTCGCCTTCGACAGCAGCCACCGTCTCGGACACCTGTTCTTCGGAAGCCGGCTCGTGTTCCTCGGTCTCGACGCTTTCCTCTTCAGCCGTCGCCGCTTCCGCGGCAGTCGGAGCAGAGGCACCGGCGTGGCTGGCGAGGAAGGCCTGCGCCTCTTCCGCCGTCACCTGATCGGCGCGGTAACCGAGGCCCTTCAGAATTTCTTCCATGTCGTCAAGCGTCGCGCCGAGAATGGAAAGCATGGCGGTCGTCGTCGTGAAACGGCGACCGTCATAGGCGCCTTCCGGACGCGGCTGCTGACCGGGCTTCCACTGCAGCAGCGGGCGGATGAGATCGGCCAGACGCTCGAGAATGTCGATACGCACGGCGCGCTTTCCGAGGAAGCGGAAACCAGCGAGCTTGTAGAACATGCGCTCGAAGCTGGCATCGGTGACGACCGAGGTACGGCCTGCGGCCAGCACCGGAATGAGATCGCCGTAACCCGGCTTGCCGAGACCGTCATTCTTCAAAGCCCAGAGTAGCGTCACAAGCTCCGCCGGGGCGGGCTTGAGAAGCGCAGGCAGGAAAACGTGGTAGGCGCCGAAACGCACGCCGTAACGGCGCATTGAGGCGCGCGCGTCCTGATCCAGAGACTTCACGTCTTCGGCAACGTCGCGGCGGAACAGCACGCCAAGATTTTCCACGAGCTGGAACGCCAGACCCTTCGCCAGACCCTGAAGGTCTTCGGCGCGGGAAATATCGTCCAACGGCTTCAGCACGGTCGCAATCTGATGATTGACGAAACGCTCGACGCGCGCCAGCGCGTGATCACGGGCATTGCCGTTCAGCTGCTCGTCGGCAAGCAGGATCACCCGCGGCTTCATGATGTTGTCGCCAGCAGAAAGGCGGGCAACCGGTTCGCCCAACCAGCGAACCAGACCATCGGAGCTCAAAGCGAGATCGCCATTTCCACTGGCATGCAGACGCGCGGCACGCGCCTCGAATTCGAGCGCAAGCGCCTTCTGCGCCGCAGCCTGCACGGCCTTCTGATCCGGCCCTTCCATTCCCGGCACCGGCGTGAACCGGAACCCGGCCAACTGGCCGACGTGATGACCTTCTACAAAGACATCACCATTTACACTGATTTCAGCTTCAAGCATCGCATTCTCTCTCAGGCGCCTCATGAGCACAGATGTCCTGCGATCAACAAAGCGTTTCGTCAACCTTTCATGTAGCGCATCGGACAATCGATCCTCGATTTCCCGAGTCTTTTCTTGCCAGTGTGTCGGATCGGCAAGCCATCCTGGGCGGTTCGATACATAAGTCCATGTTCTGATCTGCGCAATCCTCGCAGACAAGGTATCGATCTCTCCATCCGTTCGATCGGCACGGCGTACCTGCTCGGCCATGAAATCCTCGTTCACCGCCCCGCGTTTGACGAGGTCGAAATAGAGCGTGGAGATCAGATCCGCATGCTGGGCAGGAGCAATACGGCGATAGTCGGGAAGCGCACACGCCTCCCAGAGTTTTTCCACCCGCGAATCGGTCGTCGTCACATCGATGATCTCGGGATAACGCGACAGATATTCCAGCGCCTGCTGGTCGATTGCCGGCAGGGCGCGCGAAAGTCCCTGGATCGCCGGCGCGGCATCGAGGCTCAGGCGCAGATTGGCGATGGAGGAAAAATCGAAATTTTTCGTCCGCCACTGCAGAACCTTCACCGCATCGAACTGATGGGTTTCGATCCGCTCCACCAGCTCGTCATCGAACGGATCGACACGCCCCGTCACGCCGAATGTGCCATCGCGAAGATGGCGGCCGGCGCGGCCGGCGATCTGGCCGATCTCGCCCGGATTGAGATTGCGGAACTGATAGCCGTCGAATTTGCGGTCCTGCGCGAAGGCAACATGGTCGACATCGAGGTTGAGACCCATGCCGATGGCATCCGTCGCCACGAGATATTCGACATCCCCGGATTGGTAGAGCCCCACCTGCGCATTGCGCGTGCGCGGCGAAAGCGCGCCCAGCACCACAGCCGCACCGCCGCGCTGGCGGCGCACCAGCTCGGCAATGGCATAGACCTCATCGGCGGAAAAGGCGACGATCGCCGTGCGTTGCGGCAGGCGGGTGATCTTCTTCTGACCCGCATAAAAAAGCTGCGACAGGCGCGGGCGTTCCACAACGGTAATTCCCGGCAGCAGTTTTTCGAGGATGGGACGCATCGTGCCCGCGCCGAGCAGCAGCGTTTCCTCCCGCCCGCGCAGATGCAGCACCCGGTCGGTGAAGATGTGCCCGCGTTCGAGATCGCCCGCCAGCTGCACCTCGTCTATCGCGACGAAGGCGGCCGTCGTCTCGCGCGGCATGGCTTCCACCGTGCAGACGGAATATTTGGCTTTGGGCGGTGCGATTTTTTCTTCGCCGGTAATCAGCGCCACATTCGGCGCGCCCACCTTTTCAACGAGACGGGTATAGACCTCCCGCGCCAGAAGACGCAGCGGCAGGCCAATGACACCGCTGCCATGCGCGACCATCCGCTCAATCGCGTAATGGGTCTTGCCAGTATTGGTGGGGCCGAGAACGGCCGTGACACCGCGGCCGCTCAGGATCATGGGGCGAAAATTCAACGTACTATCCGCGAATCGACTTCATCTGCTTGCCGTGCCGCCCGGCATCACCGATACGGGCCGCACGCACCACACATGGCAATGCCCGCCGACAAAGGCAATAGGCCTCACCCGCAAAGTGGCGCAGGGCGACCGGTCGACGGAATTTTCCGTTCAGATTCAAACAGTTGAACGAACAAAAAGAATCCGGCGAAAATGAAATCGATTCGGCTGCGGAACAGTCTGCGAACGAATCGAATACGAATCGCTGACTCGATGGGATTCAGCTTTTGTTCTCCGCAATATCTGGTTGGCCAGGGCGCAGACCATACCAGATTATGAATCCGGATAAGTCCTTGGCCGGATTCGGCTTTACGGTAAAGCAGCCGGGCAGAAAATCCCGGAATCGGCTGTCAAGCGGCAATACCGGAAAAGCCGATCAGAAACATACATGAAGGGTCGGGTCAGAGCGCCTCGCCGGCAAGCAGACGCGGCGCATTAGCATCCGTCGTGCCGGCGGCCTGACCGATGAAATAGGATTTGAGACCCGGCAAACGATCCACCACGCCGAGACCGAAATCACGCATGATGCGGATGGGGCCAATATCGTTGGAGAAAAGCCGGTTCAGCACATCCGTCGTCACGCCCATCCGCAACGTGTCGAAACGCCGCCAGGACTGGTAACGCTCCAGAACGTTGAGCGAGCCGATATCGAGGCCGAGACGGTCGGCCTCGACCACGGTTTCGGCGAGAGCCGCCACGTCCTTGAAGCCAAGATTGAGGCCCTGCCCGGAAATCGGGTGAATGCCGTGGGCCGCATCGCCCGCAAGCGCGAAACGCGGTGCAACGAAAGAGCGCGCCAGCGTCAGACCCAATGGGAAGGCGCGGCGGGGACCGACCGGACGAAGAGGACCGAGTTTGTGACCGAACCGGCGCTCCAGTTCTTCCTCGAACACCAGATCGTCCGAGGCTACCAGCCTGTCGGCATCGGCCGTGCGTTCGGTCCAGACGAGCGAAGAGCGGTTTCCCTTCAGCGGCAGGATGGCGAAGGGCCCCGATGGCAGAAAATGCTCCTCGGCGCAGCCCTCATGCGGCCGCTCATGCTCAACGGTCGTCACGATACCGGACTGATCGTAAGCCCAGTGCACGGTCTTGATACCGGCCATGTCCCTGAGCGCGGAGCGAACGCCGTCACAGGCAATCAGCAATCGCGCTTCGAGCGTCGACCCGTCGGAAAGGCGAATGGCCGTCGACTGGGGGCCCGCGGTAAAATCGGAAACACTGAGACCGTGACGGATTTTTATGCCAAGACGCTCGCACAGGCCTCGCAATGCGCCCACCAGAGCGACGTTCGGAACCATATGGGCAAACGGCCTGCCCTCTTCCACGGCGCCGTCGAAAGTCAGGAACACGGGACGCACCGGATCGGCGGTCTTCGAATCGGTGACGATCATCTTGTGTATCGGTTGCGCTTCCGGCTCGATTTCGTTCCATATGCCGAAAACATCAAGCATCCGGGTGGCTGCCGCAATAATGGCGGAAGCGCGAACGTCCTTCGACCAGACATCCTCGGGAGAGGCCTCAATCACCTGCACATCAAGATGCGGGGCCGCCTGCTTGATTGCGACAGCAACGGAAAGACCGACATATCCGCCGCCTGCCACCACTACGTCCAGCATCGCGCTTCTCCTCAAATCTTGTGCACACATCATCGGCGCACTATAGACCATGTGACGTCTTCCTACAGCCGGAGCAGGCCGAAAAAATGTCGCATCCCTCGCAAACGTCAGACCCGATGGCCAATCTCATCGCCACACTCGATCTTGAGAAGCTGGAAGAGAACCTGTTCCGGGGCGAAAGCCCGCAGATCGGCTGGCAGCGGGTTTTCGGCGGCCAGGTCATCGCGCAGGCCCTGATCGCCGCGCAGAGAACCGTGGATAACGACCGTTTCGTGCATTCGCTGCATGCCTATTTCATGCGCCCCGGCGATCCGCTGGTGCCTATCGTCTACCAGGTGGAGCGCATCCGCGATGGCGCGAGCTTCTGCACACGCCGGGTGGTCGCCATCCAGCATGGCAAGGCTATTTTTTCCATGTCGGCCTCGTTTCAGATTTTTGAGGATGGTTTCGACCATCAGATCAAAATGCCTGACGTGACGCCGCCTGAAAAACTGATGAGCGAGGAGCAGATGCAGGCAGCCTTTCTTGCCAAGGCGCCCGCCTCTATCCGCAAATACTGGAGCAACAAGCGGCCGATAGAGATACGGCCGGTATCGCTGACCCACTATATCTCCAAGGAAAAACTCGAACCGCAACAGGATATCTGGGTTCGCGCCGTCGGCGATGTGCCCGATGATCCGCGCCTGCAATCGGCCATTCTCGCCTATCTGTCGGATATGACCCTGCTCGACACTTCGCTCTACGCCCATGGCACGACCATCTTCGATCCTTCCATTCAGGTGGCGAGCCTCGACCACGCCATGTGGTTCCACCGCCCCTGCCGGCTGGACGACTGGCTGCTCTACACACAGGACAGCCCCAGCGCTTCCGGCGCACGCGGTTTGACCCGTGGCAATATTTTCACCAGACAGGGTGAACTGGTCGCCTCCGTGGCGCAGGAGGGTTTGATCCGCAAAAGGGCAAATGATTAAATAATGTGCTTTTTCTGAAAATCGCACATTTAATAGACGCAAATTTTGGCGACAAATGCCCCTTTTTCAGACGCCTTTCATATAAGTTTTATATTTCAATAAGTTAGATACACACTCAAAACTGGCACGCCCTTTGAATGTATGTCCGCAGTCGCTGTTACTGATCTGCCAGCGGCAGGAGAGTCGGCTCCGTGCCGAGGACAAAACAAAGGATGGGAAACCAGATGAAAATTGTGATGGCCATTATCAAGCCGTTCAAGCTGGATGAAGTGCGCGAAGCGCTCACCGGCGTCGGCATCCAGGGCCTGACCGTGACCGAGGTAAAGGGTTACGGACGCCAGAAGGGGCATACCGAGATTTATCGCGGCACGGAATATGCGGTGAGCTTCCTTCCCAAGCTGAAGATCGAGATCGCAGTTCCATCCGACGTCGTCGACAAGGCTGTCGAAGCGATCGCGTCTGCGGCAAAGACCGGGCAGATCGGTGACGGCAAGATCTTCGTCTACTCTATCGAACAGGCCGTGCGCATCCGTACCGGCGAAACCAACACAGAAGCGCTTTGAAGCACGGCTGACAGGGGAGTTTTCTAGCTATGCAACTCAACAAGTTTTCAACGCTCGGCAAGCTGGGCGCCGCAGCGGCGGCCCTGATGGCTCCGGCCATCGCCTTTGCCCAGGATGCCGCGCCGGCAGCAGCCGCAGCGCCCGTTCCGGAAAAAGCCGACACCGCATTCATGTATGTCGCGACGATCCTCGTGCTTTTCATGATCATTCCGGGCCTGGCCCTGTTTTACGGCGGTCTCGTCCGCACCAAGAACATGCTCTCCGTTCTCATGCAGTGCACGGTCGTCGGCGCAGTCATGATGCTCGTCTGGGTAATCTACGGTTACTCCTTCGCCTTTGGCGGCGGCACCGGCCCCTATTTCGGCGGTTTCGGCAAGCTGTTCCTGTCGGGCGTTTCGCTTGACAGCACCTCGGCAACCTTCTCTGAGGGCGTCGTGATCTACGAATACACCTTCATCGCCTTCCAGATGACCTTCGCGGCCATCACGCCGGCGCTGATCATCGGCGCATTCGCAGAACGCGTCAAATTCTCCGCCGTCATCCTCTTCACCATCCTGTGGGCCACCTTCGTCTATTTCCCGATCGCTCACATGGTCTGGGATGCAAACGGCCTGATCTTCGGCATGGGCGCTCTCGACTTCGCCGGCGGCACCGTGGTTCACATCAATGCCGGTATCGCAGGCCTGATCGGCGCGATCATGGTCGGCAAGCGTACCGGCTTCGGCAAGGACATGATGGCCCCCCATTCGATGACGCTGACCCTCGTCGGTGCGGCCATGCTGTGGTTCGGCTGGTTCGGCTTCAACGCCGGCTCCAACCTCGAAGCATCGGGCGGTGCGGTTCTCGCAACCATGAACACCTTCCTCGCAACCGCAGCCGCCATCGTTTCCTGGTCGCTGGTTGAAAGCTTCACCCGCGGCAAGGCCTCCATGCTGGGCGCCGCTTCGGGCATGATCGCCGGTCTCGTCGCCGTCACCCCCGCCGCCGGCTCCGTCGGCCCTATGGGCGCCATCGTTCTCGGCCTCATCGTCTCGCCGATCTGCTACTTCTTCGTCTCCGTGGTGAAGAACAAGTTCGGTTATGACGACACTGCCGACGTCTTCGGCGTCCACGGCATTGGCGGCATCATCGGCGCGCTCGGCACCGGCATCTTCACCTCGCCGCTGCTTGGCGGCACGGGCAAGGAAGACTTCTCCATCGCCTCGCAGCTCTGGACGCAGTTCGTCGCCGTCGCCATCACCATCGTCTGGTGCGCCATCGTCTCCGCGATCCTCTACAAGATCGTCGACGTGATCGTCGGTCTGCGGGTTCCGGTCGAAGCCGAACGCGAAGGTCTCGACCTCGCAACCCACGGCGAAGCCGCCTACCATTCCTGATATCCGGGAAAAGGGGTTCTCCATCCCCTCTCCCAAAAGAAGGCCCGCTCCGGCGGGCCTTTTTCTTTGCCGTAAATCCGAAGCGCTTCAAAAAACCGCATGGTTAACACGACATTAACCAGCAAGCGGTTAGTTTTCCCTGTCAATCCGGGATCAGGTCTCCTGCCGGATCTTGCCGAAACCATAAAACGACGGGTTCAGGGACATGGGCAGAATGCATTCTCCGACATTCGATGGTCGTCACACGCGCTTCGTGTTGACGGCGTTTTTCGTGCGTCAGATCATGGCTCTCGCCGGTTTCGCTCTGCTGGCCACGATTGCACTGGGCATCGCCGCGCTAGCGACATGGAATGTCGCGGATCCGAGCCTCTCCTACGCGACAGGAAACCAGCCCACCAATCTTCTGGGTTACGGCGGTGCGATTTTCGCCGATATCGTGATGCAGTTCCTCGGGCTTTCCGCAATCATCTCGCTCCTGCCCGTCATCGCCTGGGCGATCGCGCTGATCGCCGGCCGCAAATTCCACCGCATACCCGTTCGCCTCGTGGCCTGGGTCGCAGGCGCCATCGTCTGCGCCGCCTCGCTCGGCTGTTTTCCGGCCCCCGTGACATGGCCGCTGCCGAACGGCATCGGCGGCGTCATCGGTGACATGATCCTGCGTTTTCCCGCTCTTTTCATCGGCGCTTACCCTACCGGCACGATTGCCACGGTACTGGGTGTGATATTTGCGGCGCCTGCCGCATGGCTGATGCTGTTTGCCGCCGGTGTCGTTGGCGGTCTGGATGACGAGCTGGAACGCGAAGAGGCCGCTCCCGTCGCCACCAGCAAGGCCCGTGCCGCCCGTGAGGTCGAAGAGGATGACGAAGACGACGGCGAGGGTTTCTTCGCCAATATGCTCGCCTTCGGCGCACTGGCGCATTACTGGTACATCACCCAGGCGCGCCTGCGCCGCCTGTTCGGCCTGAAGTCTAAATCCCTGCACGATGAATTCGAACATCCTTACGACTTCAACGAATATGAATTCGGCACGCTGAACGAACCGTCGCGCCTCAAGACCGCGATCAACCGTCTCGACCAGCGCGCAGAGCCGTCTTTTGAAGAACGCGCCGCATCGCGTCGCCAGATGTCACCTCCCTCCATCGCGCTCGATCATGACGACGACATGGATGACGAACAACCCTTCGACGCGGATGGACGCCGGCTGCCGAACGGCATTCTCTCCGACGACGAGTCCGACAAGAAATTCACCACTCGACAGGCGCCGGGACGCGGGCAGCCGAGAATAACCGCCCCTTCCGCGCGCCCGAAGCCCAGTGAGCGCGTGACAAGGGAGGCGCAGGCCTCTTTCATCGCCGCAGACGGTTTCCAGCTCCCCACAGTCCATCTTCTGGCAGAGCCGAAGAATGTCGTGCGCGACAATATGCTGAGCGAGGAAGTGCTGGAACAGAATGCCCGCCTTCTGGAAGGCGTTCTCGAGGATTTCGGCGTCAAGGGCGAAATCATTCATGTCCGCCCCGGCCCGGTCGTCACGCTCTACGAACTGGAACCGGCACCCGGCATCAAATCCTCTCGTGTCATCGGCCTTGCCGATGACATCGCCCGCTCCATGAGCGCGATCGCCGCCCGCGTCGCCGTCGTTCCCGGCCGCAATGCCATCGGCATCGAACTGCCGAACCAGACGCGCGAAACCGTGTTCCTCCGGGAACTGATCGGCAGCCGCGATTTCGAAAACAGCAAGGCCAAACTCGCCATGGCCCTCGGCAAGACCATCGGCGGCGAACCCGTCATCGCCGATCTTGCCAAGATGCCGCATCTTCTCGTTGCCGGCACCACCGGTTCGGGCAAGTCGGTCGCCATCAACACCATGATCCTGTCGCTGCTTTACCGCATGTCGCCGGAACAGTGCCGCCTGATCATGATCGACCCGAAAATGCTCGAACTGTCGATCTATGACGGCATTCCGCATCTGCTCTCTCCCGTCGTTACCGATCCGAAAAAGGCCGTTGTGGCGCTGAAATGGACGGTGCGCGAGATGGAAGAGCGCTACAAGAAGATGTCGAAGATCGGCGTGCGCAATATTGACGGCTTCAACAGCCGCGTGCAGCAGGCGCTGGACAAGGGTGAGATACTCACCCGCACGGTGCAGACCGGTTTCGACCGCCAGACCGGCGAGGCGATCTACGAGACGGAAGAATTCGATCTGAAGCCCCTGCCCTATATCGTCGTCATCATCGACGAAATGGCCGACCTGATGATGGTAGCCGGCAAGGACATCGAAGGCGCGGTGCAGCGCCTGGCGCAGATGGCGCGAGCCGCCGGCATCCATGTCATCATGGCGACCCAGCGCCCCTCCGTCGACGTCATCACCGGCACGATCAAGGCAAACTTCCCGACCCGCATCTCCTTCCAGGTGACGTCGAAGATCGACAGCCGCACCATCCTTGGAGAGCAGGGCGCCGAGCAGCTGCTCGGCATGGGCGACATGCTCTATATGGCAGGCGGCGGACGCATCCAGCGCGTGCACGGTCCTTTCGTCTCCGACAACGAGGTGGAAGAGATCGTCGCCTATCTGAAGACACAGGGCACACCGGAATATCTGGAAGCGATTACCGAGGAAGACGACGAGGAAGGCAATGGCGGCGGTCCGGCCGGCGCCGGCAATTTCTCCGATTCCGAGGACCCTTACGATCAGGCCGTGGCCGTCGTGCTTCGCGATGGCAAAGCCTCCACCTCCTATGTGCAGCGGCGTCTCGGCATCGGCTATAACCGCGCCGCCTCGCTGATCGAGCGCATGGAGCAGGAGGGCATTATCGGCCCCGCCAACCACGCCGGAAAACGCGAAATACTCGTACCGACGGAAGCAGACATCATCGAGCGGTAACGTCCGCAACCAAGCGGGGCGAAGAAGCGTTATTCCACGCTTTCAACGTCATGAAGCCGCCGCCTTTTATGCGGACAATCGCTGCGATGAAGGAGAATAGAATGAACGACCTCACCACCGGCGAAACGGCCAACGCAAACACACCGCAAAACGGCGTGACGCGTCGTGGCGTGCTGACGGCATTTTCCATGGCCGCAATCATGGCCGGCCTGTCGCCGCTTGACGCCTTTGCCCAGGCGGCCGGCAACACGGCGACTGCGCAGAAAATCGCCAATCACTTCTCGTCGGTCAAAACCATGATGGGGGAATTCGTCCAGTTCGGCCCGCGCGGTGAACAGACCGGCGGCAAGTTCTACATCGAGCGCCCCGGCAAACTCCGCTTCAACTACGAAGACCCCTCGCCCATGCGGGTCATCGCCGACGGCAAGAACGTCGTCATCGGCAATATGAAGCTCAAGACCTGGGATCTTTATCCGCTTTCCAAGACGCCGCTCAGCCTGCTTCTGTCCGACAAGATCGATCTCGGCAATCAGAAGGTCCGCAACGTCAAGGAAGAATCGGACCTGACCACCATCGTGCTGGGCGACAAGAGCGTCTTCGGCGATTCCACAATTACCCTGATGTTCGATCCGAAGACCTTCGATCTGCGGCAATGGACCACGACCGACGCCCAGAACAAGGACACGACCGTCATGATCTTCAACGTCCAGACCGGCGTGAACCTCGATGAGCGCGTCTTCAACATCAATTACGAGGAAGTTCGCAAAGGCGGCTGAGGCTTCGAGCCCCAAGGAAATTCTTCGAAAGGCGGCCCTGCGGTCGCCTTTTTCATTTTACCGCTAAAATACATTCCCGTTTTCGTCGCGATGTTATAAGCCTGCGCCCCGGAAACATGTCACGGGCCAAGCGGTTCGCGGCAGTAAAAGCGGAGCACATGCATGTCGTTTTCGATAACCACCTGGAACATCAACTCGGTCAGGCTCAGAATGCCGATCGTTGAGCAGTTTCTGGTACGTTACAAACCCGACATTCTTTGCCTGCAGGAAACGAAATGCCCGAATGGCGAGTTTCCGATGAAGCCGCTAAAGGCGCTCGGTTATGAGCACGTCATCATCCATGGCCAGAAGGGCTATCATGGCGTCGCCATCGCCTCGAAGATTCCGCTGACCGAAGATCATCGACAGGACTATTGCGGTATCGGCGACGCACGCCACATTTCCGCGATTTTTGAGGTCGGATCGCGCCGCGTGCGGCTGCATAATTTTTATGTGCCGGCAGGCGGTGACGAGCCGGATCGCTCGATCAATCCGAAATTCGGCCACAAGCTGGATTTCATCGAGGAAATGAAGGCGTTACGCGCCGATAGCGTGCCTGGCACCTCGTCGATTCTCGTCGGCGATCTCAACATCGCACCGCTCGAAAATGACGTCTGGTCGCACAAGCAGCTTCTCAAGATCGTCAGCCATACGCCTGTCGAAACCGAAGGCATGCTTGACATCATGAAGAAGGGCAACTGGCTCGATCTGATGCGCCTGAACGTGCCGGAGACGGAAAAAATCTATACCTGGTGGAGCTACCGCGCCAAGGACTGGGAAGCGGCTGATCGCGGCCGCCGCCTCGACCACATCTGGTCTTCGCAGGATCTCGGTTCCTCGCTCGAAAAAATCGACATATTGCGCGAGGCCCGCGGCTGGAACCGGCCATCCGACCATGTTCCCGTCACCGCCCATTTCCGGTTCTGAACAGGCGGAATTGTCTGGCGTCAGACGAAGCGGTTCTGCAAACGGGCCGCCCCCGCCGCCAGCGACGCGATATTGTCGCGAATACGCGCCGACACGATATCGGCAACCTCCGGAAACTCCTCCACCAGCCGGTGGAAGAGGATGCGCGTTATGCGGATGACTTCGGAATCCTCCACTGCCACGGCAGTGAACTTCCGTTCGCAGAGCGTGAAAAGCGCAAGCTCCGAAAGCAGCGCCCCCTTACCCGGCGTCGCCTGCAGCACGGGCTTGCCATCCCGCCCTGCCGTGAAAAGCTCGAAATGGCCAGCCGTCACCGCAAAAGCGCATTCGGCCGGTGAGTGTTCCCGGAACAATGTCTGCCCGGCCGATACACGGCGGCGCTCCGCACCGAAGGCGATGAGCCGCAACTGGTCATCGCTGAACCCCGCAAATAACGGCACTTGCCCCAGCAGCATGATATCGTCCGTCAAGGCCATTTCGATCGTTACTCCGGAAAAACGCCTGCATCACTATAGCGGTTTTCCAATATCGGTTTTCAAAATACAAGCTGTTAGAACGCCGCGCGCCTTTTCGGACGCGCAGCGTGAGCTTTGGACACATGACAGGTGCAAAGAGGCCCCCTGCTCAGGGAACGATCTTGTATCCGCCGTTCTCGGTCACCAGAATTTCGGCGTTGGACGGGTCGCGTTCGATCTTCTGGCGCAGACGATAGACATGCGTTTCCAGCGTATGCGTTGTCACGCCGGAATTGTAACCCCAGACCTCTTCCAGCAGGACGTCGCGGGTAACGACGGTGCTGCCGGCGCGGTAGAGATAACGGATGATCGCCGCTTCCTTTTCCGTCAGGCGGATTTTCTTGCCGTCCTCCGTCGTCAACAGCTTCTGGCTGGGCTTGAACTGATAGGGACCGACGGTAAAAACCGCATCCTCACTCTGTTCGTATTGACGCAGCTGTGCCCGGATACGCGCCAGAAGCACGGCGAAACGGAAGGGTTTCGTCACATAGTCATTCGCCCCGGCTTCCAACCCAAGAATAGTATCGGAATCGGTATCATGCCCGGTCAGCATGATGATCGGCGCCTTGAAGCCGCCCTTGCGCAACAGCTTTACCGCCTCACGGCCGTCCATATCCGGAAGGCCGACATCCATGATCAGAAGATCGACCTGGGCGGTCTTGGCGGTCTGCATCGCCTGCGCGGCATTGGCGCCGCTGAGCAGCGAGAATTCCTCATAGGGAGACAATTGCTCGGTCAGCGTCTCCCGAAGATCGTCGTCATCGTCCACCAGAAGGATAGTGCGAGCCGTCATTCGGATTCTCAGCCTTTCTTACTTTAGCGCATCAGCCCAAAAATCAGGCTCGATTTTCGAGAGACACGACGCGTAGTTTAAAAGAGTTAGAGCGTCCCTTATGCATCCCAAAAGACGCCCGGCGCTCTAATTATCAGCCAATTCAGCGGTTTGCCGATAAAAGGTCAACCCATTGCCATGATATAACGAAGTGCTATGACTTCACGTTAAATAACCTGCAAAGCAAAATCTCGTGAAAAACATGAGCACCCAGCCCGTAAGACAACGTAAACGCGCATCGACGCTCATGGTTCGGCCGGCCCCCTCGAAAATCAGCCGCGCCATCGTCCAGCTCGGACATCTCACCTTCCCAGCCGCGATCGGACGCAATGGCCGCACTGCGCTGAAACGCGAGGGAGACGGAAAATCTCCCATCTCGACCATCGGCCTGCTGCACGGGTTTTATCGCGGCGACCGCCTTCCCGGCATCGCCACGGCACTGCCGATGCAGCGAACACGCAAGTCCATGCTGTGGTGCGACGAGCCCCGCAGTCCCAATTACAACAGGCTGGTCAAGGCGCCCTTCGCCCCGAGCCATGAAGAGATGATGCGGAAGGACAGCCTCTACGACGTCTGCCTGGTGCTCGACTGGAATATCACCTCGAGAAGCCGCAACCGCGGCTCGGCAATCTTCATGCATCTGATCAGACCGGGATATGAGCCGACCGCGGGCTGCGTCGCCCTCCATCCCCGTGACATGCGGCGCATCCTGCCGCATCTGCGCAAGGGCACGAAAATCCGCATCCTGTAAATTTCAGCCTGCAATCGGGCAACAAAAAACCCGCCATCAAGGCGGGTTTTTTTAGAGGGAAAAAGCCGGTTATTAAGCGGCTTCGTCCTGAGAATCGTCCTCTTCGACGGTCTTGCCGCGCTTGGGGCCCTTGGCAAGGTTCACTTCCACCAGGCGAACAGCCTCGGTTTCAGACATCTTGTTGACGGCGGCGATTTCGCGCGCCATGCGGTCGAGAGCAGCTTCATAAAGCTGACGCTCGGAATAGGACTGCTCCGGCTGATTTTCCGCACGGTAGAGATCGCGCACGACCTCCGCAATCGCGATGAGATCGCCGGAATTGATCTTCGCATCATATTCCTGCGCGCGGCGCGACCACATGGTACGCTTCACACGCGCCTTGCCCTGCACCACTTTCAGCGCCCGCTCGACAAAATCGCCTTCGGAAAGCTTGCGCATGCCGATGCTGACGGCTTTGGCGACGGGAACTTTAAGACGCATCTTGTCTTTTTCGAAATCAATGACAAAAAGCTCAAGCTTCATGCCGGCGACTTCTTGTTCCTCGATTGCAGAAATGGTACCGACACCATGAGCGGGATACACAATCGCTTCACCGGTCTTAAAACCGTGATGTGCTGGAGATTTCTTCTGCTGGGTCGTCATTCGTTCTAAAAACTCCCTGTTACATACCCGGGGATGCCGGGGTTGGGTCGGTCAGGCCCTGATGAGACGGGGGAACCGTCAGGTGACTCCGCACTGGTCCAGCCGTGCACGCAAAAATACACCTTCCCGTCTTGCGGGGTTCGATAACGTAAACGCTCGATATGTCACGGAAACCGCGTGCAAAAGAGGTGTTGCTTTCGTGGTGTTTTTGGGCACACAAATGCCACGCTGTGGATCAGTGTCGTTGGTGTACCACAAAAATAGGCGCAAATCAATAATTTGCTTCGACCGTGGCCGCAACATCACATGGCAGCCAAAGAACCGCCTAAAAATTAGCCGCAGAAATACTGTCAAAATGCTTCGTGACAGGCCCTCATGGCAAAAGGAGCAAAAAAATTTCACTTACCGACTGAAGAAACACGAAAGCCTCTTAAACTCTTCGTAATTCCACGCCAATATCCGATTCGACTGAAAAGGCAAAATCCGCAAATTGGCGATGCTTTTTTATATTAAAGTGTGATTTTTGGAGGAATCCACGTCAAATGGGCTACAGAAATAATCCAAAACGCGAAAAACAGATCGAAAAAGCGCGCCAGCAGGCAATTGCCGAAAATGTCCAATTTCTTGATCCGGGTATTCTTTATGGAAGGGCAAGCGCCGACGATATAGAATATTATTCCGCAGAGATGCTGGCTGCGAGCGCCGCTCACAGTTTCGAGGCGCTTTCGCACTGGACCGGAGACGCTCCGTACATCGGCATCTCCCAGGTGGAGGGCGTTTCGCCGCGGGATATTCCGGTAACGGTGCTGACCATTATCGGCCGCAATATGCCCTTCCTTTACGATTCCGTCATGGGCGAGGTCACCAGCAGCTATCGCGGTCTTTACCTCGCGGTGCACCCGATCCTGGTGCGCGACGAAAGCGCGCAGGCAGGCTATCGTCTTGCGGAACCCGAGGATGATCCCGCTGAAAATATCAGCCTCATCCAGCTGCATATCGCACCGCTCACGCCGCAAGCCGCCGCAGCGCTGGAAGAAAGACTGCGCTTCGTGCTGACGCAGGTCCAGTTCGCCTATCGCGACTGGCGGCCCATGCTGGCGAAACTCGACGAGGCGCTGGATGAATTGTCCAAGCGCGGCTCGTCGCGGCGCAAGACCGAGCGTGCGGAAGCCGTCGAATTCCTCAACTGGCTTCGCAACGACAATTTCACCTTCCTCGGCATGCGTGACTACACCTATTCCGGCAAGGGAAAGAACGCGAAGATCGAGCGCGGTGACGGCGTCGGTCTCGGCAGCCTCAGCGATCCGGATGTGCGCGTACTGCGTCTCGGCAAGAATGCCGTGACGACCACGCCGGAAATCCTTGCCTTCCTCGACGGCCCGGATTTCCTCATCGTCACCAAGGCCAATGTGAAATCTATCGTGCACCGCCGCGCCTATATGGATTATATCGGCATCAAGCGCTTCGACGAGGACGGCAATGTCATCGGCGAACTGCGCATCGTCGGCCTCTTCACCGCCACCGCCTATACGCGCTCGGTCAAGCAGATACCGCTGCTGCGCGCCAAGGTGGCGGAAGTCGAGCGGCATTTCGGCTTCGATCCGAACAGCCACTCCGGCCGCATCCTGCAGAACACGCTGGAAGCCTATCCGCGTGACGATCTCTTCCAGATCGAAACCGATCTTCTGATCCGCTTCGTCGAGCAGATCATGGAACTGAGCGACCGGCCGCGCGTGCGCGTACTTGCACGTATCGACCGTTTCGACCGTTTCGTTTCGGCCATCATCTTCGTTCCGCGCGAGGAGTATAATTCCTATGTGCGCGAGAAGATCGGCGACTATCTGAGCAGGGTCTATGACGGGCATATTTCCGCCTATTACCCCGCCTTCCCCGAAGGCGCCGTCGCCCGCGTCCACTTCATTGTCGGCCGAACGGAAGGCAAGACGCCGCGCATCGCCCAGGATAAGCTCGAAGACGCCGTCAGCGACATTGCGGCGCGCTGGATAGACCATTTCGTCGCCCTCTCCGAGCCGGGAGCACCGGTGCTGGAGGTCGATCAGGCCTATCAGGAAGCCTTCACGCCGGAAGAAGCGATCGGCGACATGCCGGATATTCTGGGCGCCGCGAAGGGCGAGCCGGTCCGCATCGAATTTTACCAGCAGGAAGGTCAATCGGCGGAGACGCTGTCGCTGAAGATTTTCCACCGCGACGGCCACCTGCCGCTTTCGCGCCGCGTGCCGCTGCTCGAAAATCTCGGTTTCAACGTCATCAGCGAACGCACCTTCGATATCGGCGTCGTTTCGGACGGCGAAAAGCGCGACATCGTACTGCACGACATGGAACTGTCCGTCGCCAAGGGAACGACGCTCGATCTGCCGCACTATGGACAGAAACTTGAAGAAGCTTTCCTCGCCGCCTTCTCCGGCAAGGTCGACAATGACAACTTCAACCGCCTGATCCTCGCCTGCGGCCTCACCGTGCGCGAAGTCTCCGTACTGCGCGCCTATGCCCGTTATCTCCGCCAGACCGGCATCGTCTATTCGCAGGAACATATTTCCGAAACACTCTATAAGTATCCGGCGATTTCCCGCAATATTTTCGCGCTGTTCAAGGCCGGCTTCGATCCGTCTGTCGACGAAAAGAAGCGGCTGAAGAAACTCGCCGAAATACACAAGGCAATCGAAGCGGCATTGAGCGGCGTTCCCAATCTCGATGAGGACCGCACCCTCAGGCGTTACGTCAACGCCATAGACGCGACGCTGCGCACCAACTACTTCCAGAAAAATGCCGACGGCACGCCGCGTGACCTGTTGGCCTTCAAGTTCGATCCGAAACATCTGGACGGCCTGCCCGACCCACGGCCTTTCCGCGAAATCTTCGTCTACGGAACAGAGGTCGAAGGCGTGCATCTGCGCTTCGGCAAGGTCGCGCGCGGCGGTCTGCGCTGGTCGGATCGCGGTCAGGATTACCGCACGGAAGTGCTCGGCCTCGTCAAGGCGCAACAGGTCAAGAATGCGGTGATCGTTCCGGTCGGCGCCAAGGGCGGCTTCTTCCCGAAGAACCTGCCGGCCGGCGGCTCCCGCGACGAGGTCTTCAATGCCGGCCGCGAGGCCTACAAGACCTATATCCGCACCCTGCTGTCCATCACCGACAATATCGTCGACGATGCGATCGTGCCGCCAGCCGACACGCTGCGCCTCGACGGTGACGACCCCTATTTCGTCGTCGCCGCCGACAAGGGAACGGCGACCTTCTCCGATACGGCGAACGGTCTTGCCCATGAGGCTGGTTTCTGGCTGGACGACGCCTTCGCATCGGGCGGTTCGGCCGGTTACGACCACAAGAAGATGGGTATTACCGCCCGTGGCGCCTGGGAAACGGTGAAACGCCATTTCCGTGAAATGGACACCGACATCCAGACCACCCCCTTCACGGTGGCGGGCGTGGGCGATATGTCCGGCGACGTTTTCGGCAACGGCATGCTGCTGTCGGAAAAGATCAGGCTTATCGCTGCCTTCGATCACCGCGACATCTTCATCGATCCGGATCCCGACACCGACAAGTCCTTTGCCGAACGCAAGCGGCTTTTCGAACTGCCGCGTTCCAGCTGGCAGGACTACGATCGTTCGGCTCTCTCCGCCGGCGCGATGATCATCTCGCGTTCCGAAAAATCGGTGACGCTGACGCCGGAAGCCGTCGCTGCCATCGGCATCGACAAGTCTGTCGCCACGCCCTTCGAGATCATGACGGCCATCCTGAAGGCGCCGACCGATCTTCTGTGGTTCGGCGGCATCGGCACTTACATCAAGGCGGCGGTGGAAACCAATGCCGAGGTGGGTGACAGGGCGAACGACCCCATCCGCGTCAACGCAACCGAACTGCGAGCCAAGGTCATCGGCGAAGGCGCCAATCTGGGCATCACCCAGAAGGGGCGCATCGCCTATGCGCTTTCGGGCGGGCGATGCAATTCCGACGCCATCGACAACTCGGCCGGTGTGAATTCCTCGGACGTGGAGGTCAACATCAAGATCGCGCTTGCCTCCGCCGTTAACAGCGGTCGCCTGACGATGCCGAAACGCAACCAGCTTCTTGCTTCCATGACGCCGGAGGTGGCGCAGCTGGTATTGCGCAACAACTACCTGCAATCGCTGGCGATCTCGCTGACGGAGCGGCTGGGCCTTTCGAACCGGGAAGAACTCGGCCGCCTGATGAGCGCGCTGGAGGCGACCGGACAACTGAACCGCAAGGTCGAAACCCTGCCCAACAATGCCGAATTCAGCGAAAGATACGCCACCGGCAAACCGCTGACCCGGCCGGAAATCGGCGTGCTCCTCTCCTATGCCAAGCTCACTTTGTTCGACGCACTGGTGGCAAGCACGCTTCCCGACGAACCCTATCTCCAGCATCTTCTGGTCGATTATTTCCCGGCCAAGATGCAGAAGAACTATGCGGACGATATCAAGTCGCATCGTCTGCATCGCGAAATCGTCGCGACCGCGCTCGCCAATGCCGTCGTCAATCGCGGCGGCCCGGGCTTTGTGCAGAAACTTGCCGATGCGAGCGGCCTTCTGGCGGCCGACGTCGTCAAGGCGGCAGTGATCGTCGAGGATGGTTTCGGTCTCAAACGCCTGTGGAGCGAAGTCGACGCGCTTGACGGCAAGGTCGGCGGTGAAGTCCAGAACGGGCTTTATGCCATGATCACGCGTATCTTCTCGGATGCGAGCAGGCTTTACCTGCAAACCGGGAGCGCGGGTGCGGCCGCAGGTGACATGGCGACCGAAATCGAGCGACTGAAAACCGCCATCAAGACGCTATCGCCGGCAGCGGCGAAGTATCGCCGCGAACTCGGCGTTACGGAAATCGACGGCGTTCCCTCCGGTCTTCTGGAGGAACTCGATACGCTTTCCCTGCTCGTCTATGTGCCGGAAATCATGCGCATCGCCGAAAGCGCCGGCACCACGCTTGCCCGCGCCGCCGAAAGCTATGCCACCGTCTCATCGACCTTCCGCGTCGCGCGTCTGCTGGATGCAAGCCAGCGCATTACACCGGCGGATCATTATGAGAGTCTGGCTCTCCTGCGCAGCCAGGACCAGATCTCCTCGTCGAGACGCCGGATCGTCATCTCCGCGCTGACCGAATATGCCAAAGAAAAGGATCCGGTTCAGGCCTGGTATGCGGCGGATCGCGTGCGCGTCAACCGCATCGTCTCCGAACTCGGCGCGCTCAGCGACAGCGGCGATACCAACCTTGCCCGTCTGACGGTCGCGGCCGGGCTGCTTGGCGATATCGTCCAGGCACGCTGATCGGCAGCCTTAAAAAACGCCATCCGGGTCCCCCCGGATGGCGCCAGACAAGACGGATGTACCCGCATCGCGCATTTTATTTCCCGATTTTCCGATAGGACGATGAATGACTGTCCCTTCCCCAAATGCGGAAACAGTGGTTGCCAAACGCGGCATCTGGGGCTGGGTGATGTTCGACTGGGCGGCGCAGCCGTTCTTTACGGTCGTCACGACCTTCGTTTTCGGGCCTTATTTCGTCGCACGGCTCACCGACGATCCGATTTCGGCGCAGGCGACATGGAGCAACATGGCGACGGTGTCTTCGATCATCATCGCCCTATTCTCCCCCATTCTCGGCTCCATCGCCGACCAGTCCGGCGCGCGCAAACCGTGGATCGCCTTTTTTGCCGTCATCAAGATCGTCAGTCTCTTTTTCCTCTGGTTTGCCGCACCCGGTTCGCCGCTCATACTTCCAATCGTCTGCATGATCCTCGCCTCCATCGCGGCGGAATTTTCCATCGTCTTCAACGATTCCATGATGCCGCGGCTGACCAACCCGCAAAATGTCGGGCGCATTTCCAATCTCGCCTGGGGGCTCGGTTATCTCGGCGGCATGGTGGTGCTGATTGCCGTGGTGACGCTTCTGGCCGCCAATCCACAGACCGGGGTGACCATCGCCGGTATCAAACCTCTTTTCGGCCTCGATCCCGCAACCGGCGAGGATGCCAGAATAACCGGCCCGCTCGCCGCGGTCTGGTATCTCATCTTCATTCTGCCGATGTTTCTTCTCACTCCCGATGCTGAAAAGGGCTTGCCCTTCGCAGCCGCGATTCGCTCTGGATTGGGGGAACTGAAGATCACGCTGCGCGAGCTGCGCTACCGCCCCGTGCTGTTGCGGTTTCTGATTGCGCGCATGCTCTATCAGGATGGCGTCAATGGCGTTCTCATTCTCGGTGGGGCCTTCGCCGCCGGCATGTTCGGCTGGGCAACGATGGAAATCGGCCTCTTCGGAATTCTGCTCAATATCGTTGCCATCGCCGGCTGCTTTGCCGCCGGGCGCGTCGACCAGAAACTAGGTTCGCGCATCACCATCCTCATCAGTCTGGTACTTCTGCTGCTGGCCACGCTCGGAATCGTCTCGACGGAAAAAGGCTCCACCCTGTTCGGCTGGGTACAATTATCGACCGCAGATAATGGCGGCATCTTCGCCACCGGCGCGGAAAAGGCCTACCTGCTTTATGGTGTGTTGATCGGCCTTGCCTTCGGCCCGGTTCAGGCCTCGTCACGATCTTATCTTGCCCGCAACATCACTGTCGCCGAGGCGGGTCGTTATTTCGGTATTTATGCGCTCTCCGGACGCGCCACCAGCTTCATGGCGACGCTGTCGTTTTCCATAGCAACCACAATAAGCGGCTCCGCCCATATCGGCATGGCGACGCTCATCGTATTTCTGGGATCCGGCTTCCTGCTGTTGCTGCGCGTGCCGGAAAGAACGGCAGGCTGAAAGTCTGAAGCAAAAGCCGATGTGGTTTGCTGAAACCGGGCATCGGCCCGACAGGATCAGAGCTGATCGAGCTTTTGCTGCAATGCGCGCAACTGCGCCTTCAGCTCGTCGATTTCGGATGCATTCGGCTTACGGGTTTCCTTGGGCGCCTGCGGCATTGCGAAAGGTGTGAAACCCTGCATCGCCTGCCGGAACAGTTCCGTATTGCGGCGGATCTGCTCTTCCATCATTTGCAGCGGCGCCTGAAAATTGCGGGCAAGCGAACCATCGCCGAAAGCCTTGGCCATATGCTCCTGCATCTGGCTCTGCTGGTCGGAGAAGGTCTTCATCGAATGTTCGAGAAATGTCGGCACGACCATCTGCATCTGGTCGCCGTAATAGGAGATCAATTGCCGCAGAAACGCCGTCGGCAGCAACGTATTGCCGGTTTTGGCCTCCTGTTCGACGATGATCTGCGTCAGTACCGCATGCGTGATGTCTTCGGAGGACTTGGCATCCTGAACCTTGAAGTCCTCGCCGCGCTTGACCATCTGCGCCAGATCATCGAGCGTCACATAGGTGCTGGTGCCGGTATTGTAGAGCCGCCGGTTGGCGTATTTTTTAATGATTGTTTCGCCGTCGTGTTTCGCCATGCCCGCCTCCTCGCGATGATGGTATTTTCTTGTTTTTTGGTGTTATTGCTCTTCCCGGCGCAAAGTGTATGCGCAAAACGAGCCCTCTGACAAATGTTTTGTGCATCGCAACAGTTTGTTTTTTGCGCAGCAATTTTCCGCAAGATTTCAGCGTGATTTAGCAACATCTTTTAAAGCAACTTTCGCCATTTGACTTGTATTGAAAGCTTTGCCAGTCTCCGCCCGCAAGTGAGGAGAAAACTGATGACCCTGCCTTCAATCGTGATTGCCAGCGCCGCGCGCACAGCCGTCGGCTCTTTCAATGGCCACTTCGCCAATACGCCAGCCCATGAGCTCGGGGCGACCGTCATCGGCGCCGTGCTGGAGCGCGCCGGTGTCGCGGCAAACGAAATCGATGAAGTCATTCTCGGTCAGGTCCTGACGGCGGGCGAGGGGCAGAACCCGGCGCGGCAGGCTGCCATGAAGGCCGGCATTCCACAGGAAGCGACCGCCTTCGGCCTCAATCAGCTTTGCGGCTCCGGCCTGCGCGCCGTGGCCCTCGGCATGCAGCAGATCGCGACCGGTGACGCGAACATCGTCATTGCCGGCGGGCAAGAATCCATGTCCATGGCTCCGCACTGCGCCCATTTGCGCGGCGGCGTGAAGATGGGCGATTTCAAGATGATCGACACCATGCTGAAAGATGGCCTTACCGACGCCTTTTATGGCTATCACATGGGCATCACCGCTGAAAACATCGCCCGCCAATGGCAGCTTTCCCGCGACGAGCAGGACCAATTCGCCGTCGCATCGCAAAACAAGGCCGAAGCCGCGCAAAGCGCCGGCCGTTTTGCAGACGAGATCGTGGCTTTCACGGTGAAGGGCCGTAAAGCCGATATCGTCATTGATACAGATGAGCATATCCGCGCCGGGGCTTCGCTGGAAACCATGGCCAAGCTGCGCCCCGCGTTTGACAAGGAAGGGACGGTCACGGCCGGTAACGCCTCCGGTCTGAACGATGGCGCCGCCGCCACGCTTTTGATGTCGGAACAGGAAGCAGGAAAGCGCGGTATCAGGCCACTCGCCCGTATCGCCTCCTGGGCGACGGCGGGTGTCGATCCGCAGATCATGGGCACCGGTCCCATTCCCGCCTCCCGCAAGGCGCTGGCCAAGGCCGGCTGGTCGATCAGCGATATTGGCCTTGTGGAAGCCAACGAAGCTTTTGCGGCCCAGTCCTGCGCCGTGGTGCGCGAACTTGGCCTTGATCCTGCTATCGTCAACGTCAATGGCGGGGCGATTGCCATCGGCCATCCGATCGGCGCCTCCGGCGCGCGCGTCCTCAACACCCTGATTTTCGAAATGCGCCGCCGTAACGTGTCGAAGGGTCTCGCAACGCTCTGCATCGGCGGCGGCATGGGTGTCGCCATGTGCATCGAAGCACTCTGAAACCGCCACACGACTTGCCAAAAAGCAATTCCGGTTCAGCGCGCAATAGGGTAGAAGCGGCCTCCCATTGGCCGCATTTCTGTGGCCGGTGAGCACGACGAACAAGTTCTGCAAG
This sequence comes from Agrobacterium sp. 22-221-1, assembly GCF_053522445.1. Classification (NCBI taxonomy): domain Bacteria; kingdom Pseudomonadati; phylum Pseudomonadota; class Alphaproteobacteria; order Hyphomicrobiales; family Rhizobiaceae; genus Agrobacterium; species Agrobacterium sp. 22-221-1. The sequence goes on from NZ_JBNWCL010000004.1 coordinate 243,410, forward strand.
ATATGGAAGCATCCTCGCATATGCAGGCGCTTCAATGACAGGTCATGGAGGCCAATATGAGCCGGGTTGCGTTGATTTCCGGCGGGACGAGCGGCATAGGTGCCGCAATCGCCCGCGCCCTGCAGGCGGCCGGCTACCGGGTGGCCGTCAATTACGCCTTCACGACGGATAGGGCGGAAGTATTCCAGAAAGAAACCGGCATCCCCGCTTTTCAATGGGACGTGCGCGACTATGACGCCTGCGTCAATGGCATAGCCAGGGTGGAAGAGACCTTCGGTCCCGTCGAGGTCCTCGTCAACAACGCCGGCATCACCCGCGATGCGATGTTCCATAAAATGTCGCCGCAGCAATGGCGCGAGGTGATCGACACCAACCTCACCGGCGTGTTCAACATGACCCACCCCGTATGGCCGGGCATGCGCGACCGCGGCTTCGGCCGCATCGTCAACATCTCCTCCATCAATGGCCAGAAAGGCCAGGCGGGGCAGGCCAATTATTCCGCCTCCAAAGCGGGCGACATCGGCTTCACCAAGGCGCTCGCCCAGGAAGGCGCCAGCCGCAATATCACCGTCAACGCCATCTGCCCCGGCTATATCGGCACGGAGATGGTAAAAGCGATACCGGAGAAGGTTCTGGCTGAGCGGATCGTGCCGCAAATTCCCGTTGGGCGGCTGGGTGAGCCGGAAGAAATCGCACGCTGCGTTCTGTTTCTGGTTTCCGACGAGGCGGGTTTCATCACCGGTTCGACCATGACGGCCAATGGCGGACAATATTTCGCCTGAGGCCGTCGATCCTGCCTTCCCGGCCGCCTGAACTTAGTAAACTTTCCGTGATCGCAGCTTCGATAATTTTGCCGCGCACAAAAACTTGAAGATGAAACACTGGAATGACACGCATCCTAAACTAATGAAAATACGATAGTTTTTGTATAGTTTAGAATGAGTCTAGAAAATCCTCAGCGACTCATTAAGAGGTTTTTCTTGACATTTGCTGTCCTGTTTTGGTTTAAGAACGAAAACAACGTGTTGCGTCATACAGGCAGTCCATCATGCTGGTTTGCAGCTGCAATTACATCACCGATCACGATATCCGGGACGTCATCAACGAGCTCCTCGACGAGGACTGTTGGCAGCTCATCGTTCCTGCAAAAGTATATCACGCCATGGAAAAACGCGGTCGCTGTTGCGGCTGTTTCCCCACCGTTGTCGACCTGATCATCAAAACCACCGAAGAATATCATGCCCGTCGCCACTCGACTGAGGCCGATGTTTTTGATTTTATGTCCCGCCTGAAGCAATTCCATGAAGAGAACAGGAGAGCGGACATTGAAAGGCGACAAAAAAGTCATCGAGCGGCTTAACGAGGCCCTTTTTCTCGAACTCGGTGCGGTAAACCAGTACTGGCTTCACTATCGTTTGCTGGAAGACTGGGGCTACACGAAGCTCGCCAAAAAGGAACGTGCTGAATCCATCGAGGAAATGCAGCACGCCGACAAGCTGGTCGCACGCATCATCTTCCTTGAAGGCCATCCCAACCTTCAGACCGTCGCGCCCCTGCGCATCGGCCAGAACGTCAAGGAAGTTCTGGAATCCGACCTTGCCGGCGAATATGACGCCCGCACCTCCTACAAGAAATCGCGTGATATCTGTTATGAGGCCGGAGACTACGTCTCCATGAAGCTTTTCGAAGAACTGCTGATCGACGAGGAAGGCCATATCGACTTTCTCGAAACCCAGCTCGAACTGCTCGGCAAGATCGGCGAGGAAAAATACGGCCAGCTCAACGCCGATTCCGCCAACGAAGCGGAATAAGCACTGGCGACAGGACAGAAAAGGCGGCCTTGGCCGCCTTTTTTATTTGCCGGAAAGGTGTTGGAACTCCGCCACGACCTGCTCGTATACCGCGCGCTTGAACGGTACGATGAGTTCCGGCAGGCTTTCCATCGGCTTCCAATCCCACGCGTCGAATTCGGCCGTGTGCCCGGTCGGCGGCGGATCGATCTGGATCTCGCTTTCGTCGCCTTCGAAACGGAACGCAAACCAGCGCTGCGCCTGTCCGCGATATTTGCCCCTGAGGCCGATACCGATCAGTTCGGGTGGCAGGTCATAGTGAATCCAGTCGCTCGCCTCCGCAAGCAGGCTCACCGTTTTTATGCCTGTTTCTTCGTAGAGTTCGCGAATGGCGGCCGTCAAAGGCCGTTCGCCGTCATCGATGCCGCCCTGCGGCATCTGCCACAGATGCGGTGAGCCATCATATTCGGAATTGCCTTCCTTGATGCGCCTGCCGGCCCAGACAAGGCCCTCGGCATTCAGCACCATAATTCCCGCACAGGGACGGTAAGGCAAATCTTCTGCTTTGATTGTCATGGGAAACCCGCACTGTCTGAGCGCCAGAAATGGCCGCACGCAAGGTTTACTGCCCTGCCTGCCCGGAAACAAGCGCAGAAACACCGACAATCTCGATGCCGCGCCCGCCAGCCTCGCGCGACCATTTGGAGATCGCGGCAACGCTTTCATCGAAAGCCGAAGCAACGCCGATCGCCTGGCCGTTGCGCCGTGCAATTCGCTCCAGTTCGTCCAGCTTGCGCAGAATGGCAGCTTCGGTGACTTCGCCGTCGAGCAGAATATCGGCAAAACCCTGTGGCGCGGAAATCGCCTTGGCAATACCGCCGCTCAGCGACTGCGCCGAAGAGCCGTCATCTAGAAACAGCAGGCCACGCTTGCCGATATCGCGCATTACCGGCTCCAGCGCCGCCTGCTCGGCAAGGAAACGCCCACCGAGATAATTCATGATACCTGTGTAGTTGGTAATCTTCGCCATGGAACGATGCAGCCGGTCGATGTTGACCTTGGCGGGATCACCCGCCAGCAGGGTGTCCGGGCCGGGATTGGTGCCGGGGTAACCGAAAGGCTCAAGCGGTATCTGCAGAAGGATTTCATGTCCCTGTCGGCGCGCTTCCTGCATCCAGCGCTGCAGGCTGTTGCCGCTGGCGGCAAAACCGAGCGTCACCTCCGGCGGCAGCTCCCGAATCGCTTTTTGCGAGCCCGTCTGGCTGAGACCCAGCCCGCCGACCACGATCGCCACCCGGGTGCCGCGTGCACCAGACCAGGGCCGCGCATATTGCTCCATCGGCCGCAAACCGTCCGCACCGACAACCGGCAATCTCCCGAATGCGGTTTCTTCCAGCAGTTCCTCATTGGGTCGCGTCGCCATGCGCGGATCCTGACCATAGGTCTGGCCGCTCATCAGCACCGGCCCGTCACCCTCGCGAGGGCGGGGAGAGTAAACCGATACGACATTGCCATCAGGCATTGTCTCACGATTAATGTTGGCGCCGGAGCGCCCGCTTTGCGGCTGCAGAGCGGCAGCGTCAGCGGGCGCCGTTGCCTTGGCCGCTGGGGTTTCAGGTGTCTTTTCGGCAAGCTGAGGCTGTGCATCCGGCCCGCTCGCCGTCTTCTGCAAATTGCCGGGCGAAAGCGCCGTATAGACGGACAGGCCGCCGATTGAGAAAACCGCAAGCACCGACAGAGCCATAATGACGGAAAAGTGCCGGTTGATACCGGCGCCTTTTTTCTGACGACCCAGAAGCGGTTTTCGCAGGTCCGAAGGCAATGAACGATCCGTCCAAACGGTTGGGCAATAGATGGAATGCGCCGGCTGACCGGCGCACTATCTTACTGCTTGTTGACCACAGCCTTTTCCGGGTTCGGCGGGAAAGACGGATCCGTCTTGGTGCCGCGCAACAGGTCCAGAGCATAGTTGAGCTGGATGTCGTCCTTGGCTTCCGGCGGTACATAGGCAGAAGAACCCGAACCTTCGTCGGTTTCGCTCTGGCCCTTGATGTGGCCGGAAAGACCGGATTCACCTTCGGTGGTCACCTTGCCCTGCAGCTCGGGCGGCAATGGCTGCTCCACCTTGATGTCAGGCTCAATGCCCGTACCCTGGATCGATTTACCCGACGGCGTGTAATAGAGCGCCGTGGTCAGGCGCAGCGCGCCCGCCTCGCCGAGCGGAATGATCGTCTGGACCGAACCCTTGCCAAAGGAACGCGTGCCGACCACGGTCGCACGGCGCAGATCCTGCAGGGCGCCGGCAACGATTTCCGAAGCCGAAGCCGAACCGCCGTTAACGAGCACGATTACCGGCTTGCCATCGGTCAGATCGCCTGCCGTCGCGTTGAAGCGGCGGGTCTCGTCGGGGTTACGGCCACGGGTCGAAACGACCTCACCGCGCTCGAGGAAGGCGTCGGAGACATTGATCGCCTGATCGAGCAAACCGCCCGGGTTGAGGCGAAGGTCGAGCACATAACCCTTCAGCTTGTCGGCCGGCACATCCGCCTTGATCTTCTTGATCGCCTTTTCGAGATCGTCATAGGTCTTCTCGGTAAAGGAGATGACGCGCAGATAACCGACATTGTCACCTTCGACACGGGACTTGACGGCCCGCACGGCAATCACATCGCGCATGACGGTGAATTCGAGCGGCTTGTCGGCGCCCTGACGGATGATCGTCAGCTTGATCGGCGTCTTGACCGCGCCGCGCATCTTTTCAACCGCCTGTTCCAGCTTCAGGCCACGAACCGGCGTACCGTCGATTTCCGAAATGAAGTCGCCGGCGAGAATGCCTGCACGGGAAGCCGGTGTATCGTCGATCGGCGTGATGACCTTGACGAGCTCGTTCTCCATGGTCACTTCGATGCCGAGACCGCCGAATTCACCCTTGGTCTGGGTGCGCATGTCGTTGGCATCCTTGGCATTCATGAAGCTCGAATGCGGATCGAGCGAGCTCAGCATGCCGTTGATGGCGTTTTCCACCAGCTTCTCGTCATCCGGCGGCGTCACATATTGTGCGCGCACGCGCTCGAACACATCGCCAAAGATCGACAGTTCCTTATAGGTCGAAGGCCCGGCCGCCTGCGCCGGCATGCTCGCCGAATAAATCACGCTCATCGCCGTGGCGCCCATAAGCCCACCGATAAGGAGAAGCGAAACCTTACGAATCATTGTGCGCCCTTCCGGTATTTTTTGCGGTCCACCACGGTTGAGAATCAACCGGTACACCATCTTTCCTGAACTCAATGTAGAGCGTTGGCCTGTCGGTTTCCAGCGCCAATGCTGCTGCACTCGCTACTCTTTTTGCACCCATGGAGGCGATGGGCTCTCCGGAGAACACGAACATTCCCTGCCGCGTCCTCACATTGTCCATGCCCGTCATCACCACATGATATCCATCACCCGTATTGAGGATGATCATCCGGCCATAACTGCGAAAATCTCCGGCAAACACCACGAAGCCGTCTGCAGGCGCCGTCACGATGGCTTCCGGTCCGCTCGCGACAACAATTCCCTTGGAAAAATGGCCCGTTCCGTCCGCATCGCCGAAGCGCCGCAGCACCTCGCCCGCAACCGGAACCTCCAGCTTTCCCTTCAAACTTGCGAAGGGATATGCGGGCGCAATACGGTTTTTATCGGGCATTCCAGCCTCGGCCGCGGCCCGCGCCTTTTCGCGTTCCGCCTCCGAAAGACGAGCCAGGCGCTGCTCTTCCGCCCGCGCCTTTTCCATCGCCTCCCGCACCGAGGTAATCTCGCCTTCAAGCGAACTGACCAGCCCCTCGAGGCTCGTCGCCTTGCTCGCAAGCTCTTCAGATCGCTTGCGTTCCGCCTCCAGCTCCGTCGCCGTCTGGGTATTCTTGCGATCGTTTTCGGCAATCAGCAGGTCGAGGCGTTTTTCCTCTTCCAGACTTGCAGTCATCATACCCGTAAGATCGTCCTTTTCGCGAGCGATTGCCTGTCTCAGATCGGTCAATTCTTTGAGAGCGGCGACCAGCTTGTCGGTTTCACCGCGAATGCCGGGCACGACGGCGCCGAGAAGAATGGCGCTTCGCACGGACGCCAGCGCATCCTCCGGCGAGACGAGAAGGGCGGGGGGCGGGTTTCGGCCCATGCGCTGCAACGCCGCCAGAACCTCCGCCAGCACACCGCGTCTTTCCCGCAACGACGCCTTGACGCCATCCTCGCGCACCGAAAGCTTGGCCAGGCGATCCTCACCGTCGCTGATCTTGGTTTCCAGCGCCTTACGCCGGGCAGCCGATGCGATCAGCTCTTCCCGGATGCGGGCGCTGTCCTGATTGAGGGAGGCGATGCTTTCCTCAAGCTTCCTTGTCTTGTCTTCCGAAAGACCGATGCTGTCGACCAGCTCCTCCAGATCCTGCCGGTTCTGGTCGCGGCGCTTCTCCAGCGTTTGCAGCGCATCCGGCGACGAATCATCGCCTGCGGCGGGAACGGCGCCCGCATCGTCCCGCGAATAGGTCGGACCGATACCCATGACGAAAGCAGCAATAACCGCGCCCGCAAGGGCAGCGCGCCGTTTTCGTTGAGGCCTGTTGTCCATGTGAACTTTCTTTGATGCCGAAGCAGAAGCGCCGATATTAGGGATTTTGCCGCGATCTTCCAAGAGGCCCTGGAAAGGCCGCCGCCAAAGCCGTGCGCTGTCAGCGGTGTCGCGGAGCTTCATGTTGAAATTGAGACAATTATCTGAATCGAAACCCGATCAAACGCGATGATAGGGATGACCGGAGAGGATCGTGACGGCGCGGTAAAGCTGCTCGGCGATCAGGATACGAACGATCTGATGCGGCCATGTCAGCTTGCCGAGATTGAGAACGGCCGTCGCCTTGTCGTAAAGGGCGGGATCGAGCCCATCGGCTCCGCCTATGGCGATCACGAGGTCTCGCTTGCCGCTATCGCGCAAATCGCCAAAGAATGAAGCAAAGGCAGGACTGTCCAGCGCCTTTCCGCGCTCGTCTAGCAGGACGAGGGCTGCTCCGTCAACCAGATGTTTTTCCAGCATCGCGGCTTCTTCGCGCTTGCGGGTCTCCGCATTGGAAGCGCGGCTTTCGGCAACCTCGATCACCCGCGAAAACTCCAGCCCGATCGCCGGGCCGGTCTTTGCCAGACGCTCGATATAACGGGCCGCAAGATCCTTTTCGGGGCCGGATTTCAGCCGTCCCACCGCAAAAATTGAAATCCGCATCGCAAACCTGCATTCGTCGTGACCCAACAGGGGTCACGCTCTTAACAGCATAGCCTGCGGATTCCTATGCGGCCGGTCTGATTTCCGGCCAGAGGCACCGTTTCCGAAGTCAGATACGATCTTCGGCAAAAGCGATGCACTCGCTCAAAGGCTCACCGCATCAATGCAGCGTCTCTTCCGGCATGTCCGGCGTCGCCCACATTTTTTCAATGTTGTAGAAGGCGCGGATTTCCGGGCGGAACACGTGAACGATGATGTCGCCGGTATCGATCAGCACCCAGTCTCCGGTCTCGAGACCTTCGACGCGGGCGTTTCCGAACCCTTCATCCTTCATGTCCTTGAGAAGATGCTCGCAAATCGCCGAAACATGCCTGTTCGACCGCCCGGAGACCACGACCATGTAGTCCGCAAGCGCCGATTTTCCGGCAATGTTGAGAGAGACGATATCTTCAGCCTTGGAGTCCTCGAGGCTCGCGAGGACGGTTTCGAGGGCATGGCCGGCGGCATCGGCGCCACTGTCCTGGCCCTTCGGGATAGCAACAAATGCTCTTCCCTTGGCGTGTACTGTTGTCAGAGGTTTTCCTTTCCAAGAATGACAAAACAGGTACTGGCGACGCGATTCTCTGCGTCACACAATGAAGGTGGCATCAAAGCATTAACTTTTCAAGATATGGACCCTTCGACACCCGGCACATACATCATTTGTGATCGAAGGCGTCATTTAGACCGTTGCGCAGCGCCGTGGAGCTGAGCGTCGAGCGCGGACCGTGAATGAAAACCCAGGCAGGGGCCGCTTTTTTCCACAAAACGCCGGCATCGTCCTCATCCACCCGTGCATGGCTGAAGGCCTGCGCCATAGTGGAGGAGAGATAAGAGAGCGTGGAACCTGGCCGATCGATCACGGCAATCGGGAATGTCTCGGCGATCCGCCGCCATTTCTGCCAGCGATGGAAGCTTTTCAGATTGTCCGCTCCCATGATCCAGACAAAACGGACATGCGGATTCTTCGCCTTCACTTTGGCGAGCGTATTGGCCGTATAGCTCATCCCCAATGATTTTTCGAAGGCCGTCACCTTGATGCGCGGGTCATGGACCAGCTTTTCGCAGGCGGCGATGCGATCTTCCAGAGACGCCAGCTCCGAACGGCTTTTCAGCGGGTTGCCTGGCGTGACGATCCACCAGAGCTGGTCAAGACCGAGCCTGCGCAACGCAATCTCGGCCACAAGCGCGTGACCCGCATGTGGCGGATTGAAAGAACCACCGAACAGGCCGACGACCATGCCGCGCTCCACATGCGGCATGGTGAGATAACGTCTGTCGAGGCGCTTGTCAGCCGGCAAATATCAGGTCCGTGTCTGGCCGGTGCCATGCACCCGGTATTTGAACGAGGTAAGCTGCTCGACGCCGACCGGGCCCCGCGCATGCATCTTGCCCGTGGCAATGCCGATTTCAGCACCCATGCCGAATTCGCCGCCGTCCGCGAACTGCGTCGAGGCATTGTGCAGCAGAATGGCCGAATCGAGTTCGTTGAAGAAGCGCGCGACCACATCGGGATCCTCGGCGATCACCGCCTCGGTGTGGTTGGACGAATAAGTGCCGATATGCTCGATCGCGCCCGAAATACCTTCCACCACGGCGACCGAAATGATCGCATCGAGATATTCGGTGCGCCAGTCCTCTTCCGTCGCCGGCGTGAGACCCGCCACCACGTCGCGAACGGCCTGCGAACCGCGCACTTCGCAGCCGGCTTCGATCAAGGCCTTGACGAGCGGCGTCAGATGCGTGGAAACGGCAGCGGCATCCACCAGCAACGTTTCGGCCGCCCCACAAATACCGGTGCGGCGCATCTTGGCATTAACGACGATACGTTTCGCCATGTCGAGATCGGCCGATTTGTCGATATAGACATGACAAATGCCTTCCAGATGCGCGAAGACCGGCACGCGGGCTTCCGACTGCACCCGGGCCACGAGGCTTTTGCCGCCGCGCGGCACGATGACATCAACCGTACCGTTCAGGCCACTGAGAAGCGCGCCGACAGCGGCGCGGTCGGTCACCGGCACCAGCTGAATGGCATGCTCGGGAAGGCCGGCGATCTTCAGGCCTTCCACGAGGCAGCCATGGATAGCACGCGATGAATGTTGCGAATCCGAGCCGCCGCGCAAGATGACGGCATTGCCCGCCTTGAGGCACAAAGCGCCGGCATCCGCCGTCACATTCGGGCGGCTTTCGTAAATCACGCCGATGACGCCGAGCGGTGTGCGCACGCGCTCGATCTTCAGCCCATTCGGACGATCCCAGGCGGCGATGACTTCACCGACCGGATCGGGCAGCGCCGCAACCGAACGGATGCCTTCGGCAATACCGGCGATCCTTGCATCGTTGAGGGTCAACCTGTCCACGAAGGAAGCGGCAAGGCCTGCGCTTTCCGCCGCAGCCAGATCTTTCCTGTTGGCGGCAAGGATCGCATCCCTGGATGCCTCGATGGCGGAGGCCATGGCAAGCAGCGCGCGGTTCTTCTGGTCTGTGCCGGCAATGGACAACGGTCGCGAAGCAGCTTTCGCCTGAGCGCCGATGGTCATCATCAGCGCGTCAATATCGTGGCTCTGCTTCACGGCCTGTTCAGGCATGGACCTCATCCTTCTTTGCATTTTTAACTTTGACGGCAGCGCCCGTCATCACCAGATCGTCACGATGAATCATGGCCGCCCGCCCGACATAACCGAGGATCGCCTCGATCTCGTTGGACTTGTGACCGATGATAAGACGCGCCTCTTCAGCATCGTAACCCGCAAGACCACGAGCGACTTCACGGCCTTCCGCACCGATAATGGCGATTGCGTCACCACGGCCGAAATTGCCCTTAACCAGTCGCACTCCCGCCGGAAGCAGACTTTTTCCGGCATAGAGAGCTTTTTCCGCACCGGCATCCACATGGATTTCGCCGGCCGGCTGCAATTGCCCGGCAATCCACGTCTTGCGCGCCGTCACCGGCGTGCCCGAAGGCGCGAACCATGAGGAGCGCGCGCCGTTTTCAATAGCCTTCAACGGATTAAGCGTCTTGCCGGAAGCGATGATCATGCCGCAGCCGGCAGCGGTCGCGATCTTGCCCGCATCAATCTTGGTGCGCATGCCGCCGCGTGAAAGCTCGGATGCCGCACCGCCTGCCATGGCCTCGATTTCGGGCGTAATATCGGCAATCGTCTCAAGGAATTTCGCGTCGGGATCCAGATGCGGCGGAGCCGTGTAAAGCCCGTCAATATCCGAAAGCAGCACCAGAAGATCGGCACCGGTCATGGTCGCCACACGCGCCGCCAGACGGTCATTGTCGCCATAACGGATCTCGGTGGTCGCAACCGTGTCGTTTTCATTGATGATCGGGATAGCGCCGATCTTCAGCAACTGGTTGATGGTGGCGCGTGCATTGAGATAACGGCGACGCTCTTCGGTATCGGAGAGCGTCAGAAGAATCTGGCCGGCGACGATCTCATGCCGCGACAGGCTTTCCGACCATGCCCGCGCCAGCGCGATCTGGCCGACAGCCGCCGCCGCCTGGCTTTCTTCCAGCTTCAATGCACCGGAAGGCAAGCCAAGCACAGTGCGGCCAAGCGCGATGGCGCCCGACGACACAACCTGTACATCCGCACCGTTTTTCTTCAGCGCGGCGATATCCTCGCAGATGGCGTCGAGCCAGTCTTTCTTGAGACCGGTCTTCCGGTCCACCAGAAGCGCCGATCCGATCTTGATGACGATCCGGTGATGGCTCGCCAGCGGCTTGCGCGTCAGGCTCATAGACGGTCGTCCTCTTCCTCGGCCTCGCTGTCCTCATGCGGCATCGACCGGTCGGGCAGGGCGGTTTCGCCGCCATTGCTCGCCGAGACGATGACATCGCGAAGGGCGCGCAGCGCTTCCGTCATGCCGATATGGGCGGCAGCGGAGAGAAGTAGCGGGGGACGGCCGCAGGCTTTCTCCAGTTCCTTGGCCTTCTTTTTCAGCTCTTTTTCATCCAGCACGTCGATCTGCGACAGCGCCACGATTTCCGGCTTGTCGGTCAGCCCGCCGCCATAGGCGTCCAGCTCGGCCTTAACGGTCTTATAGGCCTTGCCGACTTTCTCCTCCTGCGCGGAAACGAGATGCAGCAGCACGCGGGTACGCTCCACATGGCCAAGAAAACGGTCACCGATGCCTACACCCTCATGCGCGCCTTCGATCAGGCCCGGAATATCGGCCAGCACGAATTCGCGGCCATCGATGGTCGCGACGCCCAGGTTCGGATGAAGGGTGGTGAAGGGATAGTTGGCGATCTTCGGCCGCGCACGGGTGACCGTCGCGAGAAACGTGGATTTGCCCGCATTGGGCAGACCGACGAGACCGGCATCGGCGATCAGTTTCAGGCGAAGCCAGACTGTCTTTTCCTCGCCTGCGAGGCCCGGATTGGCATGGGTGGGCGCCTGATTGGTGGACGACTTGAAATAGGCATTGCCGAAACCGCCATTACCGCCGGCGGCAAGACGAAAGCGCTGGCCTTCTTTCGTCAGATCGACGATCAGCGTTTCATTGTCTTCCTCGAAGATCTGCGTACCGACGGGCACCTTCAGCACCACATCCGAACCCTTGGCGCCGGTACGGGTCTTGCCCATGCCGTGCTGTCCGATGGAGGCCTTGAAATGCTGCTGGAAGCGGAAATCGATCAGCGTGTTGAGGCCGTTGACCACCTCAACCCAGACATCGCCGCCGCGTCCGCCATCGCCACCGTCAGGACCGCCGAATTCGATGAATTTTTCGCGCCGGAAGGAAACGGCACCCGCGCCGCCGTCGCCGGACTTGATATAGACTTTTGCTTCATCGAGAAATTTCATCGGACTGCCGTTCTGTCGGTTTGCGGACGCAACAATCTTGCCATTGCGTCGAACAAAAATATCGTCGTTTCGAATACAAGCGCTTCTTCACGAGGTCAAAGACTATCGTGCGGGAAGCCCATGCGCGAGACAAGGCCGGTTTGGATCAAACCGGCCTTGCAATACTCCTCAAGTGCGATGCGGCTGAATGAAATCCTCAGCCTTAATCATCGTACCGATATGCGCCACCATGGCGGCGCGCGCCGTGGCGTAGACCTGGTGGCAACCGGTCACCCGGAAGCCGAGTTTTTCCTGCACGCGCAGCGAGGCGGGATTATCCGCAAATACGCCGGAGTGAAGGGTAACCCCCGGCATGCGGCGGAAGAACCGCTCTACCACGGCGGCCACCGCCTCGGTCATGTAACCCTTGCCCCAGTAGAAGCGGTTCAGCCAATAGCCGAGATGCCACTCGCCGTGCCGCAATTCCACCGAGACGACGCCGATCAGGGTATCGTCGCCGCTGGTAATGGCGAAATCCCAGTCGGGCAGGGTGCCGGAGGTGCGCAAGACCAGCCATTCCAGCGCATCCTGCTTGTGGTAGGGCGCGGGAACGCGGGCCAGCATTCTGGTCACGGCGAAATCGCCAAGCGATTCCGCAATGCTGCCGGCATCGGAAAGCCGCTGCGGCCGCAGCACCAGACGCTTTGTCTCGATGACAGGGCAGGGGCCGGGCGGCGCCACGGCAGTGGCGGCGCGGCGACGGGTAAGCTCTATCGTGCTCATCCCATATCCCCCCAGCTCTTCAGCGAAACCCAGGTCTTGCGGTCCAGCCTGTACCATTCGACCGGCACCATGCCGCCAAGCGCCAGAGAACCGACCATGCCGGAGCCCTGGAACTGAAAACCGCATTTCTGGATGACGCGGCGCGATGCGATGTTGGTGACCCGGCAACGGGCATCGATCTGGTCGATTTCACGCGTGCGGAAGGCCATGTCGATCAGCGCATGCGCGGCTTCCGTCATGTAACCCCGGTTCCAGTAAGGTTCCCCCAGCCAGTAACCGATTTCCAGCGTCTTTTCGTCTTCCTGGGGTTCGAGCGCGCAGCAGCCCAGAAACTCGCCATTGTCCATGCGGGTAATCGCATAGACGCACTTGCCAATCTCGCCAGCTTTGGAGCGTCGCACAAAATCCGCGGCGTCTTTGGCCGTGTAAGGGTGCGGCATACGCGACACCATGGTCGCGATATTGGCATTGTTGGCAAGATGGGCAAGGGCGTCGATGTCTTCTTCGTGAGGCTTGCGCAAAACCAGCCTCTGCGACAGTAAAACGGGGCAATCGCTCCTCGACCGATCGGGCCTCGGCCGATCCTCGGGTGACCGTGATTGGTCAACCCTCAACAATTCAGCTTGCATGGTTCAGTCCCTCCTTGGGGTTAAAGAAAAAGGGGAGTTGGGTGGTACCCCATCTCCCCTGTTTTCTTGACTGAACCTGATACGTCTCAGCCGGGTCGATGGGACACCGGCTGCATATGACGCTTACCGGCTTATTCTGCGGCTTCCGCTTTCGGGGCCACGGATACGAATACGCGGCCGTTGGCCTTCGTACGGAAGTTCACGTTACCTGCGGTCAGTGCGAAAATCGTGTGGTCCTTGCCGATGCCAACATTGGCGCCCGGATGCCACTGCGTGCCGCGCTGACGCAGAATAATGTTGCCTGGAATGACAGCTTCGCCGCCGAACTTCTTTACGCCAAGGCGCTTGGATTCGGAATCGCGACCGTTACGCGAGGAACCGCCAGCTTTTTTGTGTGCCATTGGAGTTCTCCTTTAAACCTTGTTTCCCGTGTCGCGCCGATCAGGCAGCAACGATGTCCGTGATGCGGACGACAGTGTGATGCTGACGATGGCCGCGCGAACGCTTGGAGTTCTGACGACGACGCTTCTTGAAGGCGATGACCTTCTTGCCGCGATTGTGCTCGACAACTTCAGCCTTGACGATGGCGCCCTTGACAAAGGGTGCACCGAACTTGGCGTCGGCGCCTTCGCCAACAACGAGAACTTCGGTGAATTCTACAGTTGCGCCTGCCTCTGCTTCCAGCTTTTCGATGGTCAGCACGGCGTCGGCCGCTACGCGGTACTGCTTACCGCCGGTCTTGATGACTGCGAACATTTTTTATCCTTTCATGTTCGTTCCGGCTCTGCCCGCAAATGCAAGCTGGCCGTCTTTTTATCAGTCGGAGTAGCGGAAATCCGTCAGGACTGAATGCCCCTTTGAATGTCTGCCGGTGAAGCCGCCTTTTGAAGGGCGGAATAAACAGAAGGCGCACTACGCCATCAATTTGGGTGCCGATTACGCGAGACGCCCGTTTATGTCAAGATGACGACGGCTTGAAAAGTAACTGTAACGCCAAGAATTTCATGCTTTTTCGGCGGGTGAAGCAGTCGGGTCTCGAAATTTGTCCAGCAAGTGTTTATATGGGCCTTCCAACAAGGAGCAGAAATGGCCCGCATAGACCAGACCGACGATTGGCGGGACCGCCATGCGCCGACACTTTCCGCCTTCGAGTCGCTTGCGATCGAGGCATATGGCCACCTGCCGGAAGAATTTCGCGCACTGACGAAAGATCTCATCATCGAGATCGCCGATTTTCCGACCGATGACGTGTTCGAGGACATGGCGCTCGAAACACCCTTCGATCTTCTCGGACTGTTCGAAGGACGCGGCATCTCCGAACGTTTCACCATGGAAACGGGCGAGATGGTGAACCGCATCACGCTTTATCGCCGTCCGATTCTCGACTACTGGGCCGAGAACGAGGAAACGCTGGGCGATATCATCACCCATGTCCTCATCCACGAAATCGGCCACCATTTCGGCCTCTCGGATGATGACATGGAGCGGATCGAAGAAAGCGCTGACGAGGCCGCTGCCGAACGTTAAAAAGACCGGCACCGAAAAACTACGGTGCCGGCCCTCAAGCCACTAGTGGTCGCGTCTCATTGAAAGCGCAATCGTCTCGCTGCCCACAAGACGTTTGCGCTTGATCACTTCGTTAACCCGCCCTGGGTTTACACCGTAAGAAGCTGCAATGTGGTGCTGAAACTCGCCACCCCAGTACCGCAACCAGATTTCTACCGCGTCCTTTTCGGTCAATTTATAAGACTGTTGATGCATATGATTGTCCTGTTAGGTTTCAACCTTGGACAAACTTGACAGAAGAGTCTGTGAGCGTATTTTGCTCCGTGTATATGCTGATCCGCAAGCTTTCTAAGGTATTGTGGTTTCGACACGGAGCCGAGGTTGCACCCTCGGCTTTGTCGTGCCAGCTCAGAGACCGCCCCCGAGCTGGTAAATATATGTTGGGACTCAATATTTTGAGTCAAGCTTAGGGCGATGGGCCGTATCTGTTCACTTTATGTACAACGGCAATTTCATCTCAAGACACAATGAGATTTGCAATTTTTATTCTTTAGAAACATACACTTAATTTATTTTCGAACATTTCGAACAAGGGCTGTGAATAATACGCCGTAATATTCGTTTTGGCTCAGTAACAAACAAGAAGATCGAGAGAATCAGATCGACGGACCCGAATCACTCGATTTTCTACCTAAAATCACTGCTCGCCGAGCTTCATATCCGGATGGTATTCTTTGCCCTCGACCACCTTGGTCACGGCCTGGCCGCAATGCATCACGCCGCTTGCGGCGTTGAAGGCGTAGCTTGGCGAACCGGCAAGCTCCCATCCCTTGTTCAGCGCCTCGGTGACCCGATGGCAGAACTTCGAGTCATCGGGACCGGTTATGAAACGATAGACCTTCACGTCTTTTTTGCCTTTCTCTGTGCGATGATATCGGCCATGGCGACCAGCCTCTCGGCCTGCCCCACATGCAGCCGTTCGATCATCCGCCCGTTCATGTTGATGACGTTCAATTCCATAGATTCAGGTTTTGCGAAAGCGGCAATAATCTCTCTCGCATCCGTAACAGCGGCATCATCTGGCGCAAAGCGCCGATTGGCCGGTTCGATCTGTGCCGGGTGGATCAGCATCTTGCCATCGAACCCCATGGCGCGACCCTGTTCGCATTCACTGTCAAAAGCTGCAATGTCTCGAAAATCGTTGGACACGCTGTCGATGACCTCAAGGCCATAGGCGCGGGCGGCGAGCACCACCTGCATCATCCAGGGTACGAGATAGGTTCGCCCGGGGAGGGCTGGAACACGCGTTTCCTTGCGCAGATCATTCAGCCCGATAACGAATGCGGCAAGCCGTGCGTCGGGCGTATGCGCTGCCTCCGCAATCGCAGCGGCGTTCAAAACACCGAACGGCGTCTCAATCATTGCCCAGATTTTCAGGTCCTGGGGCGCATCCGCCTCCGCCAGAAGGTCGGCCACATCATGAATATCTGCGGGCTGCTCCACCTTCGGCAGTAAAACCGCATCCGGCCGGCAGGAAAGCACAAGCTTCAAATCCGCCGCCCCATCAGGCGTGGAAAGCGGATTGATACGGATAATGGTCTCGCGTCCGGCAAATGGCGCGTCCGAAAAAAGCCTGCTGAGATTTTCCCGCGCTGCGCCCTTCATCTCCGGCGCAACGGAATCCTCGAGATCAAGGATTACCCCATCACAATCGAGATCGCGGATTTTTTCGAGCGCTCTGGCATTGATGGCCGGAACTGACAGCAGCGAACGGCGCGGTCTCACAAGAATATTTCCGAAAAAATTAGTCATGCCGCACTTGTGTCAAGCTTTTGTGACATCTGCAACCTGACAATCCACTGAATCCTCTTGCAAGCCGGAAGAAGAAGGCCCACATTCGTCTGGATAGAAAGGTTTGGATCATGCAAGGCATACGTTCGTTTTTCATCGCCGCATCCGGCATTGCAATTCTGGCGATAGTCGCCCTGTTCACCGCGTCGCTCACGGTCGCTTTCATCGGCGTGCTCGCGGTTCTCAGTGCTGCCCGCCTGCTTTCCGCGCGTCTGAAGCCGGCCCCTATTCCGGTCAAGCCCCGTAACCAGCGTGATATGCGCGTCTGGAACGACGGCAAGGGCACGATTATCGATCTCTGAGATCGTCTCGAATCGGCAAAAATGCCAGAGCGCCGCGCGCGGCGTACCGAAGAACGCGGGTTTGCGCTTCTAAAGTGATGAGTTTTGCAGTATTTCCCGGCAGAACACGTCCGGTGGGCTCTAACCAGCCCCGGATTTTGTTGAAGGGAAACACGGGAAGCGACAGATGGAAAAATTCACCAAGCTGACGGGCGTTGCCGCGCCCATGCCGGTGGTCAATATCGACACCGATATGATCATTCCGAAAGACTATCTGAAGACCATCAAGCGCACCGGCCTCGGCAAGGGCCTCTTCGCCGAGTCGCGTTATCTCGAGGATGGTTCGCCCAATCCGGATTTCGTACTGAACAAGCCCGCCTACCAGAACGCCCAGATTCTTGTCGCGGGTGACAATTTCGGTTGCGGCTCTTCGCGCGAACATGCGCCATGGGCGCTTCTCGATTTCGGCATCCGCTGCGTGATTTCCACCAGCTTCGCCGACATCTTCTACAATAACTGTTTCAAGAACGGCATCCTGCCGATCGTCGTCAGCCCCGAGAACCTCGAAAAGCTGCTGGACGATGCGTCGCGCGGATCGAACGCCGTTCTCTCCATCGATCTGGAAAGTCAGGAAATCAGCGGCCCCGATGGCGGTACGATCACCTTCGAGATCGATGAATTCAAGCGTCACTGCATGCTGAACGGTCTGGACGATATCGGCCTGACGCTCGAACATTCCGGCGCTATCGACACCTTCGAAAAGGCAAACGCCTCGGTCCGCCCCTGGGCCTGACCACATTTCTGCTCTTCAAAAAAGCCGATCCCGTACCAAACAGTACCGGATCGGCTTTTGCTTTGCTTGAAAAGCCCTTGAGGCGGAGATAAGAAGCCTCCAATCCCGTCCGGCTGCGACACGATTTGCCATGTTTAGGACGGAATGAGTTTGACGCCGCGCTCGCCGCAATCGAAAACCCTTCAGGATGTTTTTCGGCGCGCCGCCCAAGGAGGGTTCTCATGACAGTCCGTTCGCTTTTCCTTCTGCCCGGTGACGGTATCGGCCCCGAAGCCATGGCCGAAGTCCGCAAGCTGATCGATTATATGAACAGCGCGCACAATGCCGGTTTCACCGTCTCGGAAGGTCTGGTCGGCGGCTCTGCCTATGACGCCCATGGCGTGGCGATTTCCGATGCGGATATGGAAAAGGCGCTTGCTGCCGATGCGATCCTGTTCGGCGCCGTCGGCGGCCCGAAATGGGATGGCGTGCCCTACGAGCACCGCCCGGAAGCCGGCCTGCTTCGTCTGCGCAAGGATCTCGAGCTTTTCGCCAATCTGCGCCCGGCCATCTGCTACCCGGCACTTGCCGCCGCTTCCTCGCTGAAGCCGGAACTGGTCGAAGGCCTCGATATCCTCATCGTCCGCGAGCTGACCGGCGGCGTTTATTTCGGTGAACCGAAGCAGATCATCGATCTCGGCAACGGCCAGAAGCGCGGCATCGACACGCAGATCTACGACACTTTCGAAATCGAGCGCATCGCCAGCGTCGCTTTCGAACTGGCCCGCACCCGCGACAACCGCGTCTGCTCGATGGAAAAGCGCAACGTGATGAAATCAGGCGTTCTGTGGAACCAGGTGGTCACCGAAACCCACGCCGCCAAGTTTAGGGATGTTCAGCTGGAACATATGCTGGCCGATGCTGGCGGCATGCAGCTGGTGCGCAAGCCCAAGCAGTTCGACGTGATCGTCACCGACAACCTCTTCGGCGACATGCTCTCCGACGTCGCCGCCATGCTCACCGGCTCGCTCGGTATGCTGCCGTCCGCTTCGCTTGGCGCGCCTGACGCCAAGACCGGCAAGCGCAAGGCCATGTATGAGCCGGTCCACGGTTCGGCCCCGGATATTGCCGGCAAGGGCATCGCCAACCCCATCGCCATGATCGCGTCCTTCGCCATGTGCCTGCGTTACTCGTTCAACATGGTGGATGAGGCAACGAAGCTCGAAACGGCGATCGCAAACGTGCTCGACAAGGGCATCCGCACCGCCGACATCATGGCCGAGGGCAGCCGCCAGGTCGGCACCTCCGAAATGGGCGACGCGGTTCTCGCCGAATTCAAGGCGCTTTCGGCGTAACGCTCGACGAAACCGGTTGGGCAGGCGGCGCGTTCGCCTGCCCATCCTCCTTCGGCAGAAGATGCTCATATCTTTTGTCGGTCAGCGTCTTCAGAAAGGCGACGATGGCGTCCACACGCTTGTCGTCCAGCGCCGGCGCGGATGTCAGTTCCGCCATGGCGATGTTTTCAGGCACTTCCGGCGCATCCCACGTCTTGCCCGTTTCCGGATTGATCTGGCGGCTCGGCTTCTTGCTTTTATATTTCACATAAAACAGCACCACCGTACGCAAATCCTTGAACACGCCATTGTGCATGTAAGGACCGGTGACGGCGACATTGCGCAGCGTCGGCACCTTGAACTTGCCGCGCTGGGCGGCATCGCCGGCAACTTCAGGATTTTGCGCCAGCCCCAGATCGATCGCGCCCGGCTTGGAGCCGTTCACGGCCCGCACCGATATATTGGCGGGAACGCCGATGTTGAAATATTTGTGGTTGGTGAAGAGGCCGTCTTCCAGGCCCTTGGCGCCACGGATTTCATGGCAGGTATTGCAATTGGTGAATTGCGTCGAGGAGATCAGGACCCGACCCAGCTCTTCCTGATCGGTCAGTTTCTCCTCGCCGCGCAGGAAGCGGTCATATTTAGAATCGAAGGTGGAGAACTCATCCGAGCGCTCAAAGCTCGCCAGCGCCTTCGTCATCGCGGCATAGGCGGTGTCGTCGCTCGCAAAAACATCCTTGCCGAACTGCGTGCCGAAAGCCGCGACATAATCCGGGTTTTCCCTGAGCCGTTTGACAACCGCGGCCTTGTCCGGCATGCCCATTTCGAGGGGATTGAGCGGCGGGCCGCCCGCCTGATCTTCAAGCAGGGAGGCGCGGCCATCCCAGAACTGCCCGCCGACATATTCTCCTGCCGCATTCCTGCCGAATGGCGGCGTGAAGCGGGCATAAGCTGCAGTGGGCGCATTGCGGTCGCCCAGTGAAATGCCGTCATCGCCAAGCGATACATCCCGCCCCACCTTGTCGCTCTCCCGCGCATCGGAAAAACCGGCGGCCTGCATATGGCAGGTGGAACAGGCCATGGTGCGGTTCATCGAAAGATTGGGATCGTCGAAAAGCGCCGCACCGAGCTTTTCCAGCGTCGCATAGTCTTCACCGCCGTGGGCAGCCATACCATCGACACCGCTGCCCAAGGGGGCCAGCAGAATGGATGCGGCAAGAGCAGCGGAGACAAAAAATCCGGGTTTCATCATCGGTAGGCACGCTCGATATAAATGCGCGAGAGCAGGTTCGGACCGAAAAATATGAAGCGGCTTTCGGTCCCGCCACGCTTCACCGAACATGGATCACGGGAAATAACCCCGCTCTTCCATGCCCTATAAAGAAATCTATAGCACTTTCCCGTGAGCCAGGCCTACAAACTTTCGCAGCTTGGTCCACTTTGCCGCAGGTCCACGGACAACACCCGGAAACGATCAACCGCCCCTGGCGATGGCGTGGAAAAAGGTGCCCGAGACAAAACCTCTCCTGCCGCCCGATGGCCCGAGCGGACGATCCTGCCCGTCAGCAATCTGGGCGAAGGGCTCATCGCGGCCGGGATCGGTAACCCGCGCATAATGGAATTCATGGCCGCGCAGAACATCCCCCGCCATGCCGAGCGGTCCGCTTGCCGCGATCGTCGCCTGCCGATAGCCGAGATTCATCTTGCGCGTCGCAAAACTGGTGGCATGGGACAGAAGCCCGGTCATGGCATGGGTCACCCCATCCGCATCTTCCAGCGCCTCGCCGAGCACCATGTAACCGCCGCACTCGCCATGAACGGGCTTTGTCGCGGCAAAGCGGGCAAGGCCGGCCTTGAAACCAGCCGCATCCGCAAGCTTTCCGGCAAAAAGCTCGGGGTACCCGCCCGGCAGCCAGCAGATGTCGCAGCTCCCGTCGGGCGCCTCATCCGCGAGCGGGGAAAACGGCACGATCTCGGCCCCGGCCGCCTGCCAATGCTTCCTGAGATGCGGATAAAGGAAAGTGAACGCCGCGTCCTCCGCCAGCGCAATGCGCTGGCCGGGCGGTGCAATCGCCGTGTCCACCGAGCCGGAAGGCACGTTCACCGGCGCGGCGAGAGAAAGCAGGGCATCGAGATCGATGGATTTTTCCATCGCATCCGCCAGCCGTTCGATATGCGCATCGATTTCCGGATGTTCGCTGGCCTGCACCAGCCCCAGATGCCGTTCGGGCAGGATGAGCGATGGATCACGCAGCACACAGCCGGCAACGGGAAGGCCGATTTTTTCGATGGCTTCCGTGCACAGCGTCCGGTGTCTTTCGCTGCCCGCCCGATTTAGCACCACCGCCGCCATGGTAACGGCCGGATCGTAGTGAGCAAAACCATGGGCGACGGCAGCAGCCGTCTGCGACTGGCCGGACACGTCGAGCACCAGCAGCACGGGAATGCCGAACAGCCGCGCCAGATCCGCCGCCGAACCCGTGCGATTTTCCGCAACCGGAATGCCGTCGAACAGGCCCATGGCGCTTTCGATCAGAACAAGCTCCGCATCCCCGGTCTGCTGCGAAAACAGATGCCGCAGCAATTCCGGCCGCATGGCCCAGCTATCCAGATTAAGACCCGATGTGCCGGTAGCAAAGGCATGGAAGCCGGGATCGATGTAGTCAGGCCCCGTCTTGATGCCGCGCACATTGATACCGCGTCGGGCAAAGGCCCGGAGCAGGCCGATGGTCACACTGGTCTTGCCGGAACCCGAACGTGGCGCACCGATGATGATCGCCCGCGCCGTCATGAACCGGAAACTCCAAGACGCGCCCGCATCGAAACAATCTCGCCGATAACGATCAAAGCCGGCGCTTCGAAATTTTCCCGCTTTGCATCGTCAGCTATGCTTTTCAGCGTACCGATGAAAATCCGCTCCTGCGCCGTCGTTGCCGACATGATGACGGCGACCGGCGTTTCGCCGGAACGGCCGCCCTGTATCAAAAGGCTGGCGATCGTGCCGATATTCTTCAGCCCCATATAAACGACGATGGGTTCGCGTGTTTTCGCCAGCGCCAGCCAGTCCAGATCCTCTTCGGTGCCCGCCGCGTGGCCCGTGGCGAGTGTCACGGCGCGGCTGATGCCGCGCATGGTGGCGGGGATGCGGGCGGAAGCAAGCGCGGTGAACGACGAGGTCATGCCGGGCAATATGCGAAACGGAATGCCGGCATTGACAAGCGCCTCCGCCTCTTCGCCGCCGCGCCCGAAAATAAAGGGATCACCGCCCTTCAGCCGCAGCACCTTTTTGCCCTGGCCGGCGAAATCGATCAGCGAAGCGGTAATATCATCCTGTGTCGCGGAGGGCTTGCCACCCCTTTTGCCCGCAAAAACAATCTCCGCCTGCGGACCAAGCGCTATGACTTCGTCGCTCACCAGCGCATCACGCACGATGATATCGGCCTGAGACAGCGCGAGCGCCACTTCCAGCGTCAGATAACGCACATCGCCCGGCCCTGCGCCCGCGAGCCAGACGTGACCGGCCTCGAAGACCGGACCTTTTGCGGCAATGCTGTTCAAAATCTGCGCTATCGACATTCTTCTTGGCTGCTTTTTAACGATGACGGAAAAAGCCGTCCCGGCTATAGAAATTCATATGGATACGGATGGAAAGACCCTTCGCCGCGGCTGGACCACGGGCACCTGCGCGGCAGCCGCCACGAAGGCGGCCTGCGCCGCCCTTCTGACCGGCGAGTTTCCTTACCCTGTCGAGGTCGAACTTCCAAGCGGCGCGAGGCCGGCATTTTCCCTCGCCACCGAGGAAAAGGGCGAAAACTTCGCGCGCGCCGGCGTCGTCAAGGATGCCGGAGACGATCCGGATGTTACCCATGGTGCGCTGATCGAAAGCACGGTCAAACGCGGTCAACCGGGAAGCGGCATCACCTTCAAGGCCGGAAAGGGCGTCGGCACCATCACCCGGCCGGGCCTGCCCCTGCCGCCGGGAGAACCCGCCATCAATCCCGTACCACGCAAGATGATCGAAACCGCCATTCGCGAAGTGGCTGGCGAAGAGGCCGATTTCGAGGTCGAGATTTCCGTCCGCGATGGCGAGAAACTGGCGGAAAAAACCCTGAACGGCAGGCTCGGCATCGTCGGCGGCATTTCCATCCTCGGCACAACGGGCATCGTCATTCCCTTTTCCTGCTCGGCGTGGATTCACTCCATCTGGCGCGGCATCGATGTGGCGCGCGCCACCGGCTGCACGCATGTGCTTGGCGCCACCGGCAACACCTCCGAAAAAGCCGGGCAGGCGCTTTACGCTCTGCCTGAAACCGCACTGATCGACATGGGCGATTTCATTGGCGGCATGTTGAAATATCTGCGCAGCCACCCGGTTGAGCGGGTGACGATTGCCGGCGGCGTCGCGAAGATGACCAAGCTTGCCCAGGGCATGCTCGACGTGCACTCCAAGAAGGGGCTGGCCGATCTCGATGCGCTGGCGGCATTGGCGACGGAAGCAGGAGGAGATGAAAATCTCGCCATTGCCATCCGTCAGGCGAACATGGTCGCGCACGCCTTTGAGCTGTCCGAACGTGCCGGGATAGATCTCGGCGCGATCGTGGCGGAAAAAGCCTGGGTAACCGCAGCGGCGGCGCTGAAGACGCCGGCCATTGCGCTTGATATTCTGGTGTTCGATCGTCAGGGCGCGCTCAAGGGGCGCACCGCCTCCACGCCGTCGCATCAGCCTTTCGCATCTTCCTTCGGAGACCGGAACCGCCGGACATAGTCGGTGCTATAAAGCGCGCTTTCGCGAAAATCCGTCGAGGCAAGCCCACGCCCGACAAAGATCAGGGCCGTCCGTTCCACCGGTTCGGCGGCGAGCTTGTCCTCAATGTCGAACAGCGTGCCGCGAATGACCCGCTCATCCGGCCAGGACGCGCGAACGACGATGGCGACCGGGCAATCGGAGCCATAAAGCGGCGTCAGCTCTTCCACCACCTTGCCGATGGCATGAATGGCGAGATGGACGGCGAGCGTCGCGCCCGTCGCACCGAAAGCCTTCAGCGTCTCACCGTCAGGCATCTTCGATGCGCGCCCGGAAATGCGGGTCAGCACAAGGCTCTGCGCCACTTCCGGCACCGTCAGTTCCCGCTGCAAAGTGGCGGCCGCAGCGGCAAAGGAGGGCACGCCGGGCGTGACGGTGTAATCGAGGCCCAGTCGCTCCAGCCGGCGGATCTGCTCGCCCATGGCGCTCCAGACGGAAAGATCACCGGAATGCAGCCGCGCCACATCCTTGCCGGCCTTTGCTGCGGCCACAAATTCCGCCTCGATCTCGTCCAGCGAAAGTGCTGCCGTATCGACGATGCGGGCGCCCGGCGGGCAATAGTCGATAAGCGCCTTCGGAACCAGCGACCCGGCATAAAGACACACCGGGCAGGCGGCGATAAGATCGCGCCCGCGCACCGTAATGAGATCGGCGGCGCCCGGACCGGCGCCGATGAAATGAACCGTCATTGTTGTTCTCCATGTTCGATGGCGCAGCCGCTATCATGTGAGCCGTCGTCAGTGGTTGCGATGGCCACAGTGACATTGCCAACCACAAGACGCGGCGCGACCAGTCTTGCATTCTCGCCGGCGGCGGCAAGCGCCGCCGCTTCGCTCACGCTTGGCGAACCGGCATTATCAAGGCTTGCCTGTGAAAATGTCATTGTTTTCGAAGCAACCGCCTCGAGCCGTTCCTGCGATACGATTTCCAGAGACAGCGACAAGCTTTTCGCCGCCTCCAAAAGACCGGCTTCATCGGCTTTGAGCGACGCAGTCGCTAAGCATTCCGCCATCATGCCCAAAACATGCTCCGCAGCGCGCACGGCGGCAATCACGGCATCCGAACCCGTACCTCTGCGGCAGCCTATGCCAGCCACTGTCACCATGGCTTGGTCCAGCTCCATTGTGTCACCGGCATCGCCGGACGCCAGCCCGACATGGAGCCAACGGCCGTCACCCGCGACACATCCAGACGGATCATCGATCCGCCGAGCCGCGCATGGGCCGCAAGAAGCACGGCCTCCATTTCCAGCGTCACCGCATTGGCAACCAGCCGCCCGCCGGGTTTCAGGGCCTCCATAGCCCCCTCGAGCACGCCCGCTTCACTGCCGCCGCCACCGATGAAAATAGCATCCGGCTGAGGCAAGCCTTCAAAAGCCGCAGGGGCCGCGCCGATCATGACCTCAAGCCCCGGCACACCGAAAGCTTCGGCATTGCGGGCGATACGTTCCGCCCTTTCCGGGTGTTGTTCTAAGGCGATGGCACGGAGGGAGGGGTGGGACAACATCCATTCGATACCGATCGAACCCGAACCGGCACCGATATCCCACAGCAACTCACCCTGCCGTGGGGCAAGAGAGGAAAGTGTCACGGCGCGGATTTCACGCTTGGTGATTTGCCCGTCATGTTCGAACAGGCTGTCATCAAGCCCAGATGTGAAAGGCAGAACGCGGGCGCCCTCGGCCACGACAACGTCAATCGCCACCACATTCAGCGGGTCGATGTCTTCAAACGAGAAATCGGCCGCCCTGACCTGCCGCCGCCTTTCCCGGTTTCCGCCCAAGGCTTCAAGCAAGACGAATTCCGACTGGCCGAAACCCAAATCGGACAGCAGTTCCGCGATCAAGGCCGGGGCGTGGGCGTCCGAGGTGAGCGCGATGATGCGTGCACCGGCATGGAGATGCGGCCGCAGGAAATCGATGGAACGCCCGTGCAGCGAAACGCATTCGACCGATTGCAGCGCCCAACCGAGCCGCGCGGCAGCCAGCGAGAAAGCGGAGGGCGAGGGATAACAAACTGTCTCACCCGCTTTGATCCGCCGCAGAAGCGTAACACCGACGCCATAAAAGAACGGATCGCCGGAAGCGAGCACACAAACCCTTTTGCCGCGCAGCGCCACGACATCGCCCATATCCGTATCGAACGGCACAGGCCAGCGGCGTGCTTCACCTCGAATGGCCGCAGCCGCCAGTTCCAGATGGCGTTTGCCGCCGAAAACCACCTCGGCCGCCTCTATCGCCTCAATCGCGTTCCGGCCCAGCCCCTCGAGCCCATCCTCACCAATACCGACGATGGAAAGCCAGGGCTTTTCTTTCTTTTCGGTGGAAGCCTTGTTTTCTCTGGAAGCATCACCCGTTCCGGAATATTCAGACGTCATGACACGCTCCATACTCATCCTTGGCGGCACGGCGGATGCCCGTATTCTGGCGGGCAGGCTGGCGGAAGAACCCGGCTACCGAATCCTGCTCTCCATGGCCGGCCGCACGCTCTCGCCGGTCGAACAGCCGGTGCCGATGCGCAGCGGCGGTTTTGGCGGTGCGAGCGGTCTTGCGGATTTCATTCGCGCAGAGAATTTCGATATTCTGGTGGACGCCACCCATCCCTATGCGGCAAAGATTTCCGCCAATGCCATTGAGGCCACAGGGCTTGCCAAAGTTCCGCTGATCGTCCTTTCGCGTCCTGCCTGGAAGCGTCAGCCGGGTGACAGGTGGTATGAGGTCGACAGCGTCGAACAGGCTGTCACCGCGCTCGGCGACGAAAGCAAACATGTATTTCTGGCGCTCGGCCGACAGGAGCTTCTTCCTTTCGAAACCGCGCCCCGGCACAACTATCTCATCCGCAGCGTCGACCCGGTAGAGCCGCCACTGAAACTGCCGCATGCGCGCTATATTACCGCGCGCGGCCCCTTTGCGCTGGACGACGAAATCCGCATGCTGGAAGAAAACCGCATCGAGACGGTGATCTCGAAAAACTCCGGTGGCAGCGCGAGCTATGGCAAGATCGAAGCAGCGCGACGGCTCGGTCTGCCGGTCATCATGATCGACCGGCCGCGACAGCAAAACGACGCGCCCCTGAATGACGTGACGGTGCCGGATATTGCAGCTGCGCTCACCGCCATTCGCCATCAGCTCTCTCTTCTCGAAAAACGTGGCGAATAAACCAGCGGTTCTTTGCCGGGACGTTCGATCAGACGGGTTTCAACCGAACCGACGATGATGCAGGTAGCCATATCCGCCATATCGCTCGAGGCTTCCGAAAGAGGCACGACCCGAATACGCTCATCCGCCCGGCCTGCCGCACGACCGAAAATCACCGGCACCGAACCGGGCAAATGCGCCCGCAACAGATCAAAAGCGGTACCGAGCTGGTGCGGCCGCGCCTTGCTGACGGGATTATAGAAAGCCATCACAAAGCCTGCTTCCGCCGCCGCGATCAGCCGTTTTTCAATAATGCCCCAGGGTTTCAGATTATCCGACAGCGAAATGGCGCAGAAATCATGGCCAAGCGGCGCGCCGGCTCTCGCAGCGACCGCCAGCATGGCAGTCACACCCGGCACGACGGAGAAATCGATATCGCGCCATTCGGAGGGGCCGCTTTCGATCGCCTCGCAAACCGCGGCGGCCATCGCGAAAACGCCGGGATCGCCGCCAGAAACCACACAGACCTTGCCGCCGGAAGCTGCAAGTCGCAGCGCCTGTTCAGCGCGGGAGATTTCCTCACGATTGTCCGAAGCGTGACGGCGTTGATCGGGCCTCAGCGATAGACGGTCGAGATAGGGAATATAGCCGAAGAAATCCTCCGACGCCCCGACGGCGGCAAGCGCCTCCGGCGTTACCTGCGCCGCACTGCCGGGGCCGAGGCCGACAACGACCAGCCTGCCGGTCATGGCGTTTCGCCTCCAGCGGGTCTTGTTTTCCAGCCCGGCACCAGAACCAGCGAAAAATAGGGGGCAGGTGATGCGTCACGCTCGATGAGCCGCACCGCATGGCTGTTGGCCATAGTGCCACGTTCGACATAAAGCGCGTCTTCAAGCTTGCCGGCCTTTTCCAGCGCCCGGCGAATTTTTGGAAGGTTGCGCCCCACCTTCATGATAACGGCTCCATCCGTGCCCGACAGACGCTCCGTCAAAACATCTTCACCGAGCGTGCCGGGAAGAACGCTCAAAATATCATCGCCCTGCACCAGCGGCAGACCGACCATGGACCAGCAGCCGGACATGGCCGTGATGCCCGCAACGACCTCCGCCGGGTAAGATGGCGCAAGCCGCAGATGAAGGTGCATATAAGAACCGTAAAACAGCGGATCGCCTTCCGACAGCACGGCGACATTGCGCCCGGCTTCGAGATGCACAGCGATGTCCTTCGCCGACTGATCGAAAAAGGCGGCAATGGCATCACGATAATCGTTACCGTTTTTATCGCTTTCGACGGTTACCGGATAGACCAGCGGCATTTCCAGCGTTCCGGGCCGGATGAAGGCTTCGACAATACCGCGACCATTGCCGCTGCCGCCTTTCTTGCAGAAGAACGCAAGCACATCGGCATTTTCGATGGCGCGGACAGCCTTCAGCGTCAGAAGCTCGGGATCTCCGGGGCCGGTGCCGACGCCAACGAGCCTACCCTTCGGATGTTCGAAAAGAGCCGCACTCACAGGCCAGCCCTCGCAACGGCGTTGATGGCGGCAGCCGTCATGGCCGAACCGCCCATGCGTCCCTTGACGATGGCATAGGGAATGCCAAGCGAACTTGCCTCCAGCGCGTCTTTCGATTCCGCCGCACCGACAAAGCCAACCGGCATGCCGATGATGGCAGCCGGGCGCGCGGCACCTTTTTCCAGCATCTCAAGCAAATAGAACAGTGCAGTCGGCGCATTGCCAATGGCAACGAGAGCGCCGTCCAGCTTCTCTGCCCAGAGATCGAGCGCGGCGGCGGAGCGGGTATTGCCGATCTTTTTCGCCAGCTCCGGCGTGCGGGGATCGCGAAGGGTGCAAACCACATCATTATCAGCCGGAAGGCGGGCGCATGTCACGCCATGGGCAACCATTTCCGCATCGCAGAGAACAGGCTTGCCGGCTCGTAGAGCACCGCGTGCAGCGGCAACAAAATCCGGCGAAAAGCGGAAATGGCTGGCCGCCTCCACCTGCCCGCAGGCGTGGATCATGCGAATGGCGATATCCGCCTGCTCTTCGGTAAAGGCGGACAAATCCGCTTCTTCGCGAATGATGGCGAAGGAGCGCTCATAGATCGCATTGCCATCGCGAATATAGTCATAGTCAGTCATCGGTCATCCTGTCGAAGCACCGCACCGATCGCCCGTTTGCCCAGCCGGGCAAAGAAGTTGGCAGCGTTTTCCCCGGGCTTATGTTCTTTTTCGTAAAGACGGGCAAGCCGCGAAAGCGCCGTCCTCTGATGCTGGAAAGGTAAAATGCCATCCGGCACGTCACCGGCGCGGCCCGAAATCGAAAAGGCCAGGCCATCGGCGGTGCCGGAAAAAGTGAGAAGCGACGGCGCGGGGTGCGCGCAACCTTTGCCGCAGCCGGAAATATGCAGCGTGAAGGAGCCATCCAGCAACGAGGCGCATTCCTCAGACGCAAAGGCGGCCAACTCATGGGTGGGAAGAAAAGCCGAAGCGCAGCCCGGCGCGCCGGAACAGGCGGCAATGGAAGAGCGCGCGTCACCTGCCGTCGTGATGAAACCGGCCGCCCTTGCAATCTCAAGCAATCCGCCGCAGACAGATGACGATCCAAAGAATAGCAGGCTATGGTTTGGTGCCGGCCGCAGGGCCGTGATGCCGAGGGTACCGGCCCGTTCGCAGAGATGCGACAAATCGTAGGCCTGGATTTGCCCGAAAGCAGGTGCGACAGCAATGGCGAAGCGATCCTTTCCCGTCATCATCAGTCCGAGAGACGCAAAAGCCGCCCTGGCGTCATCAACAATCACCCGATCCAGCAGGCGATCACCGCAGATCGCTTTTATCGTCGAATGGTCCAGATCGCGGCCACGGGCAAGCGGCCCTTCGCCGGCCAGATAGACGAGCAGCGATAGGACGACACCCGCCGCTATGTCCGTCTCGACCAATCCGGCATTCAGCGACTTACTTTCCGGCCCACCCACGAGCAATCGCCAGACGGTCCGCCCATCAAGCGACACAGCTTTCAGGCGAATATCCGCCAGAAAATCTTCCATGGAGAGGCGCCCGCCGCCATCAATGACGACAGACATTTTAGCGGCAAGCTGTTCATGGAGAACGAGCCTGTCGGCTTCTTTTCGAATCTCCTCGGCAAGAGGGAAACCATCGGCAATCTCCGCGTCATCCCGACCGGCGAGAGGCGAAGTCTCGACCGCGAGCCCCGCACGCAACGGCAAATCCAGCGCCAGAACGTCTTTTTCCAGAGCACGGGCGCTTTCCGGCGTCAGACCGCGAAATTGCAGGCTGCCGCGTGCAGTAATGTCGATCAATCCGTTGCCATGCCGCTCGGCAAGCTGACAAAGCACCACCATGTCGCGCGGGTCGATATCCGCCTCGAAAGCGATCCGCGACAAAAAACCGTCACCGGTGCGCATGGGAGCGGACAGGGCCGGGCAGAGACCACGGCGGCCAAATGGCTGAACGGGATCGGCAACGGCCATCATCACGCCTCCACCCTTTGGGGGCGCGGCAGGATCAGCATTTCAAGTTCCGCATCCACCGCGTTGCGGCGGCTGTGCCACAGCCCGCGACGGCGAGCGGATAAAAAGCGTTCGGCCATCACCTGCGCCGCTTTCGGGTTTTCCCGCAGGATGAAATCGCGCACATCCTCATTGCCGAAATAGGCATCGTAAAGCGCCTCGATCAACGAGGAGGACACCGCATGGGTGGTTTCGGCAAAGCCGATCAACCGGTCCACCGTCTCGAGGAATTCCGCCGCCCCGCGCGGACCGTGCCGCATCTGACCGGCAATGAAGCGGGGATTGACGGCACGCGCACGCACCACCCGCGTCAGCGCCTGCGTCATCGACCTTGCACGCGGGCGCGCCGGATCTGTCGTATCCAGCGCAACAATATCGGCGACGCCGCCAAGCACAGCCTTCGCGGCGGAAAAACCGCCGATGAAGGCGACATCCGAAGAACCGTCCAGAAGGTCGCGGCCCGGATCGTCCCCGGTATGAACCAGAAGATCGGCGCGCCTGACCAGCTCCACAAAACCGGTATCTTCGAAAATCTCCAGCCCGTCCGCACCGCCGAAAGCGTGGCTCGCCGCATCGAGATAGGCCTGCCCCAGCTCCTCGCGTTCGTCCCATTTCCCGCTGGCAAGCTTTTCTTCGATGCCGGCACCATAGGTGCCGGGCGCGGAGCCGAAAATACGCGCCGGAATATGCCCAAGCGTGGCGGCCTCTTCCGCAAGCGGATTGTCGCCCGGCGCCTCCTCCCGCCGCGCGACGGCCTTGGCGGCGGCGTCGAGAAGCGCGATCAGTGCCGGGAACATGTCGCGGAACAGGCCGGAAATGCGAAAGGTGACGTCGACACGCGGCCGCCCCAGGCTCGCTGGCGGCAGCACCTCGATGCCGGTGACCCGGCCGGTCGCGAGGTCGTGGATCGGTCTCGCCCCCATCAGATGCAGCGCCTGCGCCACATCCTCACCGCCATTGCGCAGGCTGGCGCTGCCCCACAGATCGAAAACCAGATGTTTCGGCCAGTCGCCATGGGACTGCAGATGATGGCGCAGCACTTCTTCGCCCGCCATGCGGCCCAGCTCGAACGCCGTCGGCGTCGGCATGGTGCGCGGATCGGCGGCATAGAGATTGCGGCCCGTGGGCAGCACATCGAGCCGCCCGCGCGCAGGTGCACCGGAAGGGCCGGGGACGATATGCCGGCCATCGAGCGCGGCAAGCAGGGCAGCTTTTTCCGATTTAGCGCTTTCGAGCCTCAGAAGATCGGTCTCGTCTTTTGCACAGCGACCAAAAACATGCTGGCCATCCTTGATGGCGAAATCCTTGAGGTCACAGAGAAAGGCGTCGATGCGTGAGAGGGCCGCATCGGCATCATCTTTCGCAGCCACGCCCGCTTCCGCCGCAAGCCCGGTCTCCAGCGCCTTTTCGACGATCAGTTTCGCCAGCCGGTCACGCCGGCGGCGATCCAGCCCATCCGCCTGCGCATATTCATCGACCAGCTGCTCCAGCGCCGACTGTTCCGGCGAAAGCCCGGCATTGACCAGCACCGGCGGGACATGGCCGATGGTCACAGCCGCAATTCGCCGCTTGGCGACCGCCGCCTCGCCCGGATTGGAAACGATGAACGGATAGACCACCGGCAGCGAGCCGGTGACGATTTCGGGAAAACAATTGCGGGAAAGCGCCACCGTTTTGCCGGGCAGCCATTCCAGCGTGCCGTGCGCGCCAACATGCACGATGGCATGCGCACCCGCAATCCGCTGCATCCATGCACCGAAGGCAACAAGCGCGTGACGCGGTGGCAGGGCAGGGTCGTGGTAGTCCACCCGACGATCCTCATTGCGGCCCCTGTCCGGCGCTAGCGCCACGAACACTTCGCCGAAACGGGCGGCGCGGAACCGGAATGCGCCATCGACGAGTGCATCGTCATCGGTTGCCACACCCCATGTCGCGTTCACGGACCCGGCAGATGCCGAGGGCAAGGCGGAGAAAAAAGCCTCGTAGGTGGAAAGATCAATTGCCGCTTCCTGCTGTTCGACACAGTCGAGCAGCGCCCGCGCGGTCTTAGGAATATCCTTGACCGTATAACCGGCCCCGGCGAGATCCTGCATCATTTCGAGAACGCTTTGCGGCACATCGAGACCGACGGCATAACCGGTTCGCCCGGGCGCCGCACCGGGATAATCCGGCATCAGAATGACGATGCGGCGATCCCGCGGAAGGGCATTCCTCAGCCGCAGGAAAGAGGCAATGCGATTTGCCACCTGCTCGACGCGATCAGCCTCGGGTACATTGAGCAAACTCGCGCCGCCATCCATGCGCGCCTGTTTGAACGAGATTGCACCGGCGAGAATCCGGCCATCCAGTTCCGGCAGGACGACATGCATGGCAAGATCGGCGGGATTGAGACCGCGCGCATTTTCCGCCCATCCGTCCCGCCGCGTCGTCGCCATCACCACCTGAAACACCGGCACGCCGAGACGGTCGAACAGCGTTGCGCCGTTTTCATCCGTCTGGCTGGCGAAGGCGGTGGCGGCAATGATGGCGGCGGGCTTCAGATCGGGCAGCACCGTTTCGAGAAAACGGAGCGCCTCGCCATCCTTCAGGCCACTGACAAAAATCGGCAAGGGTGCAAAACCGCGCTGCGAGAGCGCCTCGAAAAGCGCGTCCACCGGTGCGGCATCTGCCGCCAGAAGCATGGAACGGTAAAAGAGGATGGGCAGAAGGGACGCACCGTCGGGAAAACCCGCGCAAGCTTCCGCCCTATCCACAACGCCCCTGCCGGGCCGGTAGAAACCGGCTTTCGGCAGCGGTTCGGCTTCAATATCCGGCCATGCCTCACCCCTTGCAAGAGCGGCGAGACCAAGGGCAAGCCGGTCCATATTCTCCTGCCCGCCCTCGCGAAAGAAGGAGAGGACCGAGGCCAAAGTCCGCCGATCGACGGTCGAGGCCGCTTCGAGTTTCTCGTCCCTTTCGCTGCACTCACCCGGCAAAAGCAGAAGCTTGATGCCGCGCCTGCGTGCAAGAATGGAAAGCTGATCGACACCGTAACGCCAGCGTTCCGCACCGCCGAGAATTCGGATAAGAATAACCCTGGCATGTTCCGCCGTCTTTTCGATCCAGAGATCGACCGACATGGGATGTCGAAGCTCGGAGAGGTTGGCGGCTGACAGGGAGGGGAGCGCACCCTCTGTTCGCCGCCAAGCCTGTTCCAGCCCGGCCAGATCGCTTGCCGAAAAAGACAGTACCACCACATCCGACCGGGGCTGGTTGAGATCAACCGGCTCGATCAGGTCGTCCAGAGACGAGGATGTGGTGGCGAGAATGTGCATCGTCAGGCGGCCAGCATCTGTTCGATCTTTTCGCGGTTGATGCCCTTTTCGCCGATGACGACGAGGCGGCTGCGGCGTTCCTCACCCGCAGCCCAAGGGCGGTCGTAATAATGGTTGACACGGCTGCCGACAGCCTGCACCTGCAGGCGCATCGGCTTTGCGGAAACCTCGATGAAGCCCTTGATGCGCAGGACATTTTCCGCAGCCGCCGTCTCGGCGATACGGGCTGCCAGCGCTTCCGGATCGGTCACGGCCGGCAGATCGATGACGAAACTGTCGAAATCGTCATGCTCGTGGTCGAGTTCACCGTCATGATGGGTACGGCGGTTTTCGATATCCTCTTCCACCGCAAGGCCAAGACCGATCAGCACGGCGGGGTCGATGGCGCCATTGGAAGCCACGACGATCTTTGCCGCCTTCGGCAGATGTTCGAGAACATGCGCCTTGGCCCTGTCCAGGCCGGCATCGTCAAGAAGATCGGCCTTGGTCAGCACGATAAGATCGGCGCAGGCGACCTGATCCTCGAAAACCTCTTCGACCGGGTCATCGTGATCGAGCGCCTCGTCATTGGCCCGTTGGGCCGCGAGTGCTTCCATGTCGTGCGCCACCTGCCCTTCGGCAAGGGCAGCGCCATCCACCACGGCCACGACGGCATCCACCGTCACGCGGCTCTTGATCGCCGGCCACTGGAAGGCCTGCACCAGCGGCTTCGGCAGGGCGAGGCCCGAGGTTTCGATGAGGATATGCTCCACCTTCGGCTGGCGGCTCAGAATCTGTTCGATGGCGGGCTGGAAATCATCCGCCACCGTGCAGCAGATGCAGCCATTGGCCAGTTCGACGATGTTTTCTTCCGGGCAGCTTTCAATACCGCAACCTTTGAGAATCTCGCCATCGATGCCGATATCGCCGAATTCGTTGACGATGATCGCCAGCCGCTTGCCGTCCAGCTTTTCGAGAAGGCCGCGCAGCAACGTGGTTTTGCCAGCCCCCAGAAAGCCGGTGACGATGGTGCAGGGAACGCGGTCCAGAAGGGTGCTCATGATCTCTCCTCGGTAAAATCGAATGGGGGAATGCGCGCCACCATGCCGCGCTTTAAGGGTTCGGGGCGGCCGCGCCAGGGCATCAAACCGTCGGGGGCGGCAGCCAGCAGCCGCGCGCCGGTCAGCAAATCTTCCGCGTCACTTATTGTCAGCCCGCCAAAAACATAGGACCAGCCATCGGTGCTGCGCAGCACGGCGCTAAGCCCGCGCTTGCAATTGGCGAGGCAGTTGACGGAACGAACGGTGACACCCGTTTCCTCCGCCTTTGCGATGACGGCATCGGCGAGGCGTGAGCCGGGGCGCGGTTCGGCATTGGGGTCGGCTTCATCGCGACAGCTTCTGCAAACGAAGACGGTCACGCCGGACGCCGTTTCGTCCTGCGTGTTTCCGCCTGCACATGAAGATGTCGCTGAAATATCCAAACCGTATCGTTTCCCGCGCCTTGCAAAAAAATCTCGGGGGTGCGGATGTCGAATACGGTAAGCGGACAGGCGCAAACCGGATGTTCGATCTAACCGACTGACCGGAGCACCCCGCCCGGCAGACGTTTTTCCTGAAACGGCAGGTCTCCTGGCTCGCGGCTTTACACCCTGACACCGCCTTCCCGAACCCGTTGAGGTGTCCAGTGGCTTTACGGTGCGGGCTTACCGCTTACAGTTGCGGGGGCAGCCACGGAATGACCCGGTAGTCGGGCTGGAACCGTGTTCCCTCTTAGCTTTTCCCGTTGCCGGGAAAAGACCGTCAGTCCGTTACCCTTAGGCTGAACGGGCGTGAGGGTCAATGCCGCGGCCCTGTGGCCCGCACATTGCCGGGTGCGGCAAATTGGGTATAGTCGCCGCTCCGAACGGCGGGGGCACCGGGTCCCGCACCGCTGGATGAAAAGGAAAACGCGATGACACGCGACATCAGCGACAGCGAAGCCGAACGTCACCGGCAGAAAATGGTCAACCGCAAGACGGTGCAGGACGCCGAGGTTGCGGAAAAGACCATCGAAAAAGGTCTGCTGATGATCAATACCGGCCCGGGCAAGGGCAAATCCACCGCCGCTTTCGGTCTTGCCCTGCGCATGCTCGGCACCGGGCGGCGGGTCGGTGTCGTTCAATTCATCAAGGGCGCATGGTCGACGGGAGAACAGCAGGCGCTGACTTTGTTCGGCGACAGGGTCGTGTGGCGCACCATGGGCGAAGGGTTCACCTGGGACACACAGGATTTGAAACGCGACGTCGCAGCGGCGGCAAAGGCCTGGGAAGAAGCCAAGGTACTGATGGCCGACGAGACCATCGGCCTGCTGATCCTCGATGAGCTGAATATCGCGCTCCGTTACGATTACCTGCCGCTGGAAGAGGTGGTCGAAACGCTTTCTAGCCGCAGGCCCGATCTGCATGTCATCGTTACCGGCCGCAACGCCAAGCAACCGCTCATCGACGCGGCTGATATGGTGACGGAAATGACCCTCGTGAAACATCACTTCAAGGCGGGCGTGAAGGCGCAGGCGGGGATAGAATTCTGACATGGCTGCACGTGTGCTGATGTTTCAGGGAACCGGCTCGGATGTCGGCAAATCGCTGATGGTGGCCGGCCTTGCCCGTGCCTTCGTCAAGCGCGGCCTGTCCGTCATGCCGTTCAAACCGCAGAACATGTCGAACAATGCGGCGGTCACCGCCGATGGCGGCGAGATTGGCCGCGCGCAGGCGCTGCAGGCACGGGCGGCGGGCGTGCCGCTTTCCGTGCACATGAACCCGGTGCTCCTGAAGCCACAGAGCGAGACCGGCGCACAGGTGGTGGTGCAGGGCAAGATCGCCGGAAATGCCAAAGCGGCCGATTATCAGCACATGAAGGCCGGGCTGATGCCGCGCGTGCTCGAAAGCTTCAACCGCCTGAAACAACAGGCCGATCTGGTGCTGGTGGAAGGCGCGGGCAGCGCCTCAGAAATCAACCTGCGTGCCAATGACATCGCCAATATGGGTTTTGCGAGAGCTGCGGACGCGCCTGTGATCCTGATCGGCGATATCGACCGGGGCGGCGTCATCGCCAGCCTCGTCGGCACCAAAGTCGTGCTCGAAGCTGAAGACGCGGCGATGATCGAAGGTTTCATCGTCAATCGCTTTCGCGGCGACCCGGCCCTGTTTTCGGACGGCATGCGGATAATTGAGGAAAAGACCGACTGGGCCTCCATCGGGCTCCTGCCGCATTTTGCCGACGCCGCTAAGTTGCCGGCAGAGGATGCTCTCGGGCTTTCCGGCCCGGCTGAGCGGAAACCTAGCGCAAAGATCCGCATCGCCGTGCCGATCCTGCCGCATATTTCCAATTTCGACGATCTCGATCCGCTGGACATGGAACCGGATGTCGAGCTCATCCGCGTGCGGCCGGGCGAAACCATTCCCGCCGATTGCCGACTGGTACTGCTTTGCGGCTCGAAAACCACCATCGCCGATCTTGCCGTGCTGAAAAATACAGGGCTCGACATCGATATCAAGGCGCATGTGAGACGCGGCGGCTATGTTCTGGGCCTCTGCGGCGGATACCAGATGCTTGGAAAAACCGTTGCCGATCCCGAAGGCATCGAAGGACCGCCGGCAACAGTCGACGGGCTCGGCCTGCTGGATGTCGACACTGTTCTGACGGGGGACAAAAGGCTGGTTTCCGTTACAGGGAAAAGTTTCGACGGTGTTGATTTATCCGGCTATGAAATGCATGTCGGTGAAACCACGCGCGGAACCGACAGCCTGCCTTTTTCGAAAATTGATGGGCATGAAGACGGCGCTGTGTCGCCTGACGGCCGCATCTTCGGCACCTATATTCACGGCCTGTTTTCGGATGACCGCCAACGCGGCGCGTGGCTTGAGCGGCTTGGCGGACAGAACACGGAACTGAACTACGATGCGCAGGTGGACGCCGTTCTTGATCGCCTCGCGGCGCATATGGAACAGCACCTCGATCTCGACCGTCTGCTCGCTATAGCGCGATAAGGATCGCCAGAAGTCCCAACAGGCCGATCAACAACAGGTCGGCAACCCGCGCAAGCCGCAGCGCCCTGCGAATGTCGCCGGCAACCAGCGCCGCCCTGCCGCCTTCGCCCATGAAACGCGCCTCGATCATCTGCCCGCCATAGGAGCGCGGCCCTGCGAGCGCAAAGCCGAGAGCGCCAGCCAGCGCCGCCTCCGGCCAGCCGGCATTGGGAGAACGGTGATGATGGGCATCGCGACGTATCGCTGCCATGGCCCCGCTAGGTGATGCGCCCTTAACAAAAAACGCCGCGACCACGAAAAGACCGCCGCTCAGCCGTGAGGCCGGCAGATTGACCAGATCGTCCAGCCGGGCGGAGGCCCAGCCGAAGGCCTCATGGCGGGGTGAGCGATGGCCGATCATGCTGTCGGCCGTATTGATCGCCTTGTAGGTCGCGCCGCCCGGCAGGCCCAGGAGACCGAGCCAGAAGGCGGGCGCGACGATGCCGTCGGAAAAATTCTCTGCCAGACTTTCGATCGCCGCCCGGCAGATCGCCGCCTCGTCCAGCTTTTGCGGATCGCGCCCGACGATCATCGATACCGCCTTGCGGCCGCCTTCCACACCCTCGCGCTCCAGCGCAGTGGCGACAGCCTCCACATGCTGCTCGAGACTTTTCTGCGCCGGCAGCGAAGCGCCAAGCACGGCGACCAGCAAAAGGCCGAAGGGCAGGAAAAGCAGAACGGATTGCGCTAACCATGCGACAAACAGCGTCAGCCCGGCGAAAACAACGAGAGCCGCCACGCCTGCCCCCTTGCGCTGTGAAAATGACGCGCTCTCCCGGTTCCATTTTTTGTCCAGCAGCGCGATAAGCGAACCGATCCAGGTGACGGGATGGCCGATGCGTTTGAACAGCCAGTCCGGATAGCCGGTCAGGCGTTCGATCACGAGCGACAGGAAAGCGAGAGCAAAAAACATGGGCGAGACAGTACCAGAAAAGGCGAAAGCTGCGATCCGTCACGGCGGCAATCTCGGCAGGGCGCGTCTGATGTTTCCTGAAGCGCCGGAACCGTGGATCGACCTTTCGACCGGGATCAATCCGCACTCCTATCCGCATTCGCCGGTCCCCGCCAGCGCATTCGCGCGCCTGCCGGAACCGGACGCCGCCGAAAAATTGAGACATCTGGCCGCAACGCATTTCGATGCGCCTTCCGCCCGGCATGTGGCGCTTTCCCCCGGCACCCAGATGCTGATGCCATTGCTGGCCCAGATCGCTATCGCCCACGGGGCCAAGAGCGGCGCCGTGCTTTCACCCGCCTATGCGGAACATGCCCGGACCGCACGCATGGCCGGACTGGCTGTGACCGAGGTGGAAAACATCAACGCGATGTCGGCTCATGACTATGCCGTGGTGGTCAATCCCAATAATCCCGATGGCCGCATCACGGATCGCGCTGCATTGTTGTCGCTGGCCGAAACCATGCGCCGCAAGGGTGGACTGCTCGTCGTGGACGAAGCCTTCATAGAGACGGGACTTGCCGAAAGCCTCGCAGATGCCGCCGGTCAGGATGCGCTGGTGGTCCTGCGCTCCTTCGGCAAGTTTTACGGCATGGCGGGCGTTCGGCTGGGTTTCGCGATTGCGCATCCCGATATCGCTGCCGACCTGGAGGCAAGGCTCGGCCCCTGGGCGGTTTCCGGCCCGGCGCTGCATATCGCGACACAGGCTCTTGCGGATGGGGAATGGCAATCATCCATGCGTCTGCACCTTGCCGAAGACGCCCGGCGCATGAACGCCATGCTGGAGAAAGCGGGGCTGGCAATTGCCGGCGGCACACCGCTGTTTACTCTGGTGCGGGCTCCCCGCGCCGCAGACCTGTTCAGCCATCTTGGCCGACACGGCATTCTGGTCCGCATTTTTGATGAAAGGCCGAACGACATGCGTTTCGGCCTTCCCGGTAGAGAAACGGAGTGGCAGCGGCTCAAGGAGGCGCTGTCATCCTTTGACTATTCCTCGAAAGTGTAGGTCTCAATGGACTCCGGCTTCATTTCGATGGAGAAGCCCGGCAGTTTCGGCGGCATGTAAGCGGCATTTCTGATATCGCAGGGTTCGATGAAGTGCTCGTGCAGGTGGTCGACATATTCGATCACGCGGCCTTCCTTCGTGCCTGATACGACCAGATAGTCGATCATCGACAGATGCTGCACATATTCGCAAAGGCCGACGCCACCGGCATGCGGCCAGACCGGCAAATTGTATTTGGCGGCGATCAGCAGCACCGCCAGCACCTCGTTCAGCCCGCCCATACGGCAGCTATCGATCTGCACCACATCGATGGCGCCCTCGGCGATGAACTGCTTGAACATGATACGGTTCTGGCACATTTCACCGGTCGCCACCTTCACCGGGCCGATGGCGGCGCGGATCTTGCGATGGCCGGCAATATCGTCCGGGCTGGTCGGCTCCTCAATGAAGAATGGCTTGGCGAAGGCGAGCTTCTTCACCCAGTCGATTGCCTGATCTACTTCCCATACCTGGTTGGCGTCGATCATCAGGTAACGGTCGGGACCGATCACCTCACGGGCAATGGTGAGGCGGCGGATGTCGTCTTCCAGATCGCGGCCGACCTTCATCTTTACATGGTTGAATCCGGCATCGATGGCTTCCTGGCAAAGACGGCGCAGCTTGGCGTCGTCATAACCGAGCCAGCCGGCCGAGGTCGTGTAGCAGGCATAACCTTCGCTCTTCAGCGTCTCGATACGTTCCTTCTTGCCGCTTTCGGCTTTTTTGAGGATCGCAAGCGCCTCGTCCCGGGTCAGCACGTCGGTCAGATAACGATAGTCGACGATATCGGCGATTTCTTCCGGGCTCATATCGGCAACGAGCTGCCAGACCGGCTTGCCCGCCTTCTTGGCCAGCAGATCCCATACGGCATTGACGACGGCGCCGGTGGCGAGATGCATCGCGCCCTTGTCCGGCCCGATCCAGCGCAGCTGGCTGTCGCTGGTCAGATGCCGCCAATATTTGCCGGGGTTCTCGGTGACGGTGGCAAGATCGGTGCCGACGACCAGATGACGCATCGCTTCGATGGCCATGCAGCAGATATCGTTACCGCGGCCGATGGTGAAGGTCAGCCCGTGGCCTTTGAGACCCGGCTCATCGGTATCGAGAATGACATAAGCCGCCGAATAATCCGGGTCGGGGTTCATAGCATCCGAACCGTCGAGGCTCTGGGAGGTCGGAAAACGCAGGTCGAAAACACGCAGATCAGTAATTTTGGTCATGGCCGTTCACTCGCGGTCAGTGTCAAAGGAAATCGTTCAATCGTGGTGGAAGGTTTCTTCCATCATCGCCCACCACTCGCCTTCCTTCCGGCTTTCGAGCGGTTGCTGGCAGGGAATGGTGAAGGACCACCATTCCTGGTTC
Organism: Agrobacterium sp. 22-221-1; assembly: GCF_053522445.1. Lineage (NCBI taxonomy): Bacteria > Pseudomonadati > Pseudomonadota > Alphaproteobacteria > Hyphomicrobiales > Rhizobiaceae > Agrobacterium > Agrobacterium sp. 22-221-1. The sequence continues at coordinate 284,627 of NZ_JBNWCL010000004.1, forward strand.
TTGGGGCTTGCGGCCATCTTCGCCATGTCGGCGCTGATATCGCTGCCGTGATATTCCCAGTAGCCGAAGAGCAGATTTTCCGGCTCGCGCAGGAAGATCGTGTAGTTGCGGATATTGCAGTCGCTGATAAGCGCCAGAATTTCAGGCCAGACGGCTGCATGCAGCCTTTTATACTCCCCGATCATTTCCGGTTTGACGCCTATGACCATGCCCATGCGCTGCATGAAAAACTCCGTTATTGCTTGATGGTGGCGAGCGCAGCGCGCAGCTTTGTCTGCGGCAGGTCCAAACCCAGCCGTTCTGCCGCAGCAATGACCGGGACAAAGCGGCGGCGCTTCTTTTCATCGTGGTTGCCGGCGATATCGGAGAGCCGATGCGCGAGAAAGGGATTGCGCAAACGCTCCCGCAGCACGCCAATATAGGCCTGCGCATCGTCCCCCATGCCTTCAGCGGCAAAGACCGGCAGAACCTCGCTCCGCCAAAGCGTCTCCAGATCCGCAACGAGAGCATCGTCGGCCATTGCCTGACGCACCGTCTCGTCCTTCGCACGCGCATCCTGCAACCAGCGTTCCGCCAGATAGGAATGGCCGAGATTGAGCAGGAAAAGCTTCAGCTTTTCATAGTGATCGAGATCGTCCGTCAGCACCACGGCAGGGTGCGTACAGGGAAGGACAAGCCCGTCCTGCTTCTCTATAGCCCATAGCGCATAGGGTTCCGCCACCGCACCCACCGGGTCGATAGGCTCGGAGACAATGCGATCCACCAGACTATTGGCGAAACGGCACTTCTCATTCAGATAAAAGGCAAAACCAGCCGGCAATTGCCATTCATCGGCAAGCCGGCGAATGACCTGTTTCAGCTTTTCGCCATTGCGCGGCACGAGCTCACAGGGGAAGATGGACACAGGCGCTTCCGGATTGCGCTGAAAACGCTCCAGCAGCAACATGCAGAGTTTTGCCGGAAAGCTTTTCGGTACGATCGTGAAATCGTCAGCAAGCCCGGCATTATCCGCCGAATCCAGCTCATAACCGCGATCGCCCGTATTGGACAGAATAACCTCGGCCTCGCAGGCAAGGCGGCGCACTTCGGCCCAGTCGGTCGCAGCCGTCAGCGCCCGCGCGACAGCCCCGCCCTGAATTTCCTCATCCACTTCCTGCCCATCGCGGATACCGCGAATACGCACGGGGTAAGGTGCCCCGCTGTTCAGCGCCGCAACACGCTTCAGGCTCTCCGCATTGCCTGTCGTCTGGACAATCGCGATGCGCCCGACAGCCTCGCCCTTGTCCAGCGCCTGCGAAACAAAGAGATCCGCATGCGCCAGAAGAAAGCGGCTGGTGCCGAATTGCAGGATGGGCGTATCGGGCGTCATGCGACCTCCACCATGCCCTTGATCACTCCGGCCTTCGGATCGGTCAGGCCGGCGAATCTGGAGGGCACATCGGCAAGCGTCATGCGATGGGTGATCAGCGCTTCCGGTACCTTGCCTTCCCGAAGCGCCTGCAGGACGCGCTCGAAATCCTGGGGCGTGGCATTGCGGCTGCCGAGCAGCGTCGTCTCACGCTTGTGGAACTCCGGATCGTTGAAGCTGATATCGCTGGCGACGATGGAGACCAGTACATAGGAACCGCCATGGCCGACAAAGGAAAAGCCGCGCTCCATGGCTTTCGGATTGCCGGTCGCATCGAAGACCGCATCGAAAAAATCGCCGCCGGTAATGTCGGAGAGGCGATCCCGGTCGCCCTCGCCGAGTGTCACCGTGTGTGCGACCCCGAGATGCTCCCTGCAGAAATTCAGCCGGTCGGTACGTCCGTCGATCATGGTCACTTCACCGCCATCGAGAACCGCGAAAACCGCAACCGCCATGCCAATCGGGCCGGCGCCGACGATCAGAACCTTCTGCCCCTTCTCGACTGCCCCCCGGCGCACCGCATGCGCACCGATAGCCAGAAATTCGGTCATCGCCGCCTGATCGAGACTCAGCCCCTCCGCCTTCAGCACGAATTGCTGCGGCACGCTCAGATATTCGACCATGCCGCCATCGCGATGAACGCCCAGCACACCGATATTGCGGCAGCAATTGCTCTTGCCCTTCAGGCAGGCGCTGCATTTGCCGCAAGAAATATAGGGAATGACGGTGACCACGTCGCCGGCGCACAGATGGCTGCCTTGCGGCGCCTCTTCCACCGTGCCGGAAAGCTCATGGCCCATGATACGCGGATAGGAAAGATAAGGCTGGTTGCCGGTGAAGATGTGCAGGTCCGTGCCGCAAACCCCGATGCGCCGAATACGCACCAGGACTTCACCTTCGCCACGCGCTGGCTTTGGCAGTTCCTTGGAGACGAGTTGACCTGGGGTTTCGCAGAAAATCGCCAGCATGCATCACCTGTGGGAAAGGGAATAAAAACGAACGGCGTTACCGCCGAAAACTGCCGCATGGTCCTCTGCAGGCACGATATCGCGGCAGAAATCCAGCCACGCCTGATAATCGCCCGCCAGCCGCAACACCGGCCAGTCACTGCCAAAAATCACGCGGTTGCCGCCAAAGAGTTCCAGAATGGTCTCGGCATAAGGCCGTATCGCTTCCGGCCGCTGCTCACCGCGCTCGGTCAGCAGACCGGAAAGCTTGCAATGGACATTCGGGAGAGCCGCCAGAGCGGCCATATCCTTGCGCCAGTCGCTGTAGTGACCGGTAGCAATCAACGGCTTCGCGCCATGGTCGATGACGACAGGCAATTGCGGATGGCGGCGGGCAAAGGCGAAGAGATGCGGCAGATTGGGCGGCAGGACCAGCGCATCGAACGCCAGACCATGTTTTACCAGCCCCGCCACGGCGGGATCGAGTGCCGGATCATCGATCCAGGCGACATCCTCCATGCCCTGCAACATCGGGCGGATGCCCTTGAACGCCGGATGTTTTGCCCGACGGGCGATTTCACTCGCCGCATCGGCGGATTTCATATCCACCCAGCCGACAACACCCTTTATGAAATCGGTCTTTTCCGCCAGCGCCAGCATGAAATCCGTGTCGGCCGCCGTCTCCATCGTCTGCACCAGCACGGTGCCGGAAACGCCAGCAGCGGCCAGCAAAGGCGACAGGTCGGCGGGGAGAAAATCCCGGTAGATGGCGGCGAGCGACGGCGGCGGCCACTGCCCGGCGCGATCCTTCATCAGCCAGAGATGCTGGTGGGCGTCGATGAGCATTGCCTCAGGCCTTTCCGCCCGGTACAGGCGCACCTTCGGCAATCAGGCCGCGCCTGTGCAGTTCGGACCAGAATTCATCCGGGATAGACTGTTCGAACCACTCGATATTGGAGGCGAGCTGCTGCGCATTGCGCGCACCCGAAACGACCGTGACAGATGCCGGATGGGCGAGCGGAAACTGCAGCGCGGCCGCCTGCAGCGATACGCCGAGTTCCTCGCAAACACCCTGCAGCGCATCGACACGCGTGAGAATATCGGCAGGCGCATCGGCATAATTGAATTTGCGGTTGCCAGCCAGAATGCCGGAATTGAATGCACCGGCGACAACGATGGCGACACCGCTTTCAGCGCAACGGTTCATGAAAGCAAGGCTCTGCTGCTCCAGCAGCGTATAACGACCGGCAAGCATGGCGACGTCGATATCGAACACATCCATGGCGTCGCTGACGATTTCCCACTCATTGACGCCAAGGCCGACGGCCCCCGTCGATCCTTCCTCGCGCAGCTTGCCAAGCGCCCGGAAGCCACCGCCCGTGGTCAGCTGCTCCCAGTAATGCCGGTGCTTTTCGCCATGGGTGAAGGAGCCGATATCATGCACATAAAGAATATCCGGTTTCAGAACACCGAGCCGTTGCTGGCTTGCCTCGAAGGAGCGCAGGATACCGTCATAGGAATAATCATAGACCGGGCGGAACGGCAGGGGCGCTATATAGGCATCCTCATCCGGACCGACGGTCTCGTCCGGCACCATCACACGGCCAACCTTGGTGCTCAGCGTGTATTCGTTCCGGTCATGCTCCGTCACCATGGTGCCGAGGCGGCGCTCCGACCGCGTATAGCCGTAGAACGGCGCGGTATCGAAATAACGCATGCCGCTTTCCCATGCCTTGTCGAACGCACCCTTGGACTCTTCATAGGGCGTGACGCGGTAGAGATTGCCCATCTGGGCGCAACCGAGGCCCATGACGGTAACGTCGACGGCGCGGCGCGGCAATTTACGTGTATCGGAGACTTTCATCGCAGGGACTTTCCAGCTTGTCTTTGGAAAGACGCGCCGCCGCAAAGCGGCGCGTCATCACGCAATCAATAAAGAACGTTCTTGGCTTCGGGCTTCTCGATATTGTCCTTGGTGACAACAACGACGCCGGTGTCGACGAACTTCTCGACCTTTTCCTTGCCGATGAGCTTGGAAATGGTCTCTACGCCCTTTTCACCCATCTGATAGGAACCCTGAACCACGATGCCGGCCAGCGTGCCATCCTTGACGAAGCCCTGAAGGTCCTGGTTGCCGTCGAAGCCGATGGCGACGACCTTGCCGGCCTTACCGCTCTGGGCAAGCGCGCGGCCGACGCCGATTGCCGTCGGCTCATTGGCGCCGAAAATGCCCTTGAGATCGGAATTGGCGGCCAGAACGTCTGTCGTCTGGTTCAGCGCGGTCGCCATCTGCGACTGCGAATAGAACGGGCCGACAATCTTCAGGTTGGAATTCATCTGGATGTAATCGGTGAAACCGCCGACACGGCCGATTTCAGAACCGGCACCGGCAACATAGGACATGACGGCGATCTTGCCTTCCTTGCCCACCTTGTCGATCAACGCCTGCGCTGCCAGTTCGCCGGCTTTCTTGTTATCGGTCGCCAGAAACGACTGGTAATATTGCTCCGAGCCCTTTGCGAGCTGCGAGTCGATCAGAACCACCGGAATACGGGCTTCCCAGGCCTTCTTGACGGCAGGCACCAGCGCGTCCGGATCGGAAGGTGCCAGAACAATGCCCGCGACCTTACGGTTGATGGCGTTTTCAACCATGTTGACCTGGTCGGCAATGGCGGACTCGGCAGCCGGACCCTGGAAGGTCATGGTGTTGCCGGAAGAGTTCTTCATCGCCGCATCAGCACCCTTCTGGACGTTCTGCCAGAAGGTGGAGTTGACGGTCTTGACGATGACAGCGATTTCGCCGGCCTGCACGGTGGAAACGCTCCACAGCGCAATTGCGGATGTCAGAAGGGCAGTCGCAATTTTCTTCATTTCTTCCTCCGTGATGTCGGCATACCGGGCCTCCCCTTGCCGATCTTTTTTGCGGAAAGGGTCCGCAGGCCCTTGATCAGCGGCGATTGCGCAACTGGTCGATCCAGACGGTGACCAGAATGACGAGGCCGATGATGATCTGTTGCGTGAAGGCGGAGACGCCGTTCATATTGAGACCGTTGCGCAGGATGCCGATGACGAAGGCGCCAATGGCCGTGCCGGAAATCGTGCCGACGCCACCGATCAGCGATGTGCCGCCGATAACGGCGCTGGCAATGGCGTCCAGCTCATACATCACACCTTCATTCGGCTGAGCGGTGACGAGGCGCGACATCAGCACGCAGCCCGTCAACCCGGCGAGCGTGCCGGACAGGATGTAGGTGAAATTGGTGACGCGGGCGACATTGACGCCGGAAAGGCGCGCGGCTTCGGCGTTGGAACCGACAGCGTAAATGTGACGGCCGAGGATAGAGCGGTTGAGCATGAAGGAAACCGCAAGCGCAATCACCACCATCAGGATGACGGGGTAGGGGATGCCGGGAAACACCACATTCGGAAAACCGTCGTCACCGATAGTGACGATTCGGAAGAGAGCGCCATTGCCGAGTTCGCCGAAAGATTCGCCAAGGCCGGAGACGGCGCGAGCACCGGTGATCTGCAACGCCACGCCACGGGCGATCAGCATCATGCCGAGGGTGGCGATGAAAGGCGGCAGCTTGAAACGGGTGACCAGAAGACCGTTGATGAGACCGCAGAGCGACCCCGTCAGAATGCCGAGCAACATGCCGACCGGCACCGGCATGCCGAGTTCCTTCACCGCAAGGGCGGCGACGACACCGGCGAGCGCAAGCACCGAACCGACGGAAAGATCGATGCCGCCGGTGATGATGACACAGGTAGCCCCGATGCCGAGCAGCGCGATGGACGTGACCTGCAACGCAATCGTCATGCCGTTATTGACGGTGAAGAAGGCGCTGCTGGTGGCGGAAAAGACCGCGACAAGCGCAAAGAGGCTGCCTAGCGCCGCAAACTTCTGGATAATGTCCTTCTGGCGGTCGCTGACTGCGAAGCTCTTCTTGGTTTCTGCAATATTGGCCATGTCGTTCCTCACTGCGCGGTCCGGCCGTAACCGGACGCATACCGCATGATTTCTTCCTGATTGGTCTTGGCGGTTTCGAGCACGCCCGTAATCCGGCCCTGGTGGAAAACGGCGATACGATCCGTCAGCCCCAGAATTTCCGGCAGTTCCGAGCTGATGAGAATGACGCCGATACCCTGCGCGGCGAGCTCGTCCATGATCTTGTAGATCGCGAATTTCGCGCCGACATCGATGCCGCGTGTCGGCTCGTCGAAAAACAGCACACGAGATTGCCGGAACAACCATTTGCCGATGATGATTTTCTGCTGATTGCCGCCGGAGAGCAGCCTCACCGTCTGCCCGATGGAGGGAGTACGGATATTCAGGAGATCGACGTAGCGCTTTGCCACATCGTCATGTTTCTTGAAATCGATCAGGCCGAAACGGTTGGAAACCTCGCCGAGATTGGCAAGCGTCGTATTGGCCGCCACCGACATCTTGATGGCGAGACCATCGCTTTTGCGGTCTTCCGAGAGATAGGCGATGCCCTCCTCGATGGCGTCCTGCGGCGAATTGATCGAAAGTTCGCGCCCGTTGAAAACGATCCTGCCCGCATCGAGCGGATCGGCGCCGAAGATCGCCCGGGCGACTTCGGTGCGGCCGGCACCCATCAGCCCGGCAAAACCGAGGATTTCACCACGTCGCAGCGAAAAACCGACGTCGTGAAACACGCCGCTGCGCGTCAGGCCCTCGACGGAAAAAATAACATCTTCCGTGGGGCGCGATGTACGCTCGGGGAATTTGTCTTCCAGCGAACGCCCGACCATGCGCGTGACGATGTCGTCAACGGTGATCGAAGCGAAATCGTCGGTCGAAATGTAACGTCCGTCGCGCAGAACCGTCACACGGTCGACGATTTCGGCCATTTCATCGAGACGGTGGGAAATATAAACGATCCCGACACCGGATGCCTTGAGATCGCGAATGACCTTGAACAGGAGCCGGGTTTCCTTCTCGGTCAGCGAAGAGGTCGGCTCATCCATGATGAGCACTTCAGCGTCAAGAGAAAGCGCCTTGGCGATTTCCACCATCTGACATTGGGCGACCGAAAGACCGCGGACGATCTGGTCAGGGTCGATATCGACACCCAGCCGGTCGAGACAACGCTTGGCATCGAGGCGCAGCTTCTTGCGGTCGACGAGGAAACCGCGACGCGGTTCGCGCGCAAGATAGATGTTTTCGGCAACGGAAAGGTGCGGAACGAGGTTCAGTTCCTGGTGGATGATGGCGATGCCGGCGGCTTCGGATTCCAGCGGCGATGCATATTGCACCTTCACACCTTTATGAAGGATGGTGCCGTCGCTCGGCTGATAGACGCCGCTGACGATCTTCATCAGCGTCGATTTTCCCGCGCCATTTTCGCCGCAGACGGCATGCACCTCGCCGGCGCGCAGATCGAAATGCACGTTCGACAGTGCTTTGACGCCGGGAAATTCCTTGCTGATATTATCGAGGCGCAGGAGCACCGCACGTTGTCCATGCGCCATCTGTTCAGGCGAAAAATCGCCCCGAATTGTCGATGCGCCGTGCGACATCTGGAAACCTCCCACCCGTATCCCCGCTCCACCGGGGTCATGAACAGGCCAAATGGTTAGGCCGGTTTTTCAGAATGGTCAAGCCAATTAGGCCAAAATTTGCGAAGCCATATCCAAAACAGAAGCAATGCATGAAACGACAACCGATAATAAATACGTAATTTCATATATTTAAGTAATTCCTTGCGTATTGAAACGCTTGGCGTTACGGTAAGGCCAAATATGAATTGCAGACAGGACTCGTCAAAAAACACATGAGTGGTCAGGCCAAAATAGCGGAACCGCGCAGGCTTTATCAGCAGATTGCGGATCAGATACGCGAACTCATCGATATGGGTGAATTCCTGCCCGGCACGCGGCTTCCCGCCGAGCGGGAACTGGCACAGAAGCTCGGCGTATCGAGGCCTTCCTTGCGTGAGGCGCTGATTGCGCTTGAAATCGACAACACCGTCGAAATTCGCATGGGTTCCGGGGTCTATGTGTCGGCGGAAGCGCTGCAGACGACCCACCATACCAAATCGCTCGGTGATAGCCCCTCCGAACTGATGCAGGCGCGCGCCGCGCTGGAGGGTGCCACCATCGTGCTGGCGACAAGCCGGATGACCGATGAGACAATCGCGACCCTCCGCCAGATACTCAATACCATGCAGCGGGAAATAGAGGCCGGCCGCAAGCCTCTGGATCAGGATCGGCTGTTTCACGTCACCATAGCCGAGCAATCCGGTAACAGCGTTTTGGCGCGAATGGTGGCGAACCTCTTCGATGAGCGCCACAGCCCCATTTCGGCCCAGCTTCGCGTGAAATTCGAAGACCGCGATACCTGGACCCATGCGCTTCAGGAACACGAGGCCATTCTGGCGGCGCTTGAACTGAAAGACCCGCTGCTGGCCCAGGCCGCCATGCATACCCACCTGGAAGGTTCGAAGAGACGCTGGGTCGAAAACTGATCTAGAAACATAGCAGGCAATATACCGGGAGGAGGAAAACCCGTGAGTGAGAATTCCGAGGCAACCATTTTGCTGAACGCCAACGACAATGTTGCGGTGGCGCGTCGGTCCATTCCGGCCGGCGGCGCGACGGGCAGGGGCGATCTGGCAGCGCTTGAGCTGATCGGGCGCGGGCACAAGGTGGCCCTCAAATTCATCAAATCGGGCGATGAGGTGCTGAAATACGGACAGGTCATCGGTATTGCCACCCAGGATATCGAGCCCGGCCGGCACGTGCACCTGCACAATCTCGCCATGGTGCCTTCCGAACACGCGCATCAGTTCAGCGTCGATATCGAAGAAAAGGGCATGGTGCCGGAAGCCGAACGCCGGACGTTCAGGGGTTATGACCGCGGCCTCGGTGGTGTCGGAACACGAAACTATATCGGCGTCATCGCCTCGGTGAACTGTTCCGCCACGGTGTCGCGTTACATCGCGGATTATTTCAACAAGCAGGGCGGCCTTGATGGTTTCGACAATGTCGATGGCGTCGTGGCGCTGACCCATGGCGGCGGCTGTGCGCTGAATACGAAATCGGAAGGTTACCGCCTGCTGATCCGCACCATTCAGGGCTATGCCCGCCATCCGAATTTCGGCGGCATTCTGCTGATCGGCCTCGGTTGTGAAACCAACCAGATCGCGCCCATTCTCGAACATTACAAGATGGAAGAGGGTGAGCGGCTGCGCACCATGACGATCCAGCAGCATGGCGGCACCCGCAAGACGATCGATGCGGCGATTGCCGAGATCAAGGCCATGCTGCCGATGGTCAATGCCGCCCGCCGCACGGAGCAACCGCTTTCCAAGCTGAAGGTGGCGCTGGAATGCGGCGGTTCGGATGGTTATTCCGGCATTTCCGCCAACCCGGCTCTGGGTTATGCCTCCGACCTCATCGTCCGTAACGGCGGTACCACAGTCCTCTCGGAGACGCCGGAGATTTACGGCGCTGAACACCTCCTGACGAAGCGCGCCGTCACCCCCGCCGTCGCCGAGAAGCTCCTACAGCGTATCGATTGGTGGCGTGATTATACCGCCCGTAATGGCGACGAACTCAACAACAACCCCTCCCACGGTAACAAGCTTGGCGGCCTGACCACCATTCTGGAGAAATCGCTGGGCGCGGTCGCCAAGGGCGGCTCCATGCCGCTGAAGGCGGTTTATGAATTCGCCGAAACCGTGACGGAACAGGGTTTCGTCTTCATGGATACGCCCGGCTATGACCCCGTTGCCGTCACCGGCCAGGTCGCCGGCGGTTGCAACGTCATCTGTTTCACCACCGGTCGCGGCTCGGTTTCGGGCTTCAAGCCATCACCCTGCATCAAGATCGCCACCAATTCCGAAATGTATGAACACATGAAGGAAGACATGGATATCAATTGCGGCGAGATCGTCACCGGCGCTGAAACCATCGAAGAATCCGGCAAACGAATTTTCGAGCATATTCTGGCGGTGGCCTCTGGCGACAAGACCGTCAGCGAGATCTACGACTACGGCGACAACGAATTTGTGCCGTGGCAGGTCGGCGCAGTGACCTGAACCTGCCGCACCAAGACTGTCCCACGTGAAACAAAAGGCCCGGAAAGTGATTTCCGGGCCTTTGTCATTTCTGCCTATTTCCGCGCTTAGTGGCGGAAGTGGCGCATGCCGGTAAAGACCATTGCCACATTATGCTCATTCGCGGCGTCGATCACTTCCTGATCGCGCATGGAGCCGCCCGGCTGGATGACAGCGGTGGCACCTGCGGCAATCGCGGCGAGCAAGCCGTCAGCAAAGGGATAAAATGCTTCCGAAGCGACGGCGGAGCCGCGCGTCAACGGTTCGGCAAGGCCAAGAGCCTTGGCGGCATCTTCCGCCTTCTGGGCAGCGATACGGGCCGAATCCACACGGCTCATCTGGCCGGCGCCGATACCCGCGGTCTGCCCGTCCTTGGCGTAAATGACAGCATTGGACTTCACATGCTTGGCGATCTTGAAGGCAAACTTCATGTCTTCAAGTTCCTGCGACGTCGGCGCACGCTTGGTGACGACCTTGAGGTCCAGATCCTCGACCATGCCATTGTCGCGGCTCTGCACCAGCAGGCCGCCCGAGACGGTCTTCGCGGTAATACCGGCCGCGCGTGGATCAGGCAGTCCGCCAGCGGCCAGAAGGCGCAGGTTCGGCTTGCGGGCGATGATGGACTTGGCTTCTTCGGTGACATCAGGCGCGATGATGACTTCGGTGAAGAGCTTGACGATTTCTTCCGCCGTCTCCGCATCGAGCGTGCGGTTCAGGGCAATCACGCCGCCAAAAGCGGAAACGGAATCGCATGCCAGCGCCCGCCGGTAAGCTTCGGCAAGTGTCGGACCCGTCGCCACACCGCAGGGGTTGGCGTGTTTGATGATAGCGACTGCCGGCGCATTTTCCGGCAGGAATTCCGCCACGAGCTCGTAAGCTGCATCGGTGTCATTGATGTTGTTATAGGAAAGCTGCTTGCCCTGAAGCAGCGTCGCGGTTGCGACGCCAGGACGCTTTTCGCCGGTGAAGTAAAAACCAGCGCTCTGGTGCGGATTTTCGCCATACCGCATCTTTTCTTTCAGCGCGCCGCCGATGGCGCGGTAATCCGGCGTTTCGATCGCAAGCGCCTCGGCAAACCAGTTGGAAATCACCGCATCATAGGCGGCGGTGCGGGCATAGGCCTTGGCGGCAAAACGCTGGCGCAGCGCATAGGATGTCTGGCCGTCATCGGCCTGCAGGGCCTCAACCAGATCGGGATAGTCAGACGGATCGGTAACAACAGTGACATAGGCATGGTTTTTGGCGGAAGCGCGGATCATCGCCGGGCCGCCAATATCGATGTTTTCCACCGTCGTCGGATAATCGCCGCCCTTGGCGCGAACTTCCTCGAAGGGATAGAGATTAATGACCGAAAGATCGATCGCCTCGATGCCATGCGCCTTCATCGCCTCGACATGTTCCGCATCGTCTCGGATGGCCAGAAGCCCGCCATGGACATTCGGATGCAGTGTCTTGACGCGGCCATCCATGATCTCGGGAAAATTCGTTACGTCGGAGACATCCGTCACAGGCAGGCCTGCTTCGGCAATGGCCTTCGCCGTTCCACCGGTCGACAGAAGCTTGACGCCAAGCTTCGACAGAACCGTCGCCAGTTCGATAATGTCAGTCTTGTCGGACACGGAAAGAAGCGCCGTGCGGATTTTAACCTTATCGGGGGCGGGGATTTTCTTGGACACGACGGCCATCAGGCATACTCCGTTTAACGGGGAGGACAGGCTGGAATGGGATTGATCCAGCAATTGCCGCCGCGTTAACACAGCTTACCGGATTAATAAACAGCGGGGATGCCGAACGGAGAAAACTATGGTGGTTTTTGACCGGCACCGCCGGAAATTGTCTAGGCCTGGCGTTCGATGAGCCAGCGAATTTCCCGCGTATTTGCGAGATTGAAGGGGAGTTCGATCTGCTGCGACGGGCGCATACCGGATGCATCGGCCATGAAGACATCCTCGGTGACGAAAAGCTCGAGCCCGGGTGCGGAAAACAGCCAGACGGTTCCATCTGCCGCCTCCAGATAGGCAGACTCTTCATCCCGCTGGTGTATCTGAATGTGGGGGTGAATATGGAAACGTGAAACCGCCGTGACCGACTGCAATTGCGTTTTCGCCGCACTCGCATCGGCTCGAAGCAGATCTCGACCCTTTATCTTGGTGCCGGCCGCATTCAATTCTATTTCCCGCTCATGGTAGCAGCCGAAATTCTGCAAATAACCGTCATGAGACGCCCACAGGATGTCATTGCCGTTTGCATCCGTTCCACGCCGGCTGTCGACGTGGCTAACGCCTGACACCATGATCGGACCAAGCAGCCGCGAGCGTGACAGTCTGCAGGATGATGTATCCGCAAGCGTGACGGTGGAATGCGCCGCCGTGGAACGGCTGGCCCGCTGATATTCCGGCGCGGCGTTGCGTGGAAAGCCGGAATTGACGATGAAGCGGTTCTTGCCGCAGGACATTTCGAAAGACAGGCAACCTGAATGGGCATTGCGTGAAAGCTCCGCCGAGCCGGGATAGCCCGTATCCACGATGATGACCGTATCGTCCGTCGCAAGCCGGTGATAGTTCACGTCCGGCAGGACCTTGGAGGGCCGGCCGGCCGTTTCATCATAGCGCAGCACGGAAACAAGCTCATTGGCAAGCGTCGCCGTGGCACCGTTGAACAGCGCGAGATCGCCACCCTGATGCCGGAAGAACCGGATCGCCGGGAACATGCGGTCTATCGCCGGCACCAGACCCGACGGCAGATCATGGCCGAGATTGATATAACTTTGCCGAAGCGGCAGGAGATCGAGCAGCAGGTCCAGCATGACGCGTGGATTGCGGGAAACATGCCCGCCATCGGGCAGAATCTGGCGTTCCATTTCCTGAGCCAGCTTCATTCCATTCCGCGTTATCCGCGAAAGGCGCGTTGGCATGGCGATGGAAGCTATAGCCAAGGCAATCCTGATCCTCAGCCGCGCTTCGCCATCGGGCGCGTGTCGGACGATTCTTTCGAGATAACGCACATGAAAGGCGAGGCTTTTCAGGAACCGGCGATAAAAGCCGGCATCGGCCTCGTATAAAACCACGGGAGAGTGCGAAAGCCAGGCAATCAGCCTTTGTGCGGCGATTTCCGGCGACCAGGCAGTGCCTGCAAGCCGTTTGCCATGAAGCACCATCCATTCCGCAACGATGCGGCGCGCCCGTTTGCAGGCCTCGCTCGATTTATCGGAGCGAATATGCCGTAGCCAACTGAATGCATGCAACCGCTCTTCAAAGACCGCCGAGGGATATTCCACCTGGAATGGCGAAGCTCCGCCGGTTTCGATGACACGCCCGGCCAGCGCGATGCGGCCCCGCAACAGTTCCTCTGCGAAATAGGGATCGATGGCTCTGAGATCGGTCGGCGCTGCCACCAGACCGTCTGGCGCACGGGTGGCAAATCGCGACATATGCAGGCGCAAAGGGGTGAGGCCGACACACAGATGACGATACGCCATCCGCGACAGAAGACCGGCGGCATTCATGCTGCCTGCAAAGGACCCTAACAAGCTGTGTTTCCCGTTTCACATGTTTTGTTTTTATCAGTGAACCGCGACGACCGGAACGTTTTCGATAAATATCTAATGATTCGCGAAAGCTTGGCTTTTTTCTACTTCTTACGCAAGACACTGCTAAAAAACCCATCGACGCCGCCGAACATGTCCGGTGTCGTGCGAAGATCGCCATTGGGGCTGATAGCCGCTTCCATTCCAGGCCAATCCTCGCGGCGGACGGCAACACGTTCCACGCCGGGATTTTCTGCCAGAACCTCGGCAATCATCGCTTCTCCTTCGGAAGGATCGAGCGAGCAATTGGAAAAGACCACGAGGCCGCCGGGGCCAACAAGGGTCAGCGCATGCCGCAGCATCTGGCCCTGAAGGGCAGCGAGTTTGGCAATATCGTTCTCATCCTTGGTCCAGCAGACATCGGGATGTTTGCGAAGTGTCCCGGTGGAAGAACAGGGCGCATCGAGGAGAACCGCGTCAAAGAGCTGTTCCGGCTGGTACTTCAGCATATTGGCTTCCACCGTTTCGGCACGGAGGCCAAGCCGGTCGAGATTTTCCCTGAGGCGACGAAGACGGTTACCGGACTGATCCAGCGCCGTCACCCTGGCGCCCGCCAGTGCAAGCTGCGCGGTCTTGCCGCCCGGAGCAGCACAGAGATCTGCGACACGTTTGCCCGCGATGTCGCCCATAAGCCGAACCGGCATGCTGGCGGCGAGATCCTGCACCCACCACGCACCTTCAGCGAAGCCTTCGAGCGATGGGATCTGCCCCTCGAATTCACCCAGACGCACACTGCCATTCGGCATGAGCGTACCGCCCAGTTTTTCCGCCCAGAGAGCGGGATCAGCCTTGATCGTCAGATCAATCGAGGAGGGTGTCAGCTGCGCCTCCGAAATCCTTTGCGCAACCTCATCGCCGTAAGCGGAAACAAGCCGCGCATGGAACCAGTCCGGCAATACCGGAACGCCGGCGACAGCCTTCTCGATATCCGCTTTTTCACGACCGAGCCGTCGGAGAACGGCGTTCACCAGCTTGACGAAACGCCGGTTGCGCGGATCGCGGTGAGCCTGTTCCACCGCGAGATCGACAGCGGAATGATCCGGTACATCGAGGTAAAGCATCTGCGCCGCACCGACGACAAGAACGTGATGCAGCGAACGCGCGCCCTGCGGCAGCGGCCCATCAAGCAGCATCGACAATGCCGTTTCAATCCGGGGGAGGTGGCGAAGCGCGCTGTTGACGATGGCTCTCACCAGCGCCCGGTCCGCAAGCGACAGGGCTCGATAGACGGGATTGCCGTTTTCGCTATCGAGCATCCCATCCAGCGAGGTCTTCTTTTCCAGAACGGCGGCGAGAATGCGGGTGGCGGCGATGCGCGCGGCGAGACCCGGCTTGTCCTGGAAAGACGAAGGGCCGTCTTCACGGCCCCTCCCATTTGCCGGTCTCGGTTTTCTGGACCGCGCCGGCTTATTCTGAATATCGGATGTCAAGACCACGGCCCCTTGCGCTCGTTTTCATTGCCTCGTCCCCAGCCTGTTTTGGGAACGGAGCCTGATTTGCGCAGAGGTCTATCACCCGATGGCGGCGGCGTCGATCCTCGCGGGGAAAACTCCTGTGCCATCGCATGCAGCGCCGCCACGCGGTTTTCCGTATTCGGATGGGTGGAGAAGAGATTGTCCATGCGCTCACCGGAAAGCGGATTGATAATGAACATATGCGCCGTTGCCGGGTTGCGCTCGGCATCGTCATTGTGAATGCGCTGCGCCATGCCCGAAATCTTCTGCAACGCGGAAGCAAGCCAGAGCGGGTTGCCGCAGATTTCCGCGCCGCGCCGGTCGGCGGAATATTCCCGTGTGCGGCTGATCGCCATCTGCACCAACATCGCTGCCAGCGGCGCCACGATCATCGCGGCCAGCACGCCGATAAAGCCGAGCGGGTTATTGTTGTTCTCCCGGTTACCGCCGAAGAAGAAGGCAAAATTGCCGAGCATGGAGATGGCGCCCGCCAGCGTGGCGGTGATCGTCATGGTCAGCGTGTCGCGGTTCTGCACATGCGCAAGCTCATGCGCCATGACACCGGCCACTTCCTCGGGCGTCAGACGCTCCAGCAGGCCTGTCGAAGCGGCAACAGCGGCGTTCTGCGGATTCCGCCCGGTCGCGAAAGCATTGGGTTGCGGGCTATCGTAAATATAGACCTTCGGCATTGGCAGACCGGCATTCTGCGACAGGTCGCGGATCATGTGAAAAAATTCGGGCGCATTCGCCTCATCGATCTCCCGCGCATGATAGGCGGAGAGAACCATCTTGTCAGAGTTCCAGTAGGAAAAAATATTCATACCAGCCGCGATGACCAGGGCTATCATCATGCCGCCCTTGCCGCCGATCAGAAAACCGACACCCATGAACAATGCGGTCATGAAGGCCAGAAGCATTGCCGTGCGCATCATGTTCATCCGTTAAACTCTCCTTGTCACTCACCGGGAATATTCCGGGGTTTATAAAGCCCCTCGGATTATATAATCTGGTAAGCGGCAAACGTATTTCAATATCCCGTCATAGGGAGGATTTCATGCAGAATGCGGATAATGACAACGCCACAGACAGTGGCGCGGAAAGTGTGAAGCGACTTGCGCCGGCGGCGCAGCGAGCGTTGAAGGAAGCGGAAGAACGGCGCAAGCAACAGGCCGATCTGCAGTTGCCGCCGGAAACCGGCGGCCGCGGCGGCGCAGAACCCGTGCGTTTCGGCGATTACGAAATAAAAGGCCGGGCCATCGATTTTTGAGCGCCGTAAATAAAAATACCCGCCAAAGGCGGGTATTTTATATTTTAAAACAAATAGTTACTTACTTCTGCTCCAGAAGCCGGCATACCGCTTCAAGCTGTTCCAATGTGCGGTAACCAATACGGATTTGCCCCGATCCGCCCTTGTGGTTGATCTTCACATCCAGCCCGAGAGCATCGGACAGGCTGCGTTCGAGTGCGATCGTATCGGAATCCTTTTCCGCCGCAGGTCGCTTCTCCGCAACATCGCCCTGCGATTTGATATCATTCTGCGCCAGGCGCTCGGCATCACGGACCGAAAGTCCCTTGGATACGATTGTTTTCGCGAGCGTCGCCGGATCGGAAGTGGAAACAAGCGCGCGGGCATGACCTGCGGAGAGCGAACCATCCGCCAGCATATCCCGTACCGGATTGGGAAGCTTCAAAAGCCGCAGGCTGTTGGCAACGTGGCTTCGGCTTTTGCCGATGATTTCGCCGAGATCATTCTGAGTATAGCCGTGTTCGGCGATCAACTGCTCATACCCCATCGCTTCTTCGAGCGGATTGAGGTCGGAACGCTGTACGTTTTCGACAATTGCCAGTTCCAGCGCCGTGCGGTCATCCACATCGCGAACGATGACGGGAACATCGGTAAAGCCCGCCAGCTGCGCCGCACGCCAGCGTCTTTCACCCGCAATAATCTCGTAGCGGTTGACTCCAACCGTTCTTACGACCACAGGCTGAACAATTCCATGCTGGCGAATGGAGGCGGCAAGATCCTGCAGCTCATTCTCATCGAAATGACGCCGCGGGTTCCTCTGGCTGCGAGCGATGAATTCGATGGGAATGGTACGATCGGCGTTAACAGCGCGCTGGGGCTCACCCACCGGCACAGGCTGGTCCATTTCTCCGATCAATGCGGCAAGACCGCGCCCCAACCGACGCTTGGAAAGATCATCACTCATAAGATATTACTCCATACATTCCGGCAAACGTCAGGCGGCTTTACGCAGACGCTCTCTCTGAATCACTTCGGACGCCAGTTGCAGATAGGCCTGGCTGCCGGCACATTTAAGATCATAGAGAATTGCCGGTTTACCATAGGATGGCGCTTCGGAAACACGCACATTGCGTGGAATGAGCGTGTGGTAAACCTTTTCGCCCAGATGCGTGCGCACATCCGAAACCACCTGTTGTGCAAGATTATTTCGCGCATCGAACATCGTGAGAACAATACCCTGTATGTCGAGTTGCGGGTTCACCGATCCACGAATCTGACTGACCGTATCCAGCAACTGGCTAAGGCCCTCCAGCGCAAAGAACTCGCATTGCAGCGGCACGAGCACGGAATGTGCGGCCGTCATGGCATTCATCGTCAAAAGATTGAAAGAAGGAGGGCAGTCGACAAGAATATAGGAGTAGCCTCTGGCTTCCTGTGTCTCCATGGCCGCACGCAGCAGGAAAACGCGGTTGGAAACATTCGCGACCTGCATTTCGAAACCGAGCAAATCCATCGTGGAGGGTACGATGTCGAGATTAGGAACGGCGGTGGGAACAGCAACTTCCGCAACCCCATGATCTCCTACCAGAAGATCATAGGACGAAAGCTTGCGCTCCTTGCGGTCGATTCCAAGTCCGGTACTCGCATTACCCTGCGGGTCCAGATCCACGATCAGCACGCGCTCACCAATAGCCGCCAGCGCGGTAGCCAGATTGATGGCGGTTGTTGTTTTACCAACGCCGCCTTTCTGGTTTGCAACTGCGATAATCCGGTTTTTTTCCAAAGTCATGCCGCACCTGGCCAGCTCATCAGCGCCTCAAAGCGAGGTTGCTGATTTCAAGAACAACAGAATCTGCCTCAATGGCACTCTGATGTTTTACCAGATCAAACTCCCAGCGACCATGTGCTTTCTGCACTTCAGAATCATAATCCCGGCCTTTATTAAAATAGGCCTTGAGATTCGGATTATTCTGCGCCCAAGGATGAATATAATCGAAAAGCAGATCCAGTTCGGCGAGTGCGCGCGCTGAAACAGCATCGCAATTTTTGATGATTTCCGGCGCCGCCTCGATCCTGACGGGATGAACTGCACCTCTTGCACCGGTTTCCTTCAGTGCAACTCGCAAGAATGCCGCCTTTTTATTGTTGCTTTCGACCAGATCGACCCAACCATCGCCAAGCTCCGCCAGAAAAATCGCAGTGACGACACCGGGGAATCCGCCACCGCTTCCAAGATCAATCCACTTTTTTGGCTGAGAAGAAAGCTGGAATATTTGCGCGCTGTCGGCCACATGCCGGTTCCAGAGCTCGGCGAGAGTGGAAGGCGCTACCAGATTTGTGGTTCTGTTCCACTTCTTAAAAAGCTCGACAAAATGTTCGAGCCTTTCCTGTGTTTCACGTGAAACACTCTGGCCGTTTATCTTCATAATCCGACTCGCTATTGGTGCATGCGTAATTTTTCACTTCGCGTTGCGGAATCCTTCCGCAGAAGTGCGAGCAGCAGCGATATCGCAGCCGGTGTCATGCCGTCAACACGAGCGGCCTGGGCAATATTCTCAGGACGAGCTTTTTCCAGCTTTTGTTTAAGCTCGTTGGAGAGGCCTGACAGACTCTTAAAATCAAAGTCATCCGGGATTTTTCTGTCTTCGTCCCGCTTGATATCGACGATATCAGCGCTCTGCCTTTGCATATAGACCGCATAACTCGCCTCGATCTGCAAGACCTCGGCAACTTTTCCGTCAAGGGCGCCCAATTCAGGCCAATGTTCGGTAAGAACCTCGAGAGTCATATCCGGATAGGCCAGCAATTCATAAACGGACCGGCGTTGACCGTCCTGATTAAGCTTCAACCCTTGCTTCGCCGCCTGGGATGGGCTGATGGAAATCGCCTTCATCAGCTCTCGACCGCGATCCAGATCGGAGATGAAATTTACGAAGCGTTCCTGCCGCGCGCGGCCGACAATGCCAGCCATCTGACCGACTGGTGTAAGCCGCAAATCCGCATTGTCCACGCGCAGCGAAAGACGATACTCCGCTCTGGATGTAAACATGCGGTAGGGTTCGCTGACACCTTTCGACGTCAGGTCATCAATCATGACGCCGATATAAGACTCGGTTCGGCTAAAATAGACCGGATCGGCATCGCCGGCATAAAGCGATGCATTCAAGCCGGCAACGAGACCCTGAGCGCCCGCTTCTTCATAACCGGTCGTGCCATTGATCTGGCCGGCCAAAAACAATCCCGGAATCTTGCGGCATTCCAGCGACGGCTTCAGCTCGCGCGGATCGACATAGTCATATTCGATCGCATAACCCGGCTGCAGGATCGTCACTTGTTCAAGGCCCGGTATCGTTCGGATAAATTGTTCCTGAACGGAAGCGGGAAGGGACGTCGATATGCCGTTTGGATAAATAGTGTGATCGTCGAGACCTTCCGGCTCGAGAAATATCTGATGCCCGTCCCGTTCACCGAAACGGGTGATCTTATCCTCAATTGACGGGCAATAACGCGGACCGACCCCTTCGATCTGTCCCGAATACATCGCCGACAGATGAATATTCTCCCGAATGATCTTATGCCCAGCCGGAGTGGTGCGAGTTACACCACATTCTATTTGAGGATTGAGAATACGATCCGTCATGAAGGAAAAAGGGACAGGATCCTCATCGGCAGCCTGTCGATCCACCGCATTCCAGTCAATCGTGCGTCCATCCAGTCGGGCAGGGGTGCCGGTTTTCAGGCGACCCATAACGAGACCCAGCCGCGAGAGCGTATCCGAGAGGCCAACAGACGGCATTTCTCCCACACGTCCCGCCGGAATCTTTTCGGAACCGATATGAATGAGACCGCGCAGGAAGGTGCCGCTCGTCAACACAACCGCGCCACAAGGAATCCGGCTACCATTCTTCATGATAACGGCTGCGACGCGATCATCTGCCATCTCAATATCGAAAGCATCGCCTTCAATGACGGTCAGGTTATCAATCGCATCGATCTCACGCTGCATGGCTTCGCGATAAAGCCGCCGGTCGGCTTGCGTGCGCGGACCACGGACGGCCGGTCCCTTTTTGCGATTGAGCATGCGGAATTGGATGCCTGCTGCATCGGCAACCCGACCCATCAAGCCATCCAGCGCATCGATCTCACGAACGAGGTGTCCCTTTCCCAGACCGCCGATGGCGGGGTTGCAGGACATGACGCCAATCGTCTCACGCTTGTGGGTAACAAGGGCGGTTTTTGCGCCATGCCTTGCAGCGGCGGCCGCGGCTTCGCTGCCCGCGTGGCCACCGCCAATAACAATGACATCGAATGACTGGTGCATATCCTTGCGCCCTGTTCTGTCAACATCGACATCGCCGCCTCGGCCGTCGATGTTTCACGTGAATCATTTTCCTATGCAGAATTCCAAGAAGATCACGCCGAGCAAATCTTCCACATCAACGCGTCCGGTGATCCGTCCGAGCGATGTCGCGGCGAGCCTTAAATATTCCGACCTTATCGCAAGGTCCAGGGTCTCGGAATCGAGCGCATCACTAACATAGTTCAGCGTCTCTTCAAGTCGTTTTTTATGCCTGGCGCGCGCGGGAACCAAAGTCTGGCCGGCGCCGACGCGTTTTTCTATCTCCCGCTTCAGTATCGAACGCAGTTCGTTCAAACCTATTCCTTCCTTGGCTGAGATAGACAAATCAAATCCATCATCCAAGATGGGGGAATGAAGTGCTGTTTTCGTTCTAACCCGCAAATAGCTCTGGTTCTTGAACGATTCGAGAGATTGTTTCGGAGACGAATCTTTATCCTGCAGCAGGAGAATGAGATCTGCTGTTTCCGCCGTCAGAACCGCGCGCCTCACACCTTCAAGCTCCACGACATCCTGTGTTTCCCGTATTCCTGCCGTATCGAATATCCGGACCAGATATCCTTCCAGATTAATGTCAACGCTCAAGACATCCCTCGTGGTGCCGGCAATATCGGTAACGATAGCAACATCGCGGCCGCTAAGGGCGTTCAAAAGTGTGGATTTACCCGCATTCGGTTCACCGACGAGCGCGACCTTGAACCCGTCGCGAATGATTTCTCCGCTTTCGCCACCCTGGAGATGATCGCCGATTTCCTTTTTGAGAAGCGCCATGGCTTCCCAAACCTGAGCCGCCACGGAATCCGGAACATCCTCCTCGTCGGCAAAATCCAGTTCCGCTTCGATGAGAGCGCGAGCGCGTGTCAGGCGGCTGGCCCAGCCATCATAAAGTGCCGACAATTTGCCAGTGCTCTGTTCTACCGCTAACCGCCGCTGCATTTCCGTTTCAGCCTGCAACAGATCGGCGAGGCCTTCGACCTCAAGAATATCCATCTTCCCATTCTCGAAGGCTCTACGAGAGAATTCACCGGCATCGGCAGGCCGAAGTCCTTCGAGATTTTCAAGCTCGGCAAAAATCGAAGCCATGACCGCGCGACTGCCATGACTATGAATTTCAACGCAATGCTCACCCGTGAAAGAATTTGGAGCTGGAAAGGCGATTACCAGCACCTGGTCGATGATCTCATCGTTTCGATTCCGAATCGAGCAGAGCGTAGCCTTTCGTGGTGAAGGAAGTTCCCGGCCCGTCAACATCTCCAAGGCATCGAAAGCCCTCGAGCCACTAATCCTGAGAACAGCCACACCCGCCGGCAGGGCACCGCTGGAAAGCGCATAGATCGTATCGGCGGAAGCTGGCATCGTTCACCTCGGTCTAAAACAGTCAAGCCGCATCCGAATAAACGGATACGGCTTTAAAGCTCTTATGATGAATCCGGCTAAAGTTCGGATTAGGTATTCATCGATTCGAAGAAATCCGAATTGTTCTTGGTCTGCTTCAGCTTGTCGATCAGGAATTCGATGGCGTCCATCGTACCCATCGGCGCGAGAATACGGCGAAGAACGAAAATCTTCTGCAGATCCTGACGCGGCACCAGCAGGTCTTCCTTACGCGTACCGGATTTCAGAATATCCAGTGCCGGGAAGATGCGCTTGTCGGCGACCTTGCGGTCGAGCACGATTTCCGAGTTACCGGTACCCTTGAATTCTTCGAAGATGACTTCATCCATACGGCTGCCGGTATCGATCAGCGCGGTCGCGATAATGGTGAGCGAACCGCCTTCTTCGATATTACGAGCAGCACCGAAGAAACGCTTCGGACGCTGCAGGGCGTTGGCATCCACACCACCCGTCAGAACCTTGCCGGAGGAGGGAACAACGGTGTTGTAGGCACGGCCGAGGCGCGTGATGGAATCGAGCAGGATGACGACGTCGCGGCCATGTTCGACCAGGCGCTTCGCCTTTTCGATCACCATCTCGGCGACCTGCACGTGACGGACGGCCGGTTCATCGAAGGTAGAGGACACAACCTCGCCCTTCACCGAACGCTGCATGTCGGTCACTTCTTCCGGACGCTCATCGATCAGGAGAACGATCAGGTAGCATTCCGGATGGTTTGCCGTGATGGAATGGGCGATGTTCTGCAGCAGAACGGTCTTACCGGTGCGCGGCGGCGCGACGATCAATCCGCGCTGACCCTTGCCGAGCGGCGCGACGAGATCGATCACACGCGACGACAAATCCTTCGAGGTCGGAACATCCAGCTCCATCTTGAAGCGCTCATTCGGGTAAAGCGGCGTCAGATTGTCGAAGTGAACCTTGTGGCGGATCTTTTCCGGATCATCGAAATTGATCGTATTGACCTTGAGAAGCGCGAAATAACGTTCGCCTTCCTTGGGGCCGCGGATCGGGCCTTCGACTGTATCGCCGGTCTTCAGCGAGAAGCGGCGGATCTGCGACGGCGAGATATAGATATCGTCCGGACCGGGCAGATAGTTTGCATTTGCGGATCGCAGGAACCCGAAACCGTCCTGCAGGACTTCAACGACGCCCTCGCCGATGATTTCGATGTCCTGGCTCGCGAGAACCTTGAGGATTGCGAACATGAGCTCCTGCTTGCGCATGGTGCTCGCATTTTCAACTTCCAGGGATTCGGCAAAAGTCAGCAAGTCGGTAGGCGATTTGCTCTTAAGTTCCTGAAGCTTCATTTCAGCCATGAAGAGAAGACCGTTTGATAATGTAATGTCGGGGGAGGGCGTGTTCGCGAATCAGATGCTGTGGGAGATACCGCAGATGACTGAATAATTCACATGCCACGAAGATGAGTGGCCCGAAAATAGCGATTGAACACGGCCGCTGCAAGAGGAAAGCACGAATTCCGCGAAATTTATCGTCGCACCGTCTTAACCGAAGGGTTTCACAACCACAAGTATGACGATGAGGATCATCAGCACCGTCGGAACCTCGTTCATCAACCGCCAATGACGGGCAGGCCGCGTATTTTCATCCCGCGCGAAACGTTTTGCACTGCGCGTGAAATAAACATGGGTCGCAGTCAGAAGCACCACCAGCGCGATCTTGGCATGCAGCCAGCCGCCGGAAAAACCATAAACCGACCAGGCAAGATAAAGTCCCAATATCCAGGATATCATCATCGCCGGGTTCATGATCACCTTGATCAGCCGCTGCTCCATCACCTTGAAGGTTTCGGACTGCTGCGAATCGGCCGGTGCATCGGTGTGGTAGATGAAGAGCCGTGGCAGGTAAAAAATCGCCGCCATCCAGGAAATGACGGCTATGATATGCAGCGCCTTGATCCAGAGATAGAGATCGGCCGGATCGGCATAAAATAACAGGGCGACGAAAGCAACAAAGACGCCGAGCGCGATGCCAGCGCGCAAAGCCGCCCGGTTTCCGGAACGGGCGGAGGTCTGTTTTTCGCCGCTCATGCCCCGGCTCCGCCGGCACGCACCCGCTGCACCAGCCGGGTGACGTTTTCCGGGTCGGCCTGCGGGGTGATGCCATGGCCGAGATTGAAGATCAGCGGCCCCTGTGCAAGAGCCTGCAGCACGGCATCTATACCATCCTGCAGCGCCTTGCCTCCTGCCACCATCAGCATGGGGTCGAGATTGCCCTGCACGGGCCCTTCCTTCTGCAAATCCCTTGCAAAACTCAGCGGCACCGACCAGTCGAGCCCAATGGCGTCGGCGCCCGTCTTGCGACGATAATCCTTGAGAAGATAACCAGCCCCCTTGGCGAAGGCGATGATTTTTGCCGAAGGCCGACGGGCGCGCACCGATGCGATAATGCGGGCAACGGGTTTTATCGCATAATCCTCAAATTCCTTCTCACCGAGCACGCCGGCCCAGGAATCGAAGATTTGAACCGCATCCGCACCTGCATCGATCTGTGCGACCAGATAATCGGCGGAAACGTCGGCGAGGAAAGCCAGCAGCTTTTCCATGGCCACCGGTTCCTGATAACCGAACAGCCGCGCCGGGGCCTGATCCGGCGTTCCGTGTCCTGCAATCATATAAGTCGCAACCGTCCACGGCGCGCCGCAGAAACCGAGAAGCGTCGTTTCATGGGGCAAAGAGGCGCGCAGACGGGAAACGGTTTCAAAAACAGGAGAAAGATGCGCCATGACATTTGCGGCATCCAGCTTCTCGATACCGCTGACATCGATCGGGTCCATGGCCGGACCTTTTCCTTCGCTGAAAGATACGTTGCGATGAAGCGCGTCGGGTATCACCAGAATGTCGGAAAAGAGAATGGCGGCATCCAGCCCGAACCGGCGAATGGGTTGGAGAGTAACCTCCGTCGCCAGTTCGGGATTATAACAGAGATCGAGGAAACTACCGGCGCTCTTTCGCGTTTCCCTGTACTCGGGAAGATAACGCCCAGCCTGTCGCATCAGCCATATGGGCGGCGGTGTGACCGTCTGCCCGTTCAACACCGTCATAACCTTGCGTTCGTTCATGGCACCCAGCTTCTAAAAAATAAAATCAAAGAGATTTAAAAGATTTTCTATTTCTTAGAGTCTGTGGGTAGCAAGGATTAAAATCATTCCAGTCGAAATGCCGCAGCCGCAAAATTTCAAGCGCGCCTGTCGATGTTATCGACCCGCTTGATTTGGAATAATCTGGAAAATAGAAATTTTATAAATAATTTCAGTTATTTATGACGACCCATAAAAACAGGACGACTGTGGATAATCTGGGGAAAATTTTGAACGGTTTCACATTCTTCCAACAATTCACAAGCACGTCGGAGACGATTGAAGCCACTTGCGGATTGTGGAAAAACACCACCTTATTCACGTCGCGGTTCGACCCGCAGGACAATTCGGAGATTTGTCCCGGTTTATCAACAGCGGGAGAAAAACAGCGTGGAGAACAAAAAAAGCTTCTTCCATCTGCACCTGATTTCGGACTCAACGGGAGAGACTCTGATGTCGGCCGGTCGAGCCGTTTCGGCCCAGTTCCACGCCTCCATGCCGGTGGAACACGTCTATCCGATGATTCGAAACCAGAAGCAGCTCGCGCAGGTCGTCGATCTCATCGACAAGGAACCGGGCATTGTTCTCTATACGATCGTCGACCAGCAGCTGGCCGAGTTTCTGGATCTGCGGTGCCATGCGATCGGGGTGCCCTGCGTAAATGTCCTCGAACCCATCATCGGCATCTTCCAGACCTATTTAGGTGCGCCGTCCAGACGGCGGGTGGGCGCGCAACATGCCTTGAATGCGGATTATTTCGCCAGGATCGAGGCGCTCAATTTCGCCATGGATCATGACGATGGGCAAATGCCCGAGACCTATGACGAGGCTGATATCGTCATCATCGGCATCAGTCGCACCTCAAAAACACCGACCAGCATCTATCTCGCCAACAGGGGGATAAAGACCGCCAATATACCGGTCGTTCCCAATGTGCCTTTGCCCGACAGCCTCTATGCGGCCACGCGGCCGTTGATCGTCGGGCTGGTCGCGACATCGGACCGGATATCGCAGGTGCGCGAAAACCGGGAACTCGGCGCGACGGGCGGATTTGACAGTGGTCGATACACGGACCGCGCCACCATTATGGAAGAGCTGAAATATGCACGAGCGCTCTGCGCCCGCAACAATTGGCCGCTGATCGATGTCACGCGCCGTTCCATCGAGGAAACGGCGGCGGCCATCCTTGCCCTTCGTTCGAGGACACGATAATCCGAATCGCACCATTCGGAGCAGACAGTCGATGCAACAAGAATTGATCCTCGCCTCGTCCAGCGCATCCCGCCAAATGCTGATGCGCAATGCGGGCCTGACATTTTCGGCCATCCCGGCGGATATTGACGAGCGTGCGCTCGATGAACAGCTGGAACGAGACGGCGCCAGTCCGGAAGAGGTTGCGCTGGAACTCGCCAGGGCCAAGGCTCTTGCGGTCGGCGCGCTTTATCCGGAAGCACTGGTTCTCGGCTGCGACCAGACCATGGCGCTCGGCGCCCGCGTCTATCACAAGCCGAAAACCATGGCGGAGGCCGAAGCGCATCTGCTGTCATTGTCCGGCAAGGTTCATCGCCTGAACAGCGCTGCTGTTCTCGTCCGACATGGCGAGGTGGTGTGGCAGATCGTTTCCAGCGCCGAGTTGGCCGTTCGGACTTTGAGCGCCGAATTTGTCTCCCGCCACCTGCAACGGGTGGGAGAAAAGGCCTTGAGCAGCGTCGGCGCATATCAGCTCGAAGGAGAGGGAATCCAGCTATTCACCTCGATCGAAGGCGATTATTTCACGATTCTCGGCCTGCCGCTTCTGCCGCTTTTATCAAAACTGCGCGACATGGATGTCATCGATGGCTGATTCACGTGAAACATTAACCATAAACGCCTTCGTTGTCGGCTATCCGATCAAGCATTCGCGATCGCCTATTATCCATTCCTACTGGTTGAAGAAATTCGGCATTGCCGGTTCCTATAAGGCGGTGGAAGTCTCTCCGGACGATTTCGCGAATTTCATTGCAATGCTGAAGCAGGGCAAGCCAGGCACGGCCGTCGGCGGCAATGTCACCATTCCCCATAAGGAAGCGGCTTACCGGCTGGCAGACAGACCCGATGCTCTGGCGGAAGAACTCGGCGCCGCCAACACTGTCTGGATGGAGGAGGGCGAGCTTCACGCCACCAATACGGACGGTTATGGTTTCGTCTCCAATCTCGATGAGCGGCATCCGGGCTGGGACAGGACCGAGCGGGCAGTGGTTCTGGGTGCCGGCGGCGCAAGTCGGGCGGTCATTCAGTCGCTGCGTGATCGCGGCATTGCCGAAATCCACGTCCTCAACCGTACCGTCGAACGGGCGCGCGAACTGGCCGACCGTTTTGGGCCGCGGGTTTTTTCCCATCCCCAGGTAGCACTTCATGAGGTCATGCAGGGTGCCGGGCTTTTCGTGAATACGACGTCGCTCGGCATGGATGGAACGGAAGCGCCGCATCTTGATTTTTCGCCGCTGGCAGATCAGGCCGTCGTAACCGATATCGTCTATGTACCGTTGAAAACCCCGATCCTGAAAATGGCGGAAGAGCAGGGCATCGCAACCGTCGACGGGCTCGGCATGCTGCTCCATCAGGCAAAACCCGGTTTCAAGCGATGGTTCGGTAAAACGCCGGAGGTCGATGAGGCCCTGCGTTCTCTCATCATCGAGGACATGGAGAAACATTGATGATCGTCATCGGTCTCACCGGCTCGATTGGAATGGGAAAAACGACGACGGCGAAGTTGTTTGCCGGGGAGGGGGTTCCGGTTCTCGATTCGGATGAGGTCGTGCATGGGCTTTACCGGGCGGAAGCCGTCCCGCTGATCGAAGCGGCCTTTCCGGGCACTACCGTTTCCGGTGCGGTGGACAGGCAGAAACTCGGTGAGGTCTTGCGGCAGAATCCGGCTAATTTCAGCAGACTGGAAGAGATCGTGCATCCGCTGGTGCGCGGAAGGCAGGAGGCTTTTCTGGAGCAGGCAAGGAAAGAGGATCGGCAATTCGCCCTCCTCGATATTCCGCTGCTGTTCGAAACCGGGGCGGAAAGCCGGGTCGATAAAGTCGTTGTCGTCAGCTGCGCGCCGGAGATTCAGCGAGAGCGGGTTTTATCCCGACCTGGAATGACGGAAGAGAAATTCGAAATGATCCTCGCCCGGCAGATGCCCGATGCGGAAAAGCGCCGGCGTGCCGATTTTATCGTCGATTCCGGAAATGGTGTCGAAGCGGCACGGGATCAGGTAAGAGAGATTCTGCAGAAACTGGCCGCTGAGTCGCGCCGCGGAGAGATGAATGCGTGAGATCATTTTCGATACGGAAACCACGGGCCTTGAATCGAAGCTGGACCGCGTGATTGAAATCGGCGGCATCGAGCTGATCAACCACTTTCCCACCGGCCGCACCCTGCATCTCTACATCAGCCCGGAAGATCGCAAGGTTCATCCCGACGCACTCGCCGTTCACGGGATTACCGACGAGTTTCTGAAGGATAAACCCAAATTCGCCGAGGTCGTCGACCAGATTCGCGACTTCTTCGAGGGCGCGCGCTGGGTGGCGCATAACGCCACATTCGACATGGGCTTCATCAACGCGGAATTCGCCCGTCTCGGCATTGAACCGGTCGCCGCCGATCTGGTGACGGATACGCTTTCGCTCGCCCGCCGCAAGCACCCCATGGGACCGAACTCGCTGGACGCGCTTTGCCGGCGTTACGGCATCGACAATTCCCACCGCACCAAGCACGGCGCTCTTCTCGACTCCGAACTGCTCGCCGAAGTTTATATTGAAATGATCGGCGGGCGCCAGACGGCGCTCGGTTTCGGTTCCGCCGCCAAGCAGGAAACCATCATCGTCGAGGAAGACGTGCCGCTTGAGCCGCTGCAAAGGCCGCGGGCTTTGCCCTCGAGGCTGGATGCGGAAACGGTTGCGGCCCATGGCAAACTCGTTCTCGGCATGGGCGATAAGGCGATCTGGAACCGTTACCAGAATTGATGCCTGTCCAGGCACCGGAAACGGTGAATGCCGTTAAAGAAAAACCCGGGCATGAACCCGGGTTTTGTTTTGTCTGAATTCTGCAGCGCAGAGCCGCGTCACTTAGTTCGGTACGGCCTGAACCTTGGCCTTTGCCTGTTCTTCGGCAACGCGCTGGGCGAACATCTGCGCGAAATCGATCGGATCGATCATCAGCGGCGGGAAACCGCCATTGCGGGTAACGTCCGCAATGATCTGGCGCGCGAAGGGGAACAGCAGGCGCGGGCATTCGATGAACAGTACCGGCAGCATATGTTCCTGCGGGAAGCCGGCGATGCGGAACACGCCGCCATAAACCAGTTCGGCCGCGAACAGCACCTTGTCGCCATCCTTGGCTTCCGCGTTCAGCGTCAGGACAACATCGAAATCCGAACCAGAGATCGGGTTTGCATTGACGTTGACATTGATGTTGATCGACGGTGCATTGTCACGGGCCTGAAGCGAGCGAGGAGCACCCGGATTTTCGAAGGAAAGATCCTTGATGTACTGGGCAAGAATGTTGAGGGAAGGACTTACTGCGCCCTGTGCACCATTTTCAGCGGTCATTACATTTCCTCACGGCGTGAATTCGTGGAAGGCGGTCTATCATTTCGACCGGGGGCTTACAACCCTTCGTGATCGGGTCATCGCGATCCATTCCGCCCGGGATCAGGGTTTGGGCAGATCGCGATCGTCCGGTTTGCGCGACCATGGGGAACCCTTTGGCTCTTCGCGATGAAACTCCTCCTCGTCGAGATCCACTACCTTCGAATTACCCGCATGTCCCGGATCATTCCGAAAGCCGGAAAAATCACCGGGCTGAGGACCGGATTGCTGGCCGGATTGGCGAAAGGAACCCGCAACGACGACGCGCGGCCCGAAGGCTTTCCAGAAAAAGCGCCGCACGGCCGGCGAGAGAAGCAGAAGGCCGAGAATGTCGGTAATGAAACCGGGAATGAAAAGCAGGATCCCGGCAACGACGCGCATGGCGCCATTCACCAGCTCATCCGCCGGCTGCGCGCCGGTGCGGCCCGCATCCTGAAGGTTTCTCACCATGCCGATGCCGCCCAGCCGCAGGATGAGTAACCCCAGAAACGAGGTGAACAGGACAAGCGCCAATGTCAGCCACAAACCGATCGCCTTGCCGACGATGATGAAACCGGCAATTTCGAGGATGGGCATCATCAGGATGACGATGGGGAGAAAGGAAAAACGCATCTTCTAGCCTTGCGTGTGCATCTCTGGCAGATTGCCGGTTCCCGGGACACCGATGATTGAATCTGCACATTTGAATGATGATAAGATGCAGACTATATGATGGTGTGGTTTTCGAATTTAAATGGCGGTTTTGGTAAAAGATGGGCTTCAGCGACTTTATCACATTGTTTTTTCTCGTTGCAGCGGTGCTGATCTTCTTTCAGCTCCGCAGTGTCCTCGGTCGCCGCACGGGCAATGAGAAGCCGCCATTCGACCCCTATAGCCCGCGAGATGTGGCAAAGGGTCCCGTTGCAGACGATAACAAGGTCGTGACCCTGCCGCGGCGCAGCGAGGGTGACGATGAAAACCGTTTTGCCGAGGCGGATGCGCTTGCGCCCGTCGATACGCCGCTCAATGCGTCGCTGCGGGAGGTGATGACCAGGGACCCGTCCTTCGGGCCGAAGGAATTCCTGAACGGCGCCCGCATGGCCTATGAAATGATTGTCATGGGCTTTGCCGATGGTGATCGCAAGACGCTCAAGAACCTTCTGTCGAAGGAGGTTTTCGACGGTTTCGAGGCGGCCATTTCCGAGAGGGAAGGTCGTGGCGAGGTTGTGAAGTCCACCTTCGTGGGTATCGAGAAAGCAGATATCACCCAGGCCAGTGTGCGTGATTCCGAAGTGCAGATCACGCTGAGGATCGTCAGCCAGCTGATTTCGGCGACCTATGACAAGGATGGCAAGCTGGTGGATGGCGATCCGGATGCGGTTGCGGAGGTGGACGACATCTGGACCTTCTCGCGCGATATCCGCTCGCGCGATCCGAACTGGAAGCTGATCGCTACCGAATCCGAGCAATGACCGCGCCCTTTTCGATCGAAGAAGTTTCTTTCAGCGACCTGCCCGAATGGCGGCAAGACGATCCGGGCAAGCTTTTTCCAGCGATGGCGACCATCCTGTCGCATCTTCGGAATGCAAAACCCTACAGGACCGGCGCGCTCGGGGTCACGGCGGCGGAACTGGTCTCGCTTCTGGAAAGCGCAGAGAAAAACCAGACAAGCAGCCCGGAACAGGCACGCCGGTTTTTTGAAACCAATTGCGTGCCTTTCAGGATTTCTACGGCTCAGGGAAAAAGCGGTTTCGTGACCGCTTTTTACGAGCCCGAACTGGAAGTGTCGTCCGAGCCCGACGACATCTGGCGTTATCCGATTTACCGCCGGCCGCCGGAGTTGGTGGATATCGACGACACCAATCGGCCCGCCGGCTTCGATACGTCCTATGCTTTCGGCAGGGAGGATGAAAACGGTATTTCTTATTTTCCAGACCGCCAGGCGATCGATGAAGGGTACCTGGAGGGCAGGGGTCTTGAGATTGCCTGGGCAAGATCGAAGGTCGACCTGTTTTTCGTTCATGTGCAGGGTGCGGCGCGTCTGATGTTTCCCGACGGCGCGGTAAAGCGCATCACCTATGCGGCCAAGGCCGGGCATGCTTTTTCACCGATTGGCCGTCTGCTTCTCGATCGCGGCGAACTCGATCCGAAAACCGTGTCGATGCAGACGATCCGCAAATGGCTCGCTGACCATCCGGATAAGGTGGATAGGGTGCTATGGCATAACAGGTCCTATATTTTTTTCCGGGAGGCGGATGTCGCCGATCAGGATATGGGGCCGATTGCGGCTGCGAAGGTTCCGTTGGTCGCGGGGCGAGCGCTTGCAGTGGACAGGCTCATCCACACTTTCGGGCTTCCCTTCTTCATCCATGCGCCGTCGCTTACCCATCTCGATGACGGAAAACCTTTTGCGCGGCTGATGCTGGCGCTCGATACCGGCTCGGCCATCGTTGGCCCGGCGCGTGGCGATATTTTCACCGGCTCCGGTTTCGAAGCGGGAGAGCTGGCCGGTACGGTGCGTAATGAGGCCGATTTTTATATACTGATACCGCAGGTGGCTGCGCAGAGGTATCGGCGATGAAGAGCAGTCGCAAGCTCGGCAAGGAAGAGCGCATTCTGTGGGGAAAGGTCGCAAAAACCACGCGGCCGATCTCCGGCAGACTGGAAGACCTGCTGGCTTTTGACGACATAGAGGAACCTCCGGTGGAACCCGATGTTCCGCAGACCGGCAAAGGCGCTTTTCCGCGAATGCTTGCGGAGCCGGTCGAGCCGTCGCCACCCGCTCCGGACAAGAAGCCGAAGATTCATCAGCCGATGGAAAAACCGGTCAAACGCAAACTCACCCGTGGCCGGTTGCCGCTGGAAGGGCGGATCGATCTGCACGGCATGTTCCAGAGCGAAGCCCATGCGGTGCTGCTTGATTTTCTGTTGCGCGCGCATGAACGCGGTCTGAGGCATGTGCTCGTCATAACGGGCAAGGGCCGTTCCATCGGCAGCGACGGCGCGCTGAAAAGGGCGGTGCCCATGTGGTTTTCCAAGCCGGAATATCGCCATCTGATCTCATCCTATGAGGACGCATCCGCCAATCACGGCGGCGACGGTGCGCTCTATGTGCGGCTGGCGCGTCGGCGGGGTGAAAAGTCATGACGCCCTTTGCGGAGGCCGTGCGGCAGCTTCGCGAGCGCAAGGGCGTGACGCAGAAGGAAATGGCCGCCGCAATCGGCGTGTCGCCGGCCTATCTTTCGGCGCTGGAGCATGGCAAGCGCGGCAAGCCGAGTTTCGATCTCCTCCAGCGCATCGCCGGATATTTCAACATCATCTGGGATGAGGCGGAGGAATTGTTCTTTCTGGCCGGCTCATCCGACCCGAAAGTGGTGATCGACACCATCGGTCTGCCGCCGCAATATACGGCTTTCGCCAACCGGCTGGCACGGGATATTCGCAAGCTGCCGCCGAGTGTGGTAGAGGAACTGTCAGCCGTGCTGCAAAAAAGCCGTTCTTGCGATTGAAACCCCTCTATCCCCTGCTTTATGCAGCATCCTGAAGCATGCGGCCTTTGGGATTGGGTGTAGAATTTCTATAGTCGCATGTCGGATTTGAGTGATTCGCTGGCTTCAGGCCCTCTCACTGGAAACCTGGCCCGAGAAAACTTTGGAAAGAGTATTTATGACCGAAACATCGTCAAGCGAAGTCGGCGCGAACGCGGAATATGGAGCCGATTCGATCAAGGTCCTCAAGGGCCTTGATGCCGTGCGCAAACGGCCCGGCATGTATATCGGCGATACCGATGACGGTTCCGGCCTGCACCACATGGTCTATGAAGTCGTCGACAATGCCATTGACGAGGCGCTTGCCGGTCATGCCGATCTGGTGACGGTGACGCTGAATGCCGACGGCTCGGTGACGGTAACGGACAACGGACGCGGCATTCCGACCGACATCCATTCTTCTGAAGGCGTTTCCGCCGCCGAAGTCATCATGACCCAGCTGCATGCCGGCGGCAAATTCGACCAGAACTCCTATAAGGTGTCGGGCGGCCTGCATGGTGTGGGTGTCTCTGTGGTCAATGCGCTTTCGGTCTGGCTGAAGCTCAGGATCCGCCGTAACGGCAAGCTGCATGAAATCGGCTTCACCCATGGTGTCGCCGATGCGCCGCTTTCCGTCATTGGCGAATATGAAGGTCGCTCTGGCACGGAAGTGACCTTCCTGGCGAGCCCGCAGACCTTCACCATGACGGACTATGATTATGGAACGCTGGAGCATCGCCTGCGCGAACTCGCATTCCTGAATTCCGGCGTGCGCATCCTGCTCACCGACAAGCGCCATTCCGATATCAAGCAGGAAGAGCTACTGTATGATGGCGGTCTCGAAGCCTTCGTCCGTTATCTCGACCGTGCCAAGAAGCCGCTGGTGGACAAGCCAGTCGCCATCAAGGGCGAAAAGGACGGCATTACGGTTGAGGTCGCACTCTGGTGGAACGATAGCTACCATGAGAACGTGCTTTGCTTTACCAACAACATTCCCCAGCGCGACGGCGGCACCCATATGGCCGGTTTCCGCGCGGCGCTGACCCGTCAGGTGACCTCCTATGCCGAAACCTCGGGCATCCTGAAAAAGGAAAAGGTGAGCCTGCAGGGTGAGGACTGCCGTGAAGGACTGACGGCCATTCTCTCCGTCAAGGTTCCCGACCCCAAGTTTTCCTCGCAGACGAAAGACAAGCTCGTTTCCTCCGAAGTGCGTCCGGTCGTGGAAAGCCTTGTCAACGAAGCGCTCTCCACCTGGTTGGAAGAACATCCTTCCGACGCAAGAATCCTCGTGGGCAAGGTGGTGGAAGCGGCGGTCGCCCGCGAAGCCGCCCGCAAGGCGCGCGAACTGACACGCCGTAAAGGTGCGCTCGATATCGCCTCTCTGCCCGGCAAGCTTGCCGACTGCTCCGAGCGTGATCCGGCTAAATCCGAACTCTTCCTCGTCGAGGGTGACTCCGCTGGCGGTTCGGCCAAGCAGGGCCGCTCGCGCGAAACCCAGGCGATCCTGCCGCTGCGTGGCAAGATTCTCAATGTCGAACGTGCCCGTTTCGACAAGATGTTGTCCAGCCAGGAAATCGGCACGCTGATTACGGCGCTCGGTACCTCCATCGGCAAGGACGAGTTCAACGCCGACAAGCTGCGTTACCATAAGATTATCATCATGACGGATGCTGACGTCGATGGCGCCCACATCCGTACCCTGCTCCTGACCTTCTTCTTCCGCCAGATGCCGGAACTGATCGAGCGCGGCCATCTCTATATCGCTCAGCCGCCGCTTTATAAGGTCACGCGTGGCAAATCCGTGCAGTACCTCAAGGATGAAAAGGCGCTGGAAGAATACCTGATCTCCATGGGTATCGAGGAAGCGTCGCTGACGCTCGGTTCTGGCGAAGTGCGTATCGGCGCAGATCTTCGCGAAGTCATTCTGGATGCGGTGCGCATGCGCTCGCTGATCGACGGGCTGCATTCGCGTTACAGCCGCTCGATCGTGGAACAGGCGGCAATAGCCGGCGCGCTGAACCCCGAGCTTTCGGCCGATGCTGCCCGCGCCGAGGAAACCGTTGCCGAAGTGGCACGGCGTCTCGACATGATCGCGGAAGAAACCGAACGTGGCTGGTCCGGCACCGTACTGCAGGATGGCGGCTTGCGCTTCGAGCGCATGGTGCGCGGCGTCAAGGAAGTTTCGACGCTGGATATGGGACTGCTCGGTTCGGCCGATGCCCGCCATATCGATCAGCTCGCAGCCCGCACGCGCGATATCTACGCCACGCCGCCGGTCCTGCAACGCAAGGATGGCACCATGGAACTGGCCGGTCCACGCGCACTTCTGGATGCGATTTTCGCCGCCGGCCGCAAGGGTCTTTCCATGCAGCGCTATAAGGGCCTCGGCGAAATGAATGCCGAGCAGCTGTGGGAAACCACGCTCGACGCCAATGTTCGCTCCCTGCTGCAGGTAAGGGTGAGCGACGCGACGGATGCCGACGGCCTGTTCGCTCGCCTGATGGGCGACGAGGTGGAACCGCGCCGCGACTTCATTCAGGAAAATGCGCTGAGCGTCGCTAACCTCGACATTTAATCCTGTGGGGTATTTCGCGTAACGATTCACGTGAAACGAAAATTTAACAAAAGGCCCGGCGGTCAATTTCCGCCGGGCCTTTTGTCATTCAGAGAACATCAATCAACCTTGCCGGTGAAGCGCCCTTCGAAGGCCACATCCGCCAAGGGCAGACGCTTGCTCGGCACTTCCCGTTCCGCCAGATCGTCGGGGAGAACGGACTTGTCGGTCAGCGTGCCGATGGCGACCCCGGCCTCCACCTTGTAGCCTTCCGGGATGTTCAGTTTTTCAACGATCTTGTCTTTCAATATGCCAGCCATGCCATGGGCGTGGTAACCGAGCAAGTGAGCCTGCATAGCAAGCGAAAACCAGGCAGCGCCGGCATCGAAGGAATGGGTCGCTGATGGTTTTTTCTCACCGTCGCGCGAGATGTTATAGTCGCGGGAAATGACAAACAGCAGCACGGAGGCGTTTTTTGCCCAGCGCTGGTTTCCCTCCATCAGCAGTTCCACGAAGAGCGGCCAGTCCTCACTATCCTTGTGCGCATAGACAAACCGCCATGGCTGATAGTTGGAGGCAGACGGCGCCCAATGCGCGGCATCCAGAATTGTCATCAGATGCTCTTGCGGCATGGCGTGGCCATCGAAGGCGCGCGGAGACCAGCGATCGAGGAAGAGGGGATCGACGGGATATTCGGATTGCCGGGAATTGCTGTTCGTCACGGGCCATGTCCTTTTGATTGACGGGAAGGAAAAGGTATTTTTCGAAACTTGGCGCAGTCAAGGGGTGACAAGTATGAATGCATCGTTCATATATGCATCACCTTGTCTGACAACCGGGAGAGAGTTCCATGAAATTGATGCGTGTCGGCCAGCCCGGCCAGGAAAAACCTGCAATCCTCGATGCGGAAGGAAAAGTCCGCGATCTGTCCGCCCATGTCAAAGACATTGGCGGCGAAGCCATTTCTCCCGAGGGCCTCAAGAAGATCGCCGCGATCGACCTGAGTACACTTCCGGTGCTGAACGAAGAGCGCATCGGCGCCTGCGTTGCCGGAACCGGAAAATTCATCTGCATCGGCCTCAACTTCTCCGACCATGCTGCCGAAACGGGTGCCACCGTACCGCCGGAACCGGTCATTTTCATGAAGGCGACCTCGGCCATCGTCGGTCCGAATGACAACGTCACCATTCCGCGCGGTTCTGAAAAGACCGACTGGGAAGTCGAGCTCGGCGTCGTCATCGGCAAAACCGCCAAATACGTCTCGGAAGCCGATGCTCTCGACTACGTCGCCGGTTATTGCGTTTCGCATGATGTGTCCGAACGCGCCTTCCAGACGGAGCGTGCGGGGCAATGGACCAAGGGCAAGTCCTGCGACACCTTTGGCCCCATCGGCCCCTGGCTGGTGACGAAGGATGAAATCGCCGATCCGCAGAACCTCGGCATGTGGCTGAAGGTCAACGGCCAGACCATGCAGGACGGCTCCAGCAAGACCATGGTGTATGGCGTCGCGCACGTTGTCTCCTATCTCAGCCAGTTCATGTCGCTGCATCCCGGCGATGTCATTTCCACCGGCACTCCTCCCGGTGTCGGCATGGGCATGAAGCCGCCGCGTTACCTGAAGGCTGGCGATGTCGTGGAACTCGGTATCGAAGGCCTCGGTTCCCAGAAGCAGACTTTCGTCGCCGACATCTGATCGCCACGGCGTTCAACGGAAAGTGAGGCGCTGGCGGGAAACCGCCGGCGCCTTCGATTTTGTGCACCTGCGAAAAGCTGCTATGGTTGAAAAAAGAGCGTGATCGCGAGGGAGGCGTCATCAGTGTTCTACCACCTCTATGAAATGAACCATGCGGCCATGGCGCCGCTGCGCGCCGGTGCCGACATGATGCGCCAGGCCTGCAACAATCCGCTCAACCCGCTTTCCAGCACGGCTTTCGGAAGAAGCCTCGATGCCGGTTTTGAGGTCTTTGAGCGCATGACGCGCCGTTACGCAAAACCGGAATTCGCTCTCGGCAATACGATTGTCGATGGCCAGACCGTCAATGTTGTCGAAGAGACCGTCTGGTCGCGTCCGTTCTGCAATCTCGTTCATTTCAAGAAAGAACTCGATCCAGCCCGCCAGTCTGATCCGAAGGTGCTGCTGGTAGCGCCGATGTCCGGCCACTACGCCACCCTGTTGCGGGGGACGGTCGAGGCCCTGCTGCCTTCGGCGGATATTTACATCACCGATTGGGCCGACGCCCGCACCGTGCCGGTGAGTGAGGGCACCTTCGATCTCGACGATTACATCAGCTATGTCATCGAGATGCTGCGCGCGATCGGACCAGGGGCGCATGTGGTCGCCGTCTGTCAGCCATCCGTGCCGGTGTTGGCCGCCGTCTCGTTAATGGAGGCGGATGGGGATAAATTCGCACCAGCGTCTATGACGCTGATGGGTGGTCCGATCGACACGCGCATCAATCCAACGGCTGTCAACGGTCTTGCCAAGGCGAAACCCATTGAATGGTTCCGCGACAATGTCGTCATGCAGGTGCCATGGCCGCAGCCCGCTTTTGGCCGCAATGTCTATCCGGGCTTCCTGCAACTCTCCGGTTTCATGTCGATGAACCTCGACAAGCACATGACGGCGCACAAGGATTTTTATCTCAACCTCGTCAAGAATGACGGCGATTCCGCTGAAAAGCACCGCGAATTTTACGATGAATATCTGGCCGTCATGGATTTGACGGCGGAGTTCTATCTGCAGACGGTGGAAACCGTCTTTATCGACCATGCGCTTCCGAAAGGGAACATGCTGCACCGGGGCAGGGCGGTCGATCCCGCGGCCATTCGCAAAGTCGCATTGTTTACGGTGGAAGGCGAGAACGACGATATTTCCGGTGTTGGCCAGACAAAGGCGGCCCATGATCTCTGCCGGAACATCCCTGAAGACAAACGCGCCCATTACATGCAGCCGGATGTCGGGCACTACGGCGTCTTCAACGGTTCGCGCTTCCGCAAGGAAATCGTGCCGCGCATGCTGGATTTTATCCGTAAACACCAGACAGCTTAAGGGCAGATGGCTGGCCGTGCCGCGCATTTGCATGGCCAAGCGACGGGCGAATCGGTTATGAAGAGTACATGTTTTCGCTCCTCAGAAAATCCCTGAAATCGCCGGCCCCAAAGAAGGCGCTGCCCAGCCAGCGCACTGTTGCGGTGGCGGGCAGGCAGGTGCCGATTACGGTCAGGGAAAATCCGCGCGCCACGCGCATTACGCTGCGCATTGAACCGGGCGGCAGGGCGCTGAAGCTGACGATCCCTATGGGCCTGCATCACCGCCAAGTGGATGACTTTCTCGAAAGGCACCAGGGCTGGCTGGAAGGCAAGCTTGTGAAATTCAGCCCCGACGACGGTTTGCGTCCGGGTGCGACCATCGATATTCGTGGCATATCTCACCGTATTGACCATACTGGCAGCCTACGAGGGCTGACACATGTCACGAAAGACGCCGATGGGATGGCCATTCTGAAGGTCAGCGGCGCGCCGGAACATCTGAGAAGACGGATAGCGACATTCCTCAAAAAGGAAGCGAAGGCGGATCTGGAACGGCTTGTGGCTGTTCATGCACGTAGCATCGGCCGGCCGGTGCGCTCCATCAGCATGAAGGATACGCGCAGCCGCTGGGGTTCCTGTTCCCATGATGGAAATTTGAGCTTTTCCTGGCGCATTGTCATGGCTCCGGAACAGGTCATCGACTATCTTGCCGCCCACGAGGTTGCACATCTGAGCGAAATGAACCACGGCCCGAAATTTTGGGCATTATGCGAAAAGCTCTGCCCGCACACGGAAGAAGCCAAGAGCTGGCTGAAACGCCACGGTTCCAAACTCCACGCCATCGATTTCGATTGAAACCTGCGGCGCGGATCGCCATCTGGATTCACGTGAAACATTCCATCGGGAATGGATGCGATTTGGCTCGACTCTTGTCGCATTTCATGTCAGGTCGCGGGTATGAAACCGGATATCAAGATTTGCGGATTGAAGACACCGGAAGCGCTGGAGCGCGCCGTCAGGCGCGGTGCGTCCCATGTCGGTTTTATTTTCTTTGAAAAAAGCCCGCGCAACATCGAGCCCGATATTGCCGGCAGGCTGGCGGAAGGTGCCCGTGGCGCCGCCAAGGTGGTTGCCGTCACCGTCAATGCCGACAATGATTATCTCGATGAAATCGTCGATCTCGTCAAACCGGACATCCTGCAGCTGCATGGCAATGAAAGCCCGGAGCGGCTGCTGAACATCAAGGCGCTGTATGGCCTGCCTGTCATGAAGGCGATTTCCATTCGCGATGCCGCTGATCTTGCCAAAATCGACCCTTATATTGGAATAGCCGACCGTTTTCTGCTGGATGCCAAGGCGCCCGCCGGTTCCGAGCTGCCGGGCGGCAACGGCGTCTCCTTCGACTGGACCATCCTGCGATCACTTGACGCAAGTGTGGATTACATGCTTTCCGGGGGATTGAACAAGGACAATGTCGCCGAGGCGCTGGCGGAGACCAGGGCAAGCGGACTAGATTTATCGTCCGGTGTGGAAAGTGCACCGGGCGTCAAGGATCTGTCCATGATCGACGCATTTTTCGATGTGGTGAATGATTGGTCGAAAGGCCCAAAGGGAGCTTGAAGTGAACGACGCGCCAACACCCAATTCTTTTCGCGCTGGTCCCGATGAGGACGGCCGTTTCGGCATTTACGGAGGTCGCTTCGTTGCCGAAACGCTGATGCCGCTCATTCTGGATTTGCAGGCGGAATGGGACAAGGCCAAGACCGATCCCGCGTTTCAGGCGGAACTCAAGCATCTCGGCGCGCACTATACGGGTCGTCCGAGCCCGCTTTATTTTGCGGAACGCCTCACGGCGGAACTTGGCGGCGCGAAGATCTATTTCAAGCGCGAAGAGCTGAACCACACTGGCTCGCACAAGATCAACAATTGTCTCGGCCAGATCCTGCTTGCCAAGCGCATGGGTAAGACCCGTATCATTGCCGAAACCGGTGCCGGCCAGCACGGCGTTGCCTCCGCTACCGTCGCTGCACGCTTCGGCCTGCCTTGCGTCGTCTATATGGGCGCGACGGATGTTGCCCGTCAGGCCCCGAATGTGTTCCGCATGAAGCTCCTTGGCGCTGAAGTGAAGCCGGTGACGGCCGGCCACGGCACCCTGAAGGACGCTATGAACGAGGCCTTGCGCGACTGGGTCACCAATGTCGAGGATACCTATTATCTGATCGGCACCGCGGCCGGCCCGCATCCCTATCCGGAAATGGTCCGCGATTTCCAGGCCGTTATCGGCGAGGAAGCCAAGGCGCAGATGCTGGAGGCCGAAGGCCGCCTGCCAGATCTGGTCGTCGCGGCTGTCGGCGGTGGTTCGAATGCCATCGGCATCTTCCATCCTTTCCTCGATGACAAGAATGTCCGCATCGTCGGTGTCGAAGCCGGTGGCAAGGGTCTTTCGGGTGATGAGCATTGCGCTTCCATCACCGCCGGTTCGCCGGGCGTGCTGCATGGCAACCGCACTTATCTGCTGCAGGATGAGGACGGCCAGATCAAGGAAGGCCATTCGATCTCCGCAGGCCTCGATTATCCCGGCATCGGCCCTGAACATTCCTGGCTGAACGATATCGGCCGCGTGGAATATGTGCCGATCATGGACCATGAGGCGCTGGACGCCTTCCAGATGCTGACCCGCCTTGAAGGGATCATTCCGGCTCTGGAGCCGAGCCACGCCTTGGCGGAAGTCATCAAGCGCGCACCGAAGATGGGCAAGGATGAAATCATCCTGATGAACCTCTCCGGTCGCGGCGACAAGGATGTCCACACCGTCAGCAAGTTCCTTGGAATGGATGTATAAGATCATGACTGCACGTATGGACAAGCGCTTTGCCGATCTGCGCGCT
This sequence comes from Agrobacterium sp. 22-221-1, assembly GCF_053522445.1. Lineage (NCBI taxonomy): Bacteria > Pseudomonadati > Pseudomonadota > Alphaproteobacteria > Hyphomicrobiales > Rhizobiaceae > Agrobacterium > Agrobacterium sp. 22-221-1. The sequence goes on from NZ_JBNWCL010000004.1 coordinate 326,798, forward strand.
GAAAATCGCCCGGCCCTGATTACCTATTTCATGGGCGGCGACCCGGATTTTGAAACCTCGCTCGGTATCATGAAGGCTCTGCCGGAAGCAGGTGCCGACGTCATCGAACTCGGCATGCCCTTTTCCGACCCGATGGCGGATGGTCCGGCCATTCAGCTGGCCGGCCAGCGCGCGCTGAAAGGCGGCCAGACGCTGAAGACGACGCTCGATCTCGCCCGCGAGTTTCGCAAGCAAGACGATGCAACGCCGATCGTGATGATGGGCTACTATAATCCGATCTATATCTACGGCGTCGAAAAGTTTCTGGACGACGCAATCGCGGCTGGCATCGATGGCCTGATCGTTGTCGATCTGCCGCCGGAAATGGACGATGAACTCTGCATCCCGGCACTCGCGCGCGGCATCAACTTCATCCGTCTGGCGACGCCGACGACGGATGGCAAGCGTCTGCCTGCCGTCCTTAAAAATACCTCAGGTTTCGTCTATTACGTCTCGATGAACGGTATCACCGGTTCAGCACTTCCCGATCCCTCGTTGATCTCGGGCGCTGTCGGTCGTATCAAGGCGCATACGGAACTGCCAGTCTGTGTCGGTTTCGGTGTCAAAACGGCCGATCATGCAAAAGCGATCGGTGCTGTGGCGGATGGCGTTGTGGTCGGTTCGGCCATCGTCAACCAGATTGCGGGCAGCCTGACCAAAGACGGGCAGGCGACCGCCGATACCGTACCGGCCGTTACGACGCTGGTAAAAGGACTTTCAACGGGCGTGCGTGCATCGCGCCTTGCCGCTGCGGAATAAGCGCGCGGCCCAGTCAGGAGTAGTCAGTTGAACTGGATCACCAATTACGTACGGCCCCGGATCAATTCCATGCTTGGCCGCCGCCCGGAGGTTCCGGAGAACCTGTGGATCAAGTGCCCGGAAACGGGCGAGATGGTCTTCCACAAGGATCTGGAAGATAACAAGTGGGTCATCCCGGCTTCCGGCTACCATATGAAGATGCCGGCCAAGGCACGTCTTGCCGATCTTTTCGATGGTGGTGTCTATGAGGCACTGCCGCAGCCGAAGGTGGCGCAGGACCCCTTGAAGTTCCGCGATTCCAAAAAATACACCGACCGCCTGCGCGACAGCCGCACGAAGACCGAGCAGGAAGACACAATCCTTGCCGGCGTTGGCCTCCTGAAAGGCCTGAAGATCGTCGCCGTCGTGCATGAATTCCAGTTCATGGGCGGTTCGCTCGGCATTGCCGCTGGCGAGGCCATCGTTAAGGCCTTCGAGCGCGCCATTTCCGAGCGTTGCCCGCTCGTGATGTTCCCGGCCTCGGGTGGCGCACGTATGCAGGAAGGCATTCTTTCGCTGATGCAGCTGCCACGTACCACGGTTGCGGTGAACATGCTGAAAGAAGCGGGAATGCCATATATCGTGGTTCTGACGAACCCGACGACCGGCGGCGTCACGGCCTCCTACGCCATGCTGGGCGATGTGCATATCGCCGAGCCGGGCGCTGAGATTTGCTTCGCAGGCAAGCGCGTGATCGAGCAGACCATTCGCGAAAAGCTTCCCGAAGGCTTCCAGACTTCGGAATATCTGCTGGAACACGGCATGGTGGACATGGTGATCGACCGCCGCGAAATCCCCGACACGCTGGCCAATCTGCTCAAGATCATGACCAAAGCGCCTGCTGGGAATGCAAATGCGGTCGTCCCGCTGGCCGCTTCGGCCTGAGAAAAAAAATATGTCGCCCGGAGGCATAAACTGCCTTCGGGATGATGCTATACGTTGCATGATTTCATCTTTGGTGCGGCGGACAAATGGCAAGCAAAACGCCTGAAAGGCGAACGGAAGACATGACGAAGCCCGCGATCGGTGAGGCCGAGAAGATCATTGAAGAGCTGATGCAGCTCCACCCCAAGGGGTTCGATCTTTCGCTCGATAGAATTTCCCGTCTTCTCGAAAAACTCGGCAATCCCCAGAACAGGATGCCACCTGTTATCCATGTTGCGGGCACCAATGGTAAGGGTTCCGTCACGGCCTTTTGCCGAGCGCTTCTGGAGGCGGCGGGCCTTTCCGTTCACGTCCACACCTCTCCACATCTGGTGAACTGGCACGAACGTTATCGTATCGGCGTCTACGGGGAAAAAGGCCGTTATGTCGAGGATGCCGCCTTTGCGGATGCGCTGCGCCGTATTGAAGCTGCCAATGCAGGCCAGACGATTACGGTTTTCGAAATCCTGACTGCCGCGATGTTCGTGCTTTTTGCGGAACAGCCCGCCGATGCCGCCGTCGTTGAGGTTGGTCTGGGTGGACGTTTCGATGCGACCAATGTGATCAACAATCCGGCCGTCTCCGTCATCATGCCGATTTCGTTGGATCATCAGGCCTATCTCGGCGACCGAGTGGAGCTGATCGCCGCCGAAAAGGCGGGAATCATGAAAAAGGGTTCCCCCGTCGTCATAGGCCATCAGGAATATGATGCAGCGCTTGAAACGCTCGTCGCCACGGCGGAGCGGCTCGGTTGCCCGGTATCGGTCTATGGGCAGGATTTTTCCGCCCATGAAGAATTCGGCCGCATGGTCTATCAGGATGAGTTCGGCCTGGCCGATGCGCCGCTGCCGCGTCTTCCCGGCCGCCACCAGCTTGCCAATGCCGCCGCCGCGATCCGCGCCATCAAGGCCGCCGGTTTCGAGGTGACGGAACGGATGATCGAAAAAGCCATGACCTCCGTGGAATGGCCCGGCCGTCTGCAGCGCATCCTGACTGGCAAAATCGCTGAAATGGCCCCGAAGGATTCGGAAATCTGGATCGATGGCGGTCATAACCCCGGCGCGGGCGAAGTCATTGCCGAAGCGATGGCCGGCTTTGAGGAAAAGACGCCACGCCCGCTCTTCATCATTGCAGGCATGATCAATACCAAGGATCCGGTGGGCTATTTCAAGGCCTTCGCCGATATTGCCGAATATGTCTTCACCGTGCCGATTGGCGGCACCGATGCGGCGATCGATCCCGTCGTACTTGCTCACGCGGCCTTCGATGCAGGTCTCGTGGCGGCCCCCACCTCGTCCCTCACGCATGCTCTGGAAGAGCTGTCGCGCCGCTTCGACCCCGAAGGACCGGCACCGCGCATCCTGATCGGCGGCTCGCTTTATCTTGCCGGCAACGCGCTCGCCTTCAACGGCACGGTTCCCCAATAAAAAAGCCCGGCAGTGATGCCGGGCTTTTTTCATTCCATGAACATTGCTTATGCGGCGCCGGAAATCCAGGCGGACAGCGCTGTCTTGGGAGCAGCGCCAACCTTGATGTCGGCCACTTCGCCGCCCTTGAACATGGCGAGCGTCGGGATGGAGCGCACGCCGAACTGGGCAGCCAGTTCCGGGTTTTCGTCGATGTTGAGCTTCGCGACCTTGACCTTGCCGGCAAGCTCGGACGAAATTTCCTCAAGGCTCGGCGCGATCATCTTGCACGGGCCGCACCATTCGGCCCAGAAATCCACCACGACGGGTTCGGCGGATTCGAGGACTTCGGACTGGAAGTTGGCGGCATCGACTTTTACGGTAGCCATATCTGGCTCTCCTTTCAGCTAAACTTTTCCGCTATCGATGTGATGCGGGCGCGTCGGAATTTCAATGCCCCGGTATCTCACTTTGTCTTTATTGCGGCAAGAGCCTGCATCATTGCATCATCGTCAACCCGCACAAAAGCGGCATTTTCCGTATAGATCAGCGCGCAGACAAATTCCTTGCCGGGATAGAGCGGTGCAAGAATTTCGCGATAGATAGCAAGCTGCGCGGTGTGGGAGAAAGGTATCTCGCGTGCCGTGCGCGGCGGAACCCGGTTCGTCTTGTAGTCGACCAGAATAACGCGATCACCATCCACCGCCAGCCGGTCGACACGGCCGGAGACGGCATAGTGCTGCCGGCCGATCGTCATCGTGCCCATGATGGAGATTTCCGCGCGGCTGTTGGCGGAAAAGGCCGGTTGCACCGCCGGTTCGGAGATGACCCGCAGAACCGCCCGGATCAAATGCTCGCGTTCGGCCGTAGGCCAGAAACGGGCCGCTCGCTCCGCATAGCGGCGGGCAGCCTCTTCCCGCTCCGTCTCGGCAAAATCCGGCAGTGCCTGCAGCATACGATGCACCAGCCGGCCGCGCTGCAGCGCCAGCGAAGAGACATCGGCTTTCTCGCCGAAAAGCGGCGAACGCACGGCAAGATCATCCGCACCGTCATCGATGATGGTGCCTGCACCGGAAGGGCTGAGCGGCCTTGGCAATGAGGGCAGGGCGGGCAGAGGGGCAAGCAGCCCGGGCGGAAGAGCATATTCTTCGTCCTGCTGCTTTTCCGGCAGCCTTTGCGGAAGAGATGTCGCGCGAGCCTCGGATTTACGCCAGACAAGCCCCTGCCATTCCTCGCCATCGGCCGTGAAAAGCTGCGGCTTGCAATGGTCTTCATTGTTGGCAAGCGCCGCCTTGACGATGGCATGCCAGCATTCGGGATTTTCCTTCTGGCCGCGATAGCCGCAGACGATGAGGTGATCGGCGGCCCGCGTCATCGCCACATAAAGCAGCCGTCGATATTCGTCTTCGGCGGCCGTCTTCAGCCGTTCCTCGTCCGAGCGAATGAGATGGTTGGAAAAGCCGCTGCTGGGCAGCCAGACCGGGAAAGCGTCGTCACCCGCTTCGACAAAGCGCAGTTTCGGCACATGGCTGTGATTGAAGGCCTTCGAACCGCCATCGACGACAAAAACCACCGGCGCTTCCAGGCCCTTGGAAGCGTGCACGGTCATGATGCGTACTTCGCCACGGTCCTTGTCCTGCTCGCGTTTCACCTCCGGTGAATCGGTTTCCAGAACGGAGAGAAAGGCCTGAAGGCCGGGCAGACCGGTTCTTTCGTGGTCCAGCGCAAAGGACAGGAACTCATCCAGAACATCGCTCGCCTCATTGCCAAGCCGGCCGAGGAATTTTTTGCGCCCGTCATGCAGGGTCAGGACCGCTGCAAAGAAATCATGCACGGTGGCCGTTTTAGAGAGCGCGATGAAACCTTCCAGCTTGGCGGTAACGGTGGAAAGATGGCTATTCTCTTCCTGCGAAAGGATTTGCAGCCTTTTCCAGACGCTTTCCGTTTCCGATCGCATGGCGGCGATGTTGAAAACGTCATCTTCGGTCAGGTTGAAGAGCGGGCTCTTCAACAGTGCGGCGAGCGAAAGATCGTCTTCGGGCAGGACAACGAAATGGCCGAGCGCCAGAAGATCCTGCACGGCAATGTGGTCGGTCAGGCGAAGGCGGTCGGCGCCGGCAACGGGGATGTTCTTGCGTCGTTTCAGCTCGCGCGTCAGCGCATTGACGAAGGCATGGCGTTTTCTGACGAGAACCAGAATATCGCCGGGCTCCACGGCGCGCTCGACGCCCTTTTCGATAATGGTCTCGCTTCCGATCATATCGGCGATGCGCGCGGCGATCCGGCGGGCGACGATGGTGGCCGGCGCGCTTTCCCGCAGCGCATCGAAGGGCGCTGTCCAATCCTCTTCGTCTTCGGCGGTTTCCGGCGCCACCATGTCCCACACCTCCACCGTGCCGGGGTGGCCGGCGCGGTTGGATCGGTGTTCCACCGGCTCGTTATCGGCGCTGAGACCGCTGGCGTTATTCGGGTCTGAAAAGACCTGATCGACGGCGGCCAGAACATCCTCCGTGGACCGGAAAGAAAGCGGCAGGCGGATGCGGTGAAAGGCCTGCTCGACGGAATCGACGCGCTTTTTAGTTTCTTCGCGCTCCTGCGAAAACCGTTCCGGCCGGGCGCCCTGGAATGAATAGATCGACTGTTTTTCATCGCCCACGGCAAAAAGCGTGCGCCGCCCCACGCGGGCGCTCTCGCCGGTGAAGAAATCCGCCGCCAGCGACTGGATGATCGACCATTGCACCGGGCTGGTATCCTGCGCCTCGTCAACGAGAATATGGTCGATGCCCTGATCCAGCTTGTAGTGCACCCACGCGCCCGCCGTATCGCGGTTGAGAAGGTTGGCCGCGCGCTCGATCAGGTCTTCGAAATCGAGCTGGCTTCGCTGTTTCTTCAGGTCTTCGAAATCGCCGATCAGCCTTTCGGCCAGAACAAGGGCGCATTTTGTCGCCGCCAGCATCCGCACCAGACGATATCGGTTGCGGCAGGAAACGACATGGTCCCGCGCCAGCGTCAGCGCATCGAGAAGTTCGGGGGCGGATTTCTGCATGCCCTTGTTGATGACATAGGCATCCGATTTCTTTTCGCCCTTGGCTGTCAGCAGCGCCGCTTCGATGAATTCCATCCGCCGCACGGGGTCCGACTGCCGTTTTGCCTCCCTGAGCGCATAAGCGACATCGATGACGCGTGATCCACCCACCTCGTCGGCAAGGGTGAGATACGTATCGAGCGCAAGGCCGGAAAGGCCGGGCAGAGGCCAGAAGGCGGCCGCCGCGGTTTCTTCGGTTTCCCCATCTGCGATCTGCATCGCCTGCCGCAACCGGGTATCGATGCCGCCCGACTGTTTTGCGTCCAGAAGAAAGGCGCGAAGGGCGCTGCGATTGGCGATGATGGCGGAGAGCAGCGATTCCAGTCCGCTTTCGTCGGCCAGATCGAGCACATAAGCGAGCGATTGCGCGAGCTCCGCGTCCCGCTCCGTCGAAACCGCCGTCAGAAGCGAACGGCGTGCTTCGGCGAGCAGAGTGGTTGCGGCGCGGTCGTCAAGAACGGAGAAATGGCCGGCGACATTGGCCTCCAGCGGGAACTGATGCAGCAGCGCCTCGCAGAAGGCGTGGATCGTCTGGATTTTCAACCCGCCCGGCGTTTCCAGCGCCTTGGCAAACAGCCTGCGGGCTTCGGCAAGCTTGATGCGATCCGGCACCTTGCCTTCGATGGCGGAGATGCGGTCCTTGAGATCGGAATCCGGCAAAGTAGCCCATTCCGCCAGACGGTCGAAGACGCGGCTGGACATTTCCGACGCCGCGGCCTTGGTATAGGTGAGGCACAAAATCGCCGAGGGTCGGCAGCCGGCTAGAAGAAGGCGGATGACGCGTTGGGTCAGCACGTGGGTCTTGCCGGAGCCGGCATTGGCCGACACCCATGCGGAACTGGCGGGATCGGAGGCAAGCCGCTGCCGGGCGCTGGTCCAGTCGATCCAGCTTTCAGGCGTGTCGGCGGCGGGGCCGGCATCGAAGGGATCAATCGTCATCGCCGTCTCCCGGTTCTGCCGTCGACCATTCCGAAACGCGGGCGAGGTGGTCATATTCCCCGCCATAGGATTGTTGCTCTTCCGGCACGAGGCGGGAGGCGAAGCCGTTTTCGCCGTCACGCAGGGAATGAACGAATTTGGTGAGCTGTTCGATCGATTCCGTCGCGAGTTCAATCGCCGATTTCGGCGGTCTTTTGCCGCTTCGGCTGGAATGTTCGTTATTGACCTGATCGGCAAAAAAACGCTCGCCGGGCCGCAGGCGAACATAGATCAGGTTTTCCGGCGTGGGCGAACCGGCTTCGCGGAAGGCGCCGCGCATCAGTGCGGCCGCCTCCAGCGCAAGCTGCGGATCGAGCAGCGCGCGCGCCTGATTGACGGAAGGCGCAAGCCCCGTCTTGTAGTCGATAATATCCGCCTGACCGTTTGTCTTGATGTCGATGCGGTCGGCGATCCCCGTCAGCCTTATGCTCGCCTCGACAATTTCCTGCCCGGCGCGCGCCTCGTAGAAGCTGTGGCGAATGGATGGATGACGTTCTTTTTCCCAGTCGATGAAGGCGCGTGCTACCGCTGCAAAACGCGGCCGCCAGATGACATCCACATGGGGAGGCAGGTTTTCCGCATCGAAACATTCGTCCAGAATGCGCTGCATGGCCGCGAGCGAGGCCGGTGTGCCGGGAATATGTCCCTCACGGGAATAGCGCTCGATAATCGCGTGATAGAGCGTGCCGCGATCGGCGGCGTTCGGATCGCGATTGAAGGGGTCGAGCGGGTCCAGCTTCAGGATGCGTCGCGCATAGATCGAATAAGGATCGCGACGCAACCGCCCCACTTCGCTGAAGGAATAGCGCGTCGGCTGCAACGCGGCTGGCGGTTTCGGGGCAGGGCGCTTTGCCGCTTCCTGATCGATGCTTTCATCCATCAATCCCGCCCAATGGCGATAGGTCTCGCCGCGCTTCCTGAGTTTATCGGCAAAATCCTCGCCGCCCAGCGCCAGAAGACGCTGCAGCCAGCGTGAGGCGACAGCGGGCGTCGAACCCTGCCTCAGCGCGCGGGTGTAAAAAATCTGCCGGGTGCCATTTGCCATCTCGAAATCATGCGCCAGCTGACCGATGCGCCGTTCCGGCGGCTCCAGTCCGATGGCGGTCTTCATGGTGCGGGACAGGAATGGATTATTCGCCGTCTGGCCTGGCCAGAGCCCCTCATTGAGACCGCCGATGACGACGGTATCGACGCTTTGCAGCCGTGCCTCAAGCGCGCCGAAGATGAAAATGCGCGGATGACGCATCGATCTTGGCTTGATCGATTCACCGGCCACCAGTGCCGCAAAAATATCGATCCATTGCGGTCCATCCGCATCGAGGATTTCGCCGCTTTCCATCAGCTCGCCGAACAGCTCGGAAAGCTTGTCTCCCGCTTCACCGGACCAGAGCGCGGCAAGATCGCTGTTTTCATCCGCGCAGATGGCTTCAATCACGCGGCCCGTCCGCTCCGCCCAAACGGACAGCGGCAATTTATCGGTGAAGGCGCGGCCGGACCGATCTTTGCGGACAAAGGCTGAGCCAAGCGGCTCGGTCGCAATGGCAATCCGCCGTGCCAGGTCGCGCGCGGCCTCCGCGCTTGCCTCCGGCAGCGCCAGCCGCCAGGCAGGTGGGTGCCGGTCATCGCGCTGCGCCAGAAGCTGCGCCTCCAGAACCGCTTCCAGATTGCCGATTTCGGTCTCCACACGGCCTCCGCGCAGCGCTATCAGCTCGAGCGCTTTGGAGGCTTTCGCGAAAGCTTCATCGGAAAGCCCGAAACGGCTGAGCGGATGTTTCAGAAGGGAAATGATCGGCACCGGGTCACCGGGCCTCAGGATCGCTTCCAGCGCCAGTTGCGTCAGCCCCGCTTGTGGGGTGGCGGAGAGCGGCGTACCGGCGGAGTCGTCGGCTTCGATGCCGAAGCGCTGCAACTCCGTCGCCACGCGCCGCGCCAGCCCGCGGTCCGGTGTTATCAGCGCCGCCTGAGATGGACGCCCAGCGCCGGGCGCTTCAAGCGCCAGCCGCAAAGCCACCGCGATGGCTGTTGCCTCCTCGCGCTCATTCGCGGCTTCTATCAGCGTGGCCGTTGCGAAGGCGCCGTCGAAAAAGCCGGGTTCCCTGTCCCCGCGCCAGCGATTCCAGTCGCTGGTGGATTTGGCCGGCGCGAGTGCGGCCGAAAACACGGCTGCTCGCTTTTCCAGATCGCTATCGATGGCGCCGATCTGAACCACATCGTCGCGCAGGATGCCGAGCTTCTGCAGCAACATATAAAGCCCATATTGCGAGTGGGTGCGGCTCGAAGGATCGGTAGGGTCGTCAGCGATTGCCTCCCATTGCTCCTCCGACATGGCAAGGTCTAGCCCCGGAAGTACGACGGTGCCCTGGGGCAGGGCCGCAACGGCGGCGATGAGATCGGCTGCGGCAGGAATGGAACCCGTCGATCCGGCGACAATGATCGGTCCCGTATCCGGCAAATTGGCAAGCCGGTTCGCTTCCGCCCGCAGGATGGCGTTGCGATGCCGGCCGGCCGAGGAACGGTTGAGTTCGGCAAGTCGCGCCGGCCAGAAGACGCTGGCGATGCGCAGGAAGTCCGCCGTCAGCTGCCACCATTGGGCATGATCGCCAGTATCGAGATGCTGAAGCGCTTCCCAGTCCTTTTCTTCCGTATCCATTGCATCGATCACCTCGCCAAGCGCACGCGCCAGCCATATGGCGTCTGCGGGGCTGGCGGGGGCGACAAGCGGCGAATCCGAGTGAATTGCCCGGATGGCGTCCGGCAGGCTGTTGCGCCAGGCGAGAATGAGACGCGCCAGTTCGATCAGCCGGCCGGTGCCGGAAATCGGCGGCGCCAGATCCATGATCTCAGGATTTTCGATCTCGAAAAAGCCGCTGTCGTCATCCGTTTCGCCGAGCGGCCGGATCACCGGCAGAATGGCGGACCGGCCGCCCAGAAGATCGACGAATTCGGAGCGCAGCACACGGGCGGAGCGCCGCGTCGGCACATAGATCGTCACCTTGGCAAGCGACAGCGGATCGGCCGGATCGTATTTATAGCCGGCTGTCAGTGTCCCGTCACACAGCGTTTCCGCGAGCGTCTTGAGGAACGGTGTTCCTGCAGCGATCGTCAGAACGCGCTTTGCGTGGTGGGTGAGCGTCATGCAGAGCGTTTTTCCCTGAATTGGCGGATGATGCTTTCAGCATCTTCTATCGCATCCGGCGTGCCGACGGTGATCCAGTGGCCATCCAGAGAAAGCCCGAAAAGCCGGTCTCTTTCAATGGCGCGGTCGAAATAGATATTGAGGTTGAAGGCATCCGCCGGCGCATCGTCCAGCAGTCGCGAATCCATGGCGATGGCTCCGGCATAAACCACGGGGTTCGGATCGCCATCGCGATACCGCGTCAGTTTCCCATCGGCGGAGAGGTTGAAATCCCGCTTGCCATTGTGCCCGGTGGTGCGGTCCATGTCGACGCAGAGCAGCGCCATGTCCATTCGGGTCGGGTCGAAGAATTGCGCAAGCTTGCGCAGGTTGCTGACCGCATTCAGCTGCTCGCCAATCCAGAAGAGATCGGCATTCATGACGAAGACCGGGCCGGGTTCCAGAAGCTTCAGGCCCTTGGCGAGACCGCCGCCGGAATTCATCAGTTGCGTCCGCTCGTCGGAAATCAGGATTTCGGCGTCGGTGCGCTGCTCAAGATGAGCGACCATCTGTTCCGCGTGGTGGTGTACATTGACGACAATGGTTTCCGCACCGGCTTCGACAAGGGCGTCGAGCGCATAGTCGATCATCGGCTTGCCCGCGATCTGGACGAGCGGCTTCGGGATCGTATCCGTGATCGGGCGCATCCGCGTGCCAAGCCCGGCGGCCAGCACCATCGCATTTTTAATCGTCATCGTGGTCAACCGTCTTTCAGTCGTCGAATTCCATGCCCATGCGCAGGCACCAGTCTTTGAGCGGTGCGAGTTCCGGATGCGAAAGCGCTGCACTGAGATAGCGGAACGTCCTCGGCATATGTTTCATATAACCGGGTTTTCCGTCCCGTTCCAACAGCCTCACCCAGATACCGGCGAGCTTGCAGTTGCGTTGCGCCGACATGATGGCGAAAGCCTTGAGGAAAACAGCCTCATCGAAAGAGGGCGCGCTTCTTCTGCTGTCGAGATAGTGCGAAAGCAGGCGCGCCTGTAGTTCGGGTGAGATGGTGACACGGGCGTCCTGCACGATGGAGGCAAGATCGTAAGCGCTCGGACCGATCATCGCGTCCTGATAATCGATCAGGCCGACCTGCCGGATGCCGCTATTCTGCGCCTGCCATATAAGGTTGGGTGAATGGAAATCGCGCAGCAGAAGGCCGGTTTCGCAGCCGGCGAGCGCGTCGATCAGCCTGTCCCACAGGGCGTAATAGTCGTTCTTCTCGCTATCGGAGAGCGGTGTGCCGCGTTTATGCGGCAGATACCATTCCGCCAGCAGCGAAACCTCGATCTTCATCGCCTGGCGGTCGAACGGGGGAACCTCATAGGCGCTGCCGTCACCCACCGGCAGCAGGCCAGGTCGCGGGGCCTGATGGAGTGCGGCAAGGCAGGCGACGCTTTGCAGATAGCGGTCCTCTATCGGCGTTCCGTCAGGCGCGAGTACCCCATCCCGCCCGAGATCCTCCAGCAACAGAATACCCTGATCGATATCCGCCGCCAGAATCTCGGGGGCACAAAGGCCGTTGTTTCGAAGATAATTGCCGATCGCAACGAAGGAGCGGGCGTCCTGGGCAAGATGGGCGATTTCCGCGTAGGTCTTGCCATCCGCAATGATTGCACCCTTGAGGGGGCGTCGCCAATCCATAAGGATAAGGTTCGGGCCGTCAGTGGAAACGGTCTCATAGGCGCGTGTTGAGGCGTCACCGCTCAGGAAACGCCGGGCCGCGTCGCCCTTACCATTTTTTGCGAGAAACGCGCGGATGGCGAAAACCCGTTCAAGCCGTGCTTTCAGCTTTGCCGGAGCCTCGATGGAGGCGAGCCGCCCTTCGCCGGAATGCGTCAACCGGAGCGTGACGGTCTGCTCCGGCGGCAGAATCTCGGCGGCCATATCCGGCCACTCGATCAAGCAGATGCCATCCTCCAGCATCTCATCGATGCCGAGTTCGTCCAGTTCCGAAACATCCGAAAGCCGGTAAAGATCGAGATGAGCGACTGGAATGCGGGCGGCATAGGTCTGGACGATCGTGAAGGTAGGGCTTGGAACTTCAAGATCCGGCTCGTCCGCCATTGCCCGGATGAAGGCGCGGGCAAGGGTCGATTTGCCGGCGCCAAGATCGCCGATCAGGGCCAGACAATCGCCGGGTTTCAAAGCCAGCGCAAGGTCTTCACCGAGCCTGACGGTGTCCTTTTCTCCCGCAAGGGGAATGGTGATCGGCAAGATGTCTTCGCTCATTCTGCGGCGATGGAATGCGGCCGTGTGCCGGAAGGAATACGGCAGGTGACGATGGTGCCGTTGCCGGGCCGGCTATCGATGCTGACCGTGCCTTGATGCAGGCTGACGAAGCTTTCCACGATGGAAAGACCAAGCCCCGCACCGGTTCGCCGCCCGCCATTGCCGCGCGTCGCGAAGCGGTCGAACACGCTCTTCAGCATGTCCTCAGGAATGCCTGGACCCTTATCCGCCACCGAGAACACGAAGTCGCCTTCGCTGCGCTGGCAGGAGAGCTGCACGGAGGAACCTTCGGGTGCGAAATTGATCGCATTGGTCAGGAGCTTGATGAGAATCTGCTTCAGCCGCTGGTGATCGGCCACCAGACTGCCGAGATGGGCGGGTGCAACGATCTCGAGCGAAATACCGCTCTCCTGCAGCCGGTCGGCGATCTGCACCGAAACGTCTTCAAGCAATTCGTTCAGATCGTTTTCCGAATAATTGAGCTGCATGATGCCGGCATCGACGGTCGCGAGATCGAGAATATCGTTGACGATGGTCAGGAGCACCGAGGATGAGGTGGAAATATGGTCGAGATATTCCGCCTGCCGTTCCGTCAATTGGCCGATGCCGGGTGTCTTGAGGAGATCGGTGAAACCGATGATATTCGTCAGCGGCGAACGCAGCTCGTAGGAAACATGCTGCACGAAATCGTTCTTAAGCTCGTCGGCCTTTAGAAGCGCATCGTTCTTTTCTTTCAGCGCCCGCTCGGCCCGCACGCTGTCGGTCATGTTGACGAAGGTCAGCATGGTCTGCGCATCCGGCAGCGGAATGATGGCGTAGTCGAGCACGAGGCCGGAAAGCAGTTCCAGCGTGCCCTGCCGCGACGGCCGCTCATCGTCGAAGCTGGTGATGAACTGGCTGAAGGCGCGCCAGCCATCCGGCCTGTCATAGGATTGCGTGCAGGCGGTTTCTATGGCGCGGATATGGGTGCCGGTCTCGGCCTGTTCCGCAGTCACGCCCCAGAGCGCCCGGAATGCCGGGTTGGACAGGCGAATGCGCCCATCGGCGCCGAATACGGCCACACCTTCGGCCAGATGGTCGATGGTTTCGCCCTGCACCTTTACCAGCGTGTTGTAGCGCATCTGCAGATCGACCTGCTCGGTCAGGTTCTCGAAAACCCAGGTTGCGCCGCCCTGCGGATGGGCAGTCGCGATGACCCGCAGGGTCTGGCCGTTCGGCAGGTGCCAGAGATCGGTCTTGGTATCCAGCGAACGGTAGACGGAGAGCGCCGTCTCCTTCCAGTTCTTCCAGTTCAGCTGCTCCGGCAATTTGCCGGCGGTGCGCAGCCTGTCCAGAAGCTCGGAATTGTCAGGGCTGGATTCGAGGAAAACGAGATCGAGACCCCAGAGAGCCGCAAAAGCCTGATTATAGAATTGCAGCCGCTGCCGGCCGTCGAAAATGGCGACAGGCGTTGCCAGATGATCGAGCGTTTCGGCGTGGCTTTTCAGAACCCGCTTGAGTTCCTCGCCGATGGTCTCGGCCTCGGTGGCATCGATGGCGATGCCGGCAGACCCACCCGCCGTCTTGATGTCGACGACGTCAAAGAAGGTGCGGTTTCCGGAAACCACCGTCGAAATACGGTCGTGATAGGGCGATTCCGGTGTCGCGGCCGCGCGTATCTTCTGCCGGGTAACCGTGTTCAGCAGTTCGCGTTTCTCGTGAACGGCCTGTTCGGTGTCACGGGCATCCACCGCCTGCGCATAGGCGTGGTTGACCCAGGTGAGGTCACCTTCGCCATTGCGCCGCCAGACGGGCTGCTCGATGGAATCGAGAAGTTCCTGAAAGGTCGAGACGGAAGCGATCAGGCGCTCGCGCTCCACCTGCAATTCAGCGAGTTCGGCGCGCAGATTGTTGAGGGCAATAAACCGCGCAAAGGCGTTTCCGCCGGAAACCCGGCCCTGAACCTCAATGACTTCGCCGCGCTGCGTCTCGATGGTCAGGTCGAAACTCTGGGCATGGCTGCGGAGTTTTTCGATGGATTTTTCAAGCTGGCTTGCGGATGCCGGTTTCAGCCAGCGGCCAAAGGCCAGAAAATCCTGATCCGCCTGCGGCACACCCGTCTCGGCCGGCAGCTGTCCCAGAAATTCGGGCCGCTTGTCCGCACCGTCCCAGATGACGATGCGGCGGCTTTTGTCGGAAATCAGCGCCTCGTATTTCGCGATCTTGTGGTGGGACTGGGCAAGCGCCTGTCGGTATTCGCTACTTTCCGCCTCGATATTACCGCGCTGGCGCACCAGCCAGACGACGGAAAACAGCGTTGCCGAAAGCATGCCGACGAAAAGCGAATAGGTGATGGTTTCTCCAGATGAGAACAACCGCGCGCCGGTCTTTGCCACAAGGCCGTCCTGGGCCATCACAACGGTTGTCGAGCCGGCCAGAACCGTGCCCGACATCAGGACAGGAAGCCTCGCAAAGCCTGTCTGAACCGCACTGACGACCTGCCGGCAACGCGCAAGAGCCGCGCTCAATGCCACGCCCGCTTGCGTGTTTTCAACGCGTTGAACTGTCTGCTTGCGCAGATCCGAATTTTGAACCGACATCCCCGGTCTGTCTCCGTCCTATGTGCCGCATCTTCGACAAGACATCCCATTTCGTCCCCGCCGCCCTTTGGCGTGTCCGAATCAAGTCTGATGACAATACCGCCTTCATAAATCTGCGAAAAGGGAGCGCGCAAAAAAGATGCCGTGCGCTTTGTCAAGCGCACGGCATCTAGATATTGTGTAATTTCAGTGGATATTAACTATGAAATTAATATCTGTAGTGTTCGGCCTTGAACGGACCTTCCTTCGAGATGCCGATATAATCTGCCTGCAGGTCGGAAAGTTCGGTCAGGCGCACACCGAGCTTCTCGAGATGAAGGCGCGCGACCTTCTCGTCGAGGTGCTTGGGAAGCACGTAAACTTCGTTCTTGTATTCGCCCTGCTTGGTGAAGAGCTCGATCTGGCCCAGCACCTGGTTGGTGAAGGAGGCCGACATAACGAAGGACGGGTGACCGGTGGCGTTGCCGAGGTTCAGCAGGCGGCCTTCGGACAGAAGAATGATGCGGTTGCCCTTCGGGAACTCGATCATGTCGACCTGCGGCTTGATGTTCGTCCATTTCAGGTTACGCAGCGAGGCGACCTGAATCTCGTTGTCGAAGTGGCCGATATTGCCAACGATGGCCATGTCCTTCATCTCGCGCATATGCTCGATGCGGATCACGTCCTTGTTGCCGGTGGTGGTGATGAAGATATCGGCGGAGGAAACCACGTCCTCCAGGCGAACGACCTCGAAACCGTCCATGGCGGCCTGAAGCGCGCAGATCGGGTCGATTTCGGTGACCTTCACGCGCGCGCCGGCGCCCTGCAGCGAGGCGGCAGAACCCTTGCCCACATCGCCGTAACCGCAGACCACGGCAACCTTGCCGGCCATCATCACGTCGGTCGCGCGGCGAATGCCGTCCACCAGCGATTCCTTGCAGCCGTATTTGTTGTCGAACTTCGACTTGGTGACGCTGTCATTGACGTTGATTGCTGGGAAGGGCAGCAGGCCCTTCTTGCTGAGATCGTAAAGACGGTGAACGCCGGTCGTCGTTTCTTCCGTGACGCCCTTCAGTGCGTCGCGCTGCTTGGTGAACCAGCCGGGCGAAGCCTTGAGGCGCTTGTTGATCTGCGCGAAGAGGATTTCCTCTTCTTCCGAACCGGGGTTGGAAAGAACGTCCTCACCGGCTTCGGCGCGTGCACCGAGCAGAATGTACATGGTGGCGTCGCCGCCATCGTCGAGGATCATGTTGGAGAGGCCGCCATCGGCCCACTGGAAGATCCTGTCGGTATATTCCCAATATTCCGTCAGGGTTTCGCCCTTGACGGCGAATACCGGGATGCCGGCTGCCGCAATGGCCGCCGCCGCATGATCCTGCGTCGAGAAAATGTTGCAGGACGCCCAGCGGATGTCCGCACCGAGTTCCTTCAGCGTCTCGATGAGAACGCCGGTCTGGATCGTCATGTGAAGCGAACCGGTGATACGTGCGCCCTTCAGCGGCTTGCTTTCGCCGAATTCCTTGCGGCAGGACATCAGGCCCGGCATTTCGGTTTCGGCGATGTCCAGTTCCTTGCGGCCGAATGCGGCAAGGTTGATATCGGCGACGATGTAGTCCTTCTCAAGGCTCATGAAGTTCTCCAGATCAGAAACGCCGCGCCTTGCGGCCCGGCTCTTAAACGTAGCAGGGGTTTAGCAGGCCACGAACGATCTGGCAATGATGATATAAAGAAGTCTTTATGTCTTTATATGGTGCCGGCTCAGGCTTCTTCGCCAAAGCGGTCGGCGACCAGCGCCTCCAGTGCTTCCAGCGCTTCTTTCGCCTGATTGCCGCTTGCCTCGACATAAACGCTGCAGCCGGGGCTTGCCGCCAGCATCATCAGGCCCATGATGGAGGTGCCGCCAACGGTCATACCATCCTTGGAAACCGTGATCGTCGCGTCAAAACCTTCGACCATCTGCACGAATTTAGCAGAAGCCCGGGCGTGAAGACCGCGTTTGTTGATGATCGGTAGTTCCCGGGAGAATGGCGACATGGGCTGACTTCTCACTTGCCGCTCAAAACGCGGCTGGCGACGTTGATATATTTGCGGCCGGCATCGGATGCGTCCTGAAGGGCCTTGTCCATATTATCTTCGCTGCGAACACCGGCAAGCTTGATCAGCATGGGAAGATTGACCCCTGCGATGACTTCGACATTGCCGTTATTCATGACGGAAATCGCGAGATTGGAAGGCGTGCCGCCGAACATGTCCGTCAGGATGATCACGCCATTGCCGTCATTGGCGCGTGCAACGGCGTCGATGATATCCTGCCGGCGCTGATCCATGTCGTCTTCGGGACCGATACAGACCGTCTCGATCAATTTCTGGGGACCGACGACATGCTCCAACGCATGGCGAAACTCCTCAGCCAGCTTGCCATGGGTGACAAGCACTAGTCCGATCATGAAATGCTCCCTTGCACACGCACTCTCATTGCCGACTATCGCAACGCGGCAATCCTGTCCATCGGTGGGATTTCATCTTGATGAGGAAAATGCGAATCGCAAGCCTAAAATCGCCCGAATCATCGTCACTTCACATTCGTTTCAAAAAGATTCTGAGCAAGTGCAGCAAATTTTCCATAGGGCGTAAGACTGGAAAGCGGAATGCGCAGAAGCCTGATATGCCCGCCGCAGGGCAGGGAAAACACCTCGTCATCTTCGGGAAGTCTTGGATTCGTCACTGAAAGAACTGTCGTGACCGCAAAATGTAGTGGAGCGCGCGCAACGCTTTTGACGGAAACAATGCCGCTGCCGCGCAATTCCAGCAGGCCGGCGATTGCTTCCGGCCGCTCGGCAATGATGTTGTCGCCATCGCGATACACGAAAATCTGATCGTCCGCGATCAGCGCCGCCGGCAATCCGCAGCGTTCCGCCTCCGTCAGGAAGCTGAAGGCAAGCTCGCTTTTGCCGCTACCCGACGGTCCGACGAAAAGGATGCCGGTGTCTTGAACGGTGATGGCGGTGGCGTGCAGGTTGAAGCGTTCAGCGTTCATGGGTTTCGGCCGCCGGCAGCGACAGGGTGAAGCGCGCGCCGGAAATCACGCCATATTTGTCGACCACGTTTTCCGCCCGCAGACTGCCGCCATGGGCTTCGGCGATCTGACGGCTGATCGAAAGGCCAAGGCCGGAATTCTGTCCGAACCCTTCGCTCGCCGGCCGGTCGGTGTAGAAGCGCTCGAAAATCCGGTCGATGTCTTCGGCCTGAATGCCGGGCCCGTTGTCTTCCACCTGCACGATGCAGCGATCCTTGTGCCGGGAAAGGCGCACGGTGATGCGACCGCTTTCCTCGGCAACGAAGGAGCGCGCATTCTCGATGAGGTTGGTAACGATCTGGCCGATACGCAGGTCGTGGCCATTCACCACGAATGAGGTTTTCGCGCCCGCTTTCCGGTCGACGACATAGTCTATCGTCACGCTTTTCTTCTTGGTGCTTATCTGGCGGGATATATCCACCAGACCCTTCATCAACACATCGAGATCGAGCGGCGAGGCGTCGGCGCGCGCCAGTTCGGCATCGAGCCGCGAGGCATCCGAAATGTCGCTGATGAGGCGGTCGAGACGGCGCACATCGTGGAAGATGATTTCGGTCAGGCGCTGTTTCGACTCTTCGGTCTTGGCGCGCGGCAGGGTTTCCACGGCGCTGCGCAGCGAGGTCAGCGGGTTCTTGAGCTCATGGCTGACATCGGCGGCGAAGCTTTCGATGGCGTCGATACGGTCGTAAAGCGCCGTCGTCATTTCACGCAGCGCAATCGAAAGATTGCCGATCTCATCCTGACGCGCCGAGAAATCCGGTATTTCCTCGCGGGTTCTCGCCCCGCGGCGCACGCGGATTGCGGCAGCGGAAAGCCGCCGCAGCGGCGTGGCGATGGTCGAGGACAGGAGCAGCGACAGCACGATATTGACCAGCGTGGCGATGCCGAAGACACGCATGATGGCAAGGCGCTCCGCATGTACGATCTTGTCGATATCGCCCGCCTGCGTGGAGAGCAGCAGAACGCCGAGCACCGCCCGGAAGCGTTGCACCGGCACGGCAACTGAAACGATCAGCTCGCCCTTTTCGGTGACGCGCACCACCGCGCCGCGCACGCCCGTCAATGCATTCATCACTTCCGGATAGATCGAGCCGTCGCCGCCCGGCGCTTCCTTATATTGCGGCAGGCTGCTCGGCTGCAGCATGCGGTTGAACATGCTGGTGAACCAGTCGCCCCAGGTCTGCGTCTCCGGCGTTACCGGCGGCAGATCGAAGCGCAGCACCTGGCCGCGCGAATAAAGATGACGGGAATCCAGCAGCAGGTTGGCGTCGGCATCGAACAGTCGCGCGCGGGTACGCGTCGGCGAAATCAGCCGCCGCAGCACCGGCGCCACCCGCTCCGGATTGATCGGGAAACTCAAATCCTCATCATTGGGGGCAGGGGTGATGCTCTGTCCCGCCTGCAATTCGAGCAGTTTTTCCGGATTGATGGTGATGGAGTTGGTATCGACCGAAGCGGAAGCGGAGACCGCACCGGCGATGATCTCGCCCTGCGTCAGCAGGCTTTCAACGCGCGCGTCGATCAGCCCTTCGCGGAACTGGTTGAGATAGAGAATGCCGCCGACCAGAACCACCGTCGCCGCGACGTTGAAAAAAAGGATGCGGCGCGTGAGGCTGGAAAACACCGCATTGCCGAAAATGCGCCGGATGATCGTCAGCGGATGGATACGATGGCGGCGTTCGCTGCCGCGTTCTTCGGCATCGTCGCTGTCCGAGACGGTTTCCGGCGTTTTCTTCAACACGTATTCAAGTCCTCACCACCCCCATATCGGGTGGTCCCTTCTGCGCGAGTCGGCTTCTTCAAGCCGCTTCGCGGAAGCGATATCCTACGCCATAAAGCGTTTCAATCATATCGAAGTCGCCATCGACCAGTTTGAACTTCTTGCGAAGGCGCTTGATGTGGCTGTCGATGGTGCGGTCATCCACATAGACCTGTTCGTCATAGGCGGCATCCATCAGCGCGTCGCGGCTTTTCACCACGCCCGGCCGCTGCGCCAGCGAATGCAGGATGAGGAATTCGGTGACCGTCAACGTCACCGGCTCACCCTTCCAGGTGCAGGTGTGGCGTTCCTGGTCCATGGCGAGCTGCCCGCGTTCAAGCGTGCGCGCCTGCTGATCGGCGGTCGGCTTCAGCACGCTGCCGGTTGCGGCGGACGCCTCACGGCTGCTGGCACGGCGCAGGATGGCCTTGACGCGCTCCACCAGAAGGCGCTGCGAGAAGGGTTTCGTGATGAAGTCGTCCGCACCCATCTTGAGACCGAACAATTCGTCGATCTCTTCATCCTTGGAGGTGAGGAAGATCACCGGCAGGTCCGACTTCTGGCGAAGACGCCGCAAAAGCTCCATGCCGTCCATGCGTGGCATCTTAATATCGAAAATGGCGAGCTGCGGCGGACGGGCGATCAACCCGTCAAGCGCGGAAGCGCCGTCCGTATACGTTTCGACCCGGTAGCCTTCGGCTTCGAGCGCGATCGATACCGAAGTCAGAATATTCCGGTCGTCGTCGACAAGCGCGATCGTCTGCATGTAGTTGGTCTCCATCGTCATTTTCTCGTAACTCCCGACATTCACCCAGCCAAGGTTGTGCGCCGCGAGCCACTCTCTTGAGTATAAAGGTGGAACAAATTGTGGCAAAGGAAAACTCGCTCCGAAATCGCCGCTCAGGCGGGAGCGGATTTTGCGAAAAGGCCGCAGCTGGATTTTAATGCGTCTTCAACCGATTTAAAAAGAAATAAAATCTTTTAAATCGATTAATATATTGAAATTGCTAAGTTTTTTAAAGTGCGGCTCTTGCGTTTCTAAAAGCTGCCACGTATTTTCCGAGGAAATTTCAACGTCCTTATCGTCATTAACAAGGAACGCGTCATGAACGAGCTTGGGGTTCATAATCCTGCCAATGGAGTTGCGGAACTCGGACTGGGCGAGGCCTCCCGCGTCTTTTATAACCTCAACGAGAGCGAATTATACGAAGAGGCGATCCGCAATGGCGAGGCCGAACTGACCATCGATGGCGCGTTGCGCGCCGTCACCGGCCAGCACACGGGCCGTTCTCCGAAGGACAAATTCGTCGTCCGCGACGCGTCCACCGAGAACACCATCTGGTGGGACAACAACAAGCCGCTTTCGCCGGAAAATTTCGAGCTGCTGCGCAAGGACATGCTGGCCCATGCTGCCGGCAAGACCCTCTATGTTCAGGACCTGATCGGCGGCGCCGATGAGGAAAATGCTCTGCCGACACGCGTCGTCACCGAACTTGCCTGGCATTCGCTGTTCATCCGCAATCTGCTGATCCGTCCGAACCGGGAAAAACTGGCGGGTTTCAAACAGAAGCTCACCATCATCAATCTGCCGAGCTTCAAGGCCGATCCGGCCCGTCACGGTGTGCGTTCGGAAACCGTCATCGCCTGCGATCTGACCAACGGCCTCGTCCTCATCGGCGGCACGTCCTATGCCGGCGAAAACAAGAAATCGGTCTTCACGGTGCTGAACTACCTGCTGCCGGCCAAGGGCGTCATGCCCATGCATTGCTCCGCCAATGTCGGTCCGCAGGGTGATTCCGCCGTGTTCTTCGGCCTCTCCGGCACCGGCAAGACCACGCTGTCTGCCGATCCTTCGCGCACGCTGATCGGCGATGACGAACATGGCTGGGGCGAACACGGCATCTTCAACTTCGAAGGTGGCTGCTATGCCAAGGCGATCAAGCTTTCGGCTGAAGCCGAGCCGGAAATCTATGCCGCGACCCGCCGTTTCGGCACGGTTCTTGAGAACGTCGTGCTGGACGAAAACCGCGTTCCCGATTTCAACGACAACTCGCTGACGGAAAACACCCGCAGCGCCTATCCGCTGCACTTCATTCCGAATGCATCGGAAACGGGCATTGCCGGCCATCCGAAGACGATCATCATGCTCACGGCGGATGCCTTTGGCGTGCTGCCGCCGATTGCCCGGCTGACGCCGGAACAGGCCATGTACCACTTCCTCTCCGGTTATACCGCAAAGGTTGCCGGCACGGAAAAGGGCGTGACCGAGCCGGAAGCGACCTTCTCCACCTGCTTCGGCGCACCCTTCATGCCGCGCCACCCGGCGGAATACGGCAACCTGCTGCGCGAACTGATCGGCAAGCATGGCGTCGATTGCTGGCTGGTCAATACCGGCTGGACCGGCGGTGCTTACGGTATCGGCAAGCGCATGCCCATCAAGGCGACCCGCGCCCTTTTGACCGCCGCACTGACCGGTGACCTGAAGAATGCGGAATTCCGCACCGACGCGAATTTCGGTTTCGCCGTGCCCCTGTCGCTGGATGGCGTCGACAGCGCGATCCTCGATCCGCGTTCGACCTGGGCCGATGGCGCAGCCTATGACGCGCAGGCAAAGAAGCTGGTGTCGATGTTCGTCACGAATTTCACCAAGTTCGAAGACCACGTCGACAGCAAGGTTCGCGACGCTGCACCGGGCCTTTTGCTCGCAGCTGAATGAATGAAGCCTCATTTATGAGGAGGAGGGGACCCGGCCTTGTGCCGGGTTCTTTCGTTTGGCCTGCTGTTTCCATTCCTGCCGATCTGTGGCATCACCGGCGCGGAGAAAGATCATGGCCAGCGACCCGCTTTACATCAGCAACCGTATCACCATCGCCGGCTGGGAGCTGACGGAGCAATTCGTGCTGGCCGGCGGGCCGGGCGGCCAGAACGTCAACAAGGTCTCGACGGCGGTTCAGCTGTTTTTCGATATTGCCAATTCGCCCTCCCTTCCGGACCGGGTAAAGACCAACGCACTGCGCCTCGGTGGCAGGCGCGTTTCGAAAGACGGCGTGCTGATGATCGAGGCGAGCCGGTTTCGCAGCCAGGAGCGCAATCGCGAAGACGCGCGCGAGCGGCTGAAGGAGCTGATCCTCGAAGCCGCCGCCCCGCCGCCGCCGGTGCGCAAGGCCACCAAACCAACCAAGGGCTCGGTCGAGCGCCGCCTCAAGGCGAAGTCCGGTCGCTCCGATATCAAGAAAATGCGCGGCAAGCCCTCGGGCGAATAAGCGACGGTGAGACGGCGAATGTTTCACCCTTGTCATAGAGCTTCAAATATCGTCTGGTAAGCCTCCCTACAACCAAGGAGGGTGCTATGGGTCTGTTCAATTTCATCAAGGAAGCGGGAAAGAAGCTCGGTATCGGCGGCGATGATGCTCCCGATGTCGAAGCGGTCAAGAAGGAACTCGCTTCCCACGATCTCGGCACGGACAAGGTTCAGGTCGAGGTGGTGGACGACAAGGTCGTTCTGAAGGGCGAAGTGGCCGATCAGTCGGTTTTCGAAAAGGCGGTCATCGCGGTCGGCAATACGCTCGGCATTTCCAAGGTCGAAGCCGGCGAGCTGAAAGTGACTGAGGCGCCGGCGAAAGAACCTGTCTTCTACACGGTCAAGAAGGGCGACAATCTCTGGAAGATTGCGGAAGCCCAGTACGGCAAGGCCAATGGCGCGAAGAACAACATCATCTTCGAAGCCAACAAGCCGATGCTGACGCATCCCGACAAGATTTATCCCGGCCAGGTTCTGCGTATTCCTGACCTCGCATAATAACGGGTTTTAACCGCCGAAGGTGCCGCCATGCGCGGCATCTTCACAGCTTGCGAAGCGCTACCGTGTCGATCAAGTGGTTCTTGCCCTTGCGAAGGATAAGATCGGCGCGCGGGCGCGTCGGCACGATGTTCTGGCGCAGGTTCTTCAGGTTGATGTTCTGCCAGAGCCCTTCGGCAATGCTCAACGCCGCTTCTTCACTGATCGAGGCATAACGGTTGAAGAACGAATTGGGATCGCGGAAGGCGGTTTTTCTCAGATTCATGAACCGGTTCACATACCAGTTGTGAATGAGGCCCTCGTCGGCGTCGATGTAGATCGAGAAATCGAAGAAGTCGGAAACGATCGGCACGATCCGCCCGCCCGCCGGCAGGTCGCGCGATTGCAGCACGTTGATGCCTTCGAAGATGAGAATATCCGGCTGGTCGATGACAGTGAATTCGTTCGGCAGCACGTCGTAGGTCAGGTGCGAATAACGCGGCGCTTTCACATTCGGCTGGCCTGCCTTGATCGCCGACAGGAAACGCAGGAGCGCGCCGATATCGTAGCTTTCGGGAAAGCCCTTGCGCTCCATCAGGTTTTCGCGCCGCAGAACCTCATTCGGATAAAGAAATCCGTCTGTCGTGATGAGATCGACCTTGGGGCTGGAGGGCCAGCGCGCCAGAAGCTCCTTCAGGATACGCGCCGTCGTCGATTTTCCAACCGCCACGGAACCGGCAATGCCGATAACGAAAGGCGTCTTGTTGACATCCGCCATGTTGAGAAAGCGGTTGCGCTGTTCGAACAGCAGCTGCGACGCCTCCACATGCGATGACAGGAGGCGCGACAATGACAGGTAAATGCGCCGCACTTCGTCCAGATCGATCGGGTCGTCCAGCGAGCGCAGACGTTTGACCTCGTCGGCGGAAAGCGTCAGTGGCGTATCGGCACGAAACTTCGACCATTCTTCCGAACTGAAGAAGTGGTAGGGCGAATATTCATCTGGTCGGAAATGATCGAGTGTGCTCGGCATGCCTCTCTCCCCGCTGCCTGCCTCGACATTCATGATGTCGGCCTCGCTGCCTTTTCCGCAAGGCCGGTTTGCCCAGTACGGCGCTCCAGCTCGGCTAAGACGTCTTTTAGGGGAATGTCGGCGATCTTCAGCACCACTAGCAGATGGTAGAGCAGATCGGCCGCCTCGTTCTTCAGCCCGTCGCGATCTTTCGCGATAGCAGCGATCACGGCTTCGACCGCCTCTTCGCCGAGTTTTTTCGCCGCACGCTCCTGGCCGGCAGCAACCAGCTTGGCCGTCCAGGATTCGTCAGGAGAGGCAGCGGCACGGGTCGCGACGATGCGTTCCAGATCGGAAAGGGAAAATGCGCTCATGGGAAGTTCCTGCAATCAGTCGAGACGCATGGCGATGCCGTGCTCCGCCATGTAGGTCTTGGCTTGCCCGATCGAATAGGTGCCGAAGTGGAAGATGGAGGCGGCAAGCACCGCAGTTGCGTGGCCATCGCGTACGCCCGCCACTAGATCGTCCAGCGTGCCGACGCCGCCAGAGGCGATGACGGGCACGCGAACCTGATCGGCAATGCTGCGTGTCAGGCCGATATCGTATCCGCTCTTGGTGCCGTCGCGATCCATCGAGGTAACAAGCAATTCGCCGGCGCCACGTTCGACCATCTTCATGGCGAATTCCACGGCGTCGATACCGGTGGGCTGGCGTCCGCCATGGGTGAATATTTCCCAGCGGCCTTCTTCCCCATCCTTCGAAACCCGCTTGGCGTCGATGGAAACAACGATGCACTGGTTACCGAACTTGTCGGCCGCCTGCGCCACGAAATCCGGATCCTTTACGGCCGCAGAGTTGATAGAGACCTTGTCGGCGCCGCAAAGAAGCAGCTTGCGGATGTCGGCGACGGCGCGAACTCCGCCGCCGACGGTCAGCGGCATGAAGCAATGATCGGCGGTGCGTGAAACGACATCGAATATCGTGTCGCGATTATCCGAAGAGGCGGTAATGTCGAGGAAGCAGAGTTCGTCCGCCCCTGCCGCATCATAGGCTTTCGCCGCCTCGACCGGGTCGCCTGCGTCGATCAGATCGACGAAGTTCACGCCCTTGACGACACGGCCGTCTTTCACATCGAGGCAGGGAATAACGCGGGCTTTGAGGGTCATGCGCGTACCTCCTTCGCGGCCTTGATGAGGGCAAGCGCCTCGGCAGGGTCGATACGGCCATCGTAAAGCGCGCGGCCGGAAATCGCGCCCTCGAGCTTTGCGGCGTCGGGCTGCAACATGCGCTTGATGTCGTTGATGGAGGCGAGACCGCCGGAGGCGATGACCGGGATGGAAACGGCATCCGCCAGTTCCAGCGTAGAGGCCCAGTTGATGCCGGCCAGAATGCCGTCGCGATCGATATCGGTGTAGATGATGGCCGCGACGCCGGCACCTTCGAAGCGCTTGGCCAGTTCGATGACGCCGAGTTCGGACGCTTCCGCCCAGCCTTCCACAGCAACCTTGCCGCCCTTGGCATCGATGCCGACGGCGACCTGACCGGGAAAACGCTTGCAGGCTTCGATAACCAGAACCGGATCGCGCACCGCAACGGTGCCGAGAATGACACGGGCAAGCCCACGGCTCAGCCACGCTTCGATATGATCGAGCGTACGGATGCCGCCGCCAAGCTGCACCGGGTTTTTCGTGGCTTTCAGAATGGCGTCGACCGCCTCACCATTGACCGTCTGGCCGGCAAAGGCGCCGTTGAGATCAACGACATGCAGCCATTCGAAGCCTTGGTCCTCGAAGGCCTTCGCCTGCGCGCCGGGGTCTTCGTTATAAACGGTGGCCTGGTCCATATCGCCGAGTTTCAGGCGAACGCACTGGCCGTCTTTAAGGTCGATTGCGGGAAAAAGAATCATGTCAGGGCTTCCAGCGCAGGAAATTGGAAATCAGGGCAAGGCCGAGCGTCTGGCTTTTTTCCGGGTGGAATTGCGCCCCCGCCATATTGTCGCGGCCGACGAAAGCCGTCATCGCGCCACCGTAATTGGTGGTGGCGATGACATCCGTCGAGTGCTTGGCGGCCAGATGATAGGAATGCACGAAATAGGCGTGCAACCCGTCCGCGCCGGTCTTGATGCCGTCGAACAGCGGATGGGCGTGGCGAATTTCCAGCGTGTTCCAGCCGATCTGCGGAATCTTGAGGCTCGGATCGGACGGCGTCATTTCCACGACATCGCCTTCGATCCAGCCAAGCCCGGTGCTGACAGTCTTTTCCAGCCCGCGCGAGGACATCAGCTGCATGCCGACGCAGATACCAAGGAACGGATGGGCCTTTTTCTCCACGGCTTCGATGAGTGCGTCATGCATGCCGGGAACGGCATCGAGGCCGGCACGGCAATCCGCATAGGCTCCGACGCCCGGCAGAACGATGCGGTCCGCCGAGGCGACATGATCCGGCTTGTCGGTCAGGTCGATGGTTGCATTGATGCCGGCTTCGCGGGCGGCACGCTCGAAAGCTTTTGTGGCCGAACGCAGGTTGCCCGAACCGTAGTCGATGATCGCGACACGCATGTCAGCGCCTTCCATTCAAGTCGAAAAGAAACGATCCGGCGGGATCGTTGACGAAGTTTTTGTCGCCGCCCTTTTGCGGCGAGGGGGTCCAGACCGGCTGGGACAGCTGTTCTGCCCTCTCGGTGTTTTCGGAGAGACCGGAGAAATATATGTCTTCGGCGCTCGAAAGATCAGGGGCGGAAACGACGGATGTCAGCGTCCAGCCTTTGCGGATCAGGTGTCGGACGAGAAAATCGCGTCCCTCCAGCGCCGTGATGAGCCCGATGGCAAAACCGCAGAGAATGCCAACCGGTTCGAATCCGGCTAATATCGACACCTGCCCGGCCAGAAGGAGGGCGATCACAACCACCGCCGTTGCCAGCCACAGCCGGTTGATCGCAAGCCATAGCCAGGGCGCAATAAGAGCCAGCCAGACGAAACGGTCTGCAATGAAGCGGGTCGTTTTGTGGTCCCTGTCCGGCCCGTTGGGGGCTTCCAGAACGAGATAGCTTGTCATGGGCTTCCTGACAGCTTTGGCGTCAGGCCAGCATGCCCTTCGTGGAGGGAACGCGGCCTGCCTGCCGGGGGTCGATCTCGGTTGCCGTGCGAAGAACGCGGGCAACGGCCTTGAAGCATGTTTCGGCGATATGATGGTTGTTCGCGCCGTAATGGTTCAGGATATGCAATGTGATGCCGGCATTCTGCGCCAGCGCCTGGAAGAATTCGCGCACCAGTTCCGTGTCGAAGGTGCCGATCTTCGGCGCGGAAAAATTGACGTTCCAGACGAGGAAGGGACGGCCGGAAATATCGACGGCGGCCTTGGTCATCGTCTCGTCCATGGCAAGATCGAGCGAGGCATAACGGGTAATGCCGCGCCGGTCGCCCAACGCCCTGGCAATGGCCTGGCCGATGGCGATGCCGGTATCTTCCACGGTGTGGTGGTCATCGATATGCAGGTCGCCCTGAACTTCGATTTCCATGTCGATCAGCGAATGGCGGCTGAGCTGGTCCAGCATATGGTCGAAAAATCCCACGCCGGTGGAAATTTTCGATTTGCCGGTGCCGTCGATATCCACGCGCACCGAAACCGAGGTTTCGTTGGTCTTGCGGATAATCTCGCCTTTACGTTCTGCCATTTTGGCCGCTCCGTGAAAATGTTGCCGTTCCTTATCAGCACGGGACACAAATATCCAGTTGTTCCATCGTCTTGCCTGACATGACGAAAACGGTGCATCGCCTCGAAGATTGCAATCGCGAAAAGCAAACTTACATAGAACCCGAGAAGGGCCGCATCCCGGCCCGTTAACCGCAGGCCCGGCAGGGCAGACAGGTGTTTGATGACAACAATTATTACAGTCAGGAAGGGCGGCAAGGTCGTCATGGCTGGCGACGGTCAGGTAAGCCTTGGCCAGACGGTCATGAAGGGCAATGCCCGCAAGGTTCGCCGCATCGGCAAGGGCGAAGTGATTGCCGGTTTTGCCGGTGCGACGGCGGATGCTTTTACGCTGCTTGACCGTCTTGAAAAGAAACTCGAGCAATATCCGGGCCAGCTCATGCGCGCAGCCGTAGAGCTTGCGAAGGACTGGCGCACGGATAAATATCTGCGCAATCTCGAAGCCATGATGCTGGTGGCTGATAAATCCACCACGCTCGCGATCACTGGCAATGGCGATGTGCTGGAGCCCGAGCACGGCGCGATCGCCATCGGTTCCGGCGGCAACTACGCCTTTGCGGCTGCCCGCGCCATGATGGATACGGACAAATCGGCGGAAGAGGTGGCGCGCCAGTCGCTCGATATCGCCGCCGATATCTGCGTTTATACCAACCACAATCTCGTCGTCGAAACGCTCGACGCCGAATAAGCTAGTTTCTCACCCAAGGGTCCTGTGGGCCGGGCCGGAATGGCCGGCCGGAACAGGAAAGCCGAGAGGATAGAATGACCACTTTTTCTCCCCGGGAAATCGTCTCGGAACTCGACCGCTTCATCATCGGCCAGCATGAGGCCAAACGTGCGGTGGCGATTGCGCTGCGTAACCGCTGGCGCCGCCAGCAGCTCGATGAGAGCCTGCGCGACGAAGTCATGCCGAAAAATATTCTCATGATCGGGCCGACCGGTGTCGGCAAGACGGAGATTTCGCGCCGCCTCGCGAAACTGGCGGGTGCGCCCTTCATCAAGGTCGAGGCGACAAAATTCACCGAAGTCGGTTATGTCGGCCGCGATGTCGAACAGATCATCCGCGATCTGGTCGAGATCGGCATCGGCCTCGTGCGTGAAAAGAAGCGCGCCGAAGTACAGGCCAAGGCGCACCAGAGCGCCGAGGAGCGGGTGCTCGATGCGCTGGTTGGCGCAACCGCCTCGCCCGGCACGCGTGAAAGCTTCCGCAAGAAGCTGCGCGACGGCGAACTGGACGACAAGGAAATCGATATCGAAGTGGCGGATAGCGGATCGGGCATGCCCGGTTTCGAAATTCCCGGCATGCCGGGCGCCAATATCGGCGTTCTCAACCTGTCGGAAATGTTCGGCAAGGCCATGGGCGGACGCACCAAGAAAGTGCGCACCACTGTATCGAAATCCTATGCCGATCTGATCCGCGATGAATCCGACAAGCTGCTCGACAATGAAATGATCCAGCGCGAGGCGGTGAAGTCGGTGGAAAATGACGGCATCGTCTTCCTCGACGAAATCGACAAGATCGCCGCCCGTGACGGCGGCATGGGCGCCGGCGTCTCGCGCGAAGGCGTGCAGCGCGATTTGCTGCCGCTGGTTGAAGGCACGACGGTTTCGACGAAATACGGGCCGGTGAAGACCGACCACGTTCTCTTCATCGCATCGGGCGCCTTCCATGTGGCGAAGCCTTCGGACCTCCTGCCCGAACTTCAGGGCCGTCTGCCGATCCGCGTCGAGCTGAAGCCGCTGACAAAGGAAGATTTCCGCCGCATCCTGACGGAGACGGAAGCAAGCCTCATCCGCCAGTACAAGGCGCTGATGGCGACGGAAGAACTCGACCTCGATTTCACCGATGATGCAATCGATGCCCTGGCCGATGTGGCTGTTCATCTCAATTCGTCGGTCGAGAATATCGGTGCGCGCCGTCTGCAGACGGTGATGGAGCGGGTTCTGGACGAGATTTCCTTCAATGCGCCGGATCGCGGCGGTTCCGCCGTCAAGATTGATCAGGAATATGTCCGCAAACATGTCGGCGATCTCGCCGCCGATACGGATTTGTCCCGGTATATTCTCTGAAGATTTCAGGGATCCAAGAAAGAAGAGTGCGGCCATATTTGCCGCACTCTTTTATTTTATCCGCCTTGTCTCGCATTCAGCCCGCATTTTGTTTATGGGAAGGGCTGCATTCCGGTTGGAACCGCTTTAGTGGAATGATCCGGTTTTCCCAGCACCTTTCGCTGGCGGAAGCCGCAGGCTTGAGAAAAGGCATTCGCTCGTGCGCAAAACTCTTCTGGCATTTGCCGCTGCTTTGACGTTCACCGTCACCGCGTCTTCTTACGTCGAAGCCGCGACGGTCGTTCCGCCAGGCAATCGCAATGCCGAACAGCCCGGCGTTCCCGGCGCTTCTGCAAAAAGAACAAAAGCGTCCAACACCTCTTTCGAGCGCAAATACCAGAAGGTCATCGATCTTTTGTCCTCCGACAAGGCGCTGATCGCCAAGATCAAGTCGACGGCCGGGCGCTACGGCATCGATCCGATCCATATGATCGGCGCGATCGTTGGCGAACATACCTATAATGTCGACGCCTATGACCGGCTGCAGTCCTATTACGTCAAGGCGGCTTCTTACGCGGGCAACAGCTTCCGTTTTGGCTACAAGGACGAAACCATCGCGCAGTTTCTCGCCCATTCGCAATTCGCCAAATGCCAGCCGAAGAGGGATTCCTACAGCCTCTGGAACTGTCGGGAAGATGTCTGGGAAGACAGTTTCCGCGGCAAGACGGTGGATGGTGTCGCCTATCCGAACAACCGTTTCAGTGCTGTGTTTTTCCAGCCCTTCTATGCCGGCCAGACCTTCGGCCTCGGCCAGATCAACCCGCTGACCGCGCTGATGTTGTCCGATATGGTGTCGAGAACTTCGGGCTATGAGAAGCTGGATGAGAACGACGCCACTGCTGTCTACACCGCCATCATGGACCCTGACCGGTCGCTTGCTTTCATGGCGGCTTCCATCCGCAAGTCCATCGACGACTATAAATCTATTGCCGACATGGATATTTCGAAAAATCCGGGTGTGACCTCCACGCTTTATAATGTCGGCGGGTCGCAGCAGCGTGCCGCTGCGCTTGCGCAGAAGAACCGCCAGCGCGCCGCAGGCGGGGAACAGCCCTTATTGCCGGAGGAAAATTATTACGGCTGGCTGGTGAATGACCGCATCAAGGATTTGCAGGCGCTTTTGTAGAAAAAGGCGACTATCACCCGCATTGTTTCCAAAACGGAAATAATATTTGGCTGTCCGCCGCAATTGACGAGCGGCCGTCTCCGCGTCCAATCTGTGCCTCCAGAATAGAGGAGGCGCATGTGAGCCGCACGAATAAATTCGGTCTTTCCATCGATGACAGGCTTTATGCCTTTTTGACTGACGACGTCCTGCCCGGCACGGGTCTGGACAGCGAGGCGTTCTTCGAAGGTTTTTCCACCATTGTTCACGAGCTTTCTCCGAAGAACCGCGAATTGCTGGCAAAGCGTGACGCCCTGCAGGAAAAGCTGGATGGCTGGTATCGGCAGAATGGCGCGCCGGCGGATTTTGACGCCTATGAGGGCTTTCTGAAGGAAATCGGCTATCTGCTGCCGGAAGGTCCCGGCTTCCAGGTGGAAACCAGCAATGTCGACCCTGAAATCGCCGCCGTCGCCGGCCCGCAGCTCGTCGTCCCGGTCATGAATGCGCGTTATGCGCTGAATGCGGCCAATGCCCGCTGGGGTTCGCTCTACGACGCGCTTTACGGCACGGATGCTATTTCTGACGCCGATGGTGCGGAGAAGGGCAGGGGGTACAATCCGAAGCGCGGTGAAAAGGTCATTGCCTGGGCGCGAAACTTCCTCGATGAATCCGCGCCGCTGGCAACGAGAAGCTGGTCCGAGGTGACCGGTTTCAAGATCGAGGATGGCCTGTTGCAGCTTGCCATCGGCGACGCCAGGACTGGCCTCGAGGATGCAGCCCAGTTCAAGGGTTTCAGCGGCGAAGCGGCAAAGCCTGCAACGATCCTGCTCGGCAAGAATGGTTTGCACACTGAAATCGTCATCGATCCCACGACCGAAATCGGCAAGGGCGACAAGGCGGGAATCTCGGATGTCATTCTCGAATCCGCGCTCACGACCATCATGGATTGCGAAGATTCGGTTGCCGCCGTCGACGCTGAAGACAAGGTGCTGGTTTATGGCAACTGGCTTGGCCTGATGCGCGGCGACCTGACCGAAGAAGTCTCCAAGGGCGGCAAGACCTTTACCCGCAGCCTCAACCCGGATCGTTATTATACCGCTCCCAGCGGTTCCGCGCTCACACTACCGGGCCGTTCCCTGATGCTGGTGCGCAATGTCGGTCATCTGATGACCAATCCGGCGATCCTTGACAGGGACGGTCGGGAGGTTCCCGAAGGCATCATGGATGCCGTCGTCACGGCGTTGATCGCCCTCTATGATGTCGGTCCATCGGGGCGACGTCAGAATTCCCGCGCCGGCTCCATGTATGTGGTCAAGCCGAAGATGCACGGGCCGGAGGAAGTGGCCTTCGCCAACGAAATTTTCAGCCGGGTCGAAAAGCTTGTCGGCATGGCGCCGAACACTATGAAAATGGGCATCATGGATGAGGAGCGCCGCACCACGGTCAACCTCAAGGAAAGTATTCGCGCCGCGAAGGATCGCGTCGTCTTCATCAATACGGGCTTCCTCGACCGTACCGGTGACGAAATCCACACCTCGATGGAGGCGGGTCCGATGATCCGCAAGGGCGACATGAAGCAGGCGGCATGGATCGCGGCTTACGAGAACTGGAACGTCGATATCGGCCTCGAATGCGGCCTTTCCGGCCATGCGCAGATCGGCAAGGGCATGTGGGCGATGCCGGATTTGATGGCGGCTATGCTGGAGCAGAAGATCGCGCATCCGAAGGCCGGCGCCAATACGGCCTGGGTGCCGTCGCCGACGGCGGCGACGCTGCATGCCACGCATTATCACAAGGTCGATGTCGCTGCCGTTCAGGAAGGTTTGAAAAGCCGCGGCCGTGCGAAGCTTGCCGATATTCTGTCGGTGCCGGTCGCGCCGCGTCCCAACTGGACGCCGGAAGAAATCCAGCGCGAACTCGACAATAATGCGCAGGGCATTCTCGGATATGTCGTGCGCTGGGTGGATCAGGGCGTTGGTTGCTCCAAGGTGCCCGATATCAACAATGTCGGGCTGATGGAAGACCGCGCCACGCTGCGCATCTCCGCGCAGCATATGGCGAACTGGCTGCGCCATGGCGTGGTGACAGAGGAACAGATCGTCGAGACCATGAAGCGCATGGCCGCCGTGGTCGACGCGCAGAATGCCGACGATCCGGCCTATCTGCCGATGGCACCCGACTTCGACGGATCGGTCGCATTTCAGGCGGCTGTCGAACTGGTGCTGAAGGGCCGTGAACAACCGAACGGCTACACCGAGCCGGTTCTGCACCGCCGTCGTCTGGAACTGAAGGCCAAGCAGGCGGCCTGAAGCCGTCAGCAGTCCTGAGAAACAAAAAAGCCGCCGGGGAAATCCACGGCGGCTTTTTCTTGTCTGGTATGTGATCTTTACTGGATCACGACGACCTTGGTGCTGCGGCCGGGACGAACGCGGCTGTAAAGGTCGATGACGTCCTGGTTGATCATGCGGATGCAGCCGGACGAGGCGGCGGTGCCGATCGAGGCCCATTCGGGCGAACCATGGATGCGGAACAGCGTGTCCTGTCCCTTTTCATTGAAGAGATACATGGCGCGCGCGCCGAGCGGGTTGGTAAGACCCGGACCCATGCCAGCCTCGACATATTTGGCGACTTCCGGCTTACGGTCCGCCATTTCTTTCGGCGGATGCCACATCGGCCATTCCTGCTTCCAGGCGACATAGGCCTCCCCGGCCCAGGCGAAACCTGCCTTGCCGACGCCGATGCCGTAGCGAACCGCGCGGTTGCCGGAGAGGATGTAATAGAGGTAACGCTCACGCGTATTGACGATGATGGTGCCGGCGCGTTCGGATGTCTGGAATTCGACGATCTGACGGCGGTACTTCTCATTCACACGATTGATCGGAATAGCCGGCAGCGCATAGCCCGCATCGGTCACGGGACCGTAAACATCGTTGAAGATCTGGACCGTTTCGACCTTCGCCGGAACGGGGTCAGCAACTGGTACAGACGCTGCGATCTTGCCGGAGGTCGGAGCGGAGGATTGGGAGGTAGTTTCGGCGCAGCCGGCCAGAGCCAGTGCTGCCGTCAGACCGAGTGCGGTCAATGGGGTACGGATGCGCATGTCGTTCTCGCGGAAAATTCGCCAAATTGTGCGAAAGAGTAGGCTTAATTGGATAAATCGGTTATTTTCCATTCAGCCGCTCTTGGCAAGCCGTTGCGCCGCCGCGAAACGGTCGGGCATCTAAAATTGCCGGTTGATTGCCTTTTTGCAACAATAGGCCAAACGCTTCAGCAGTCTTTATCCATGACTATTCTTTCCGTTACCAACAATAATCCGTTAATAGACGGCCGCCAGTCGGACAAAGCGATGCTGGTGCGCCGCGGCGTTCAGGTGCTTCTGCACGAAATGCGCCATTCGGTGCTGCCCGAACTGCCGCTTGCAAGCGGGAGACGGGCAGATCTCATCAGCCTGTCGGTCAAGGGTGAAATCTGGATCATAGAGATCAAATCCTCCATCGAGGATTTCCGTGTCGATCGCAAATGGCCGGAATACCGCCTGCATTGCGACCGGCTGTTCTTCGCCACCCATCCTGAAGTGCCGACCGACATATTCCCGGAGGAATGCGGGCTGATCCTGTCGGATGGATATGGCGCCCATATGCTGCGCGATGCGCCGGAGCATA
Source organism: Agrobacterium sp. 22-221-1 (assembly GCF_053522445.1). Classification (NCBI taxonomy): domain Bacteria; kingdom Pseudomonadati; phylum Pseudomonadota; class Alphaproteobacteria; order Hyphomicrobiales; family Rhizobiaceae; genus Agrobacterium; species Agrobacterium sp. 22-221-1. The sequence continues at coordinate 362,196 of NZ_JBNWCL010000004.1, forward strand.
AATTGCCGCCCGCAACCCGCAAGTCGGTGATGCTGGATTTCTCGCGAACCGCTGCGACCCGGCTGATGCTGGCTGAATGGACAACTGGGCGCAGCTTCGGAGAATGACTTCGGTTATTTGGGGGCGCGCTTGGCGAGAATGCGCTGCAGCGTTCGCCGGTGCATGTTCAGCCGGCGGGCGGTTTCCGAAACGTTGCGCTCGCACATTTCATAGACACGCTGAATATGCTCCCACCGAACTCGGTCTGCCGACATCGGGTTTTCCGGAACTTCGGTCTTTTCGCCCTTGCGCTGCGTCAGCGCATTGAACACATCGTCCGCATCGGCGGGCTTGGCCAGATAGTCCAGCGCCCCGAGTTTCACGGCGGTAACGGCGGTTGCGATATTACCGTAGCCGGTCAGAACGACGATCTGCGTATCGTCCCGGTTCTGCCTGATGGCCTCGATGACTTCCAGACCGTTGCCATCCGCAAGCCTCAGATCGACAACCGCATATTTCGGCGGTGCAGCCCTGGAGCGGGCAATGCCGTCGCTGACGGTCTCGGCGGTGTCGACGGTAAAGCCGCGTGTTTCCATTGCCCGGGCAAGCCGGCGCAGAAACGGGCCGTCATCATCGACGATCAGCAGCGATCTGTCGGGTCCGATCGGGTCGATGTCGTCCGTTGGCGCGCTGGTGGAGTTGTTCTGGTCTTCTGTCTTCATGTTTCCGGCCTTCCGGCAACTTCGTCGGCTTGGTTTTCTTCTTCTTATCGCCGCTTCAACGTGGATGGTAAAGTCAACGGCTTCTTTTATCGTCCATAAGCGCCCGAGGCCAGACGATTGTGACCCGCGCTCCGGTTCCGCTCGTGCCGCGATTTTCAAAGGTGACGGTGGCGCCGGAGCGCTCCAGCAGGGTCTTGGCGATGAAAAGCCCGAGTCCGAGCCCGCCCGCCCGGGTGTCATTGTGACGTTCGGTCACATAGGGCTCGCCGATACGGGCAAGCACGTCATGGGCATAACCCGGCCCATCGTCTTCAATGATGACGGCGACGTTCTGTTGATCGTAATCCACCGTCACGGTCACCTTTTCCCGCGCATAATCCACGCCGTTTTCAATGAGGTTGCCAAGACCGTAGATGATGCCGGCATTGCGGATACCGACCGGCTCATCGGCGCGATTGTTCTTTTCAACGAGTTCGAAGCGGATGCCGAATTCCCGGTGTGGCGCCATCACCTCCTCGATCAGCGAGGAGAGCGGCAGGCGGCGCATGTGCTCCTCATTGTCGGCGGAAAGCGAGGTGAGGCGGCGCAGAATGTCACGGCATCTTTCACTCTGGCTGCGCAGCAGGGCTATATCCTCGCCAAATTTTTCGTCGTTTCCGAGTTCCCGCTCCATCTCCTTCGCGACGACACTGATGGTCGCGAGCGGCGTGCCCAGCTCATGCGCGGCCGCCGCCGCGAGCCCATCCAGCTGCGAGAGATGTTTTTCCCGCTCCAGCACGAGCTCGGTTGCAGCCAGCGCATCCGCCAGCTGGTTTGCCTCATGCGAAACGCGATAGGCGTAAAAGGCCGCAAACGAGGTTGTGGCGATGATGGCGACCCAGGTGCCGACATGCAGCAGAAGCTGGATCGGCAAAACCTCGCCGGGATACCACGGAACCGGAAAGGGCGAAAAGGCGATCGCGGTCGAGCAGATGACGGCAAAGCCGAGGAGAATGAGCGAATGTCGCAACGGCTGGGAGGCAAAGGCAATGATGACCTGCACGCAGATCAGCGGCGCGAAGGGATTGGAAAGTCCGCCGGTGATGTAAATGAGCGCCGTCAATTGCAGCAGGTCGAAGGCCAGCAGCAATGTCGCTTCCCAGGGTTCCAGCCGATAGGTGGAGGGAAAACGGGCGGTAAGAAACAGATTTGCAAGAGCGAGTGCCGCGATCAGAAGGCCGCAGGCCAGAAGCGGCAGGGGGAAATTGAGCCCGAAGGCGACAAGCAGGATCGTTGCCGTCTGTCCCACAACCGCCAGCCAGCGCAGCCAGACGATGGTCTGCAGCCTTATCCTGCGGCTGGCACGGCCGAGCCTCGTGGTTTCGATAGAATGGCCAGCCACCGTCATCTCCTTTACCCTGTTCATCATCGTCACGTCCCGCGCGGTTTTGCACGGCTTGTCGGCAGGGCCGATGCCGGGTCTTCCGGCCATGGATGGCGTGGATAACGTCCCCGCATATCCGCCCGCACATCCTTCCAGGACCCCGACCAAAAACCAGGAAGATCGCGCGTCGTCTGTATCGGCCTGTGCGCTGGCGAGGTCAATTCCAGCAGCAGCGGCAACCGCCCCTGCGCAATGGACGGGTGGGCTCTCAGCCCGAAAAGTTCCTGCACGCGAATGGAAAGCGTCGGTTCGCTGGCGTCGTAACGAATGGGATGCCGCTGGCCCGTCGGTGCTTCGAAATGCGTCGGCGCCAACTTGGCGAGATCGCGCGCTACTTCATGCGGCACCAGAGACAGTATCCCTTCGGAGAGGCTGCCGGGCCGGATGTCCTGCAGGCTGCGCGCACCGTTCTGAAAAGGGACGAACCATTCGTCCAGCCTGGAAAGCAACGCCTCGTCGCTGACATCCGGCCAGGGCTCCCCGATATTGGCGTTCAGAAAGCCGATCCTGTCGCGCAACTGCAGCGTCTCTTTCGAAAAAGGAAGTATGCCGATGCCGAATTCCCGAACGCCATTGGCGAGCGCCTGTGCCGCCTGTTCGCCCTCGGGACGGGGCAGGGGTGTCTCATCGAGGATGATGGCGCCAAGCCGCGTCACCTTTCGCGCGCGCGCCTGGCCGCTCGCCTTGTCGAAAAGCAGCTGGTCCTGCTGAACGACGAGGTGCGGCATCCGCTCTTCTACATCGCTCCTCTCTATGCCTGCCGCCGCAAGGATGCGCGGCTGCGCCGCTCGCCCCGTAATATCGGCAACCACCAGCATTTTGCTCGCCGCCAGCCGTTCTGTCTCGGCAAGCTCTGCGCCACGCCCGTTGGCCATCACATAACGTCCCCGCGCGCCACGCTGAAGCGCGATCCTGTCCGGATAGGCATGCAGCAGCAGCGGCCCGGCCTCACTCGGCAACTCGGTTGCCGCCGTCTTATCGCTGATCGCGTCGAACAGCCTCGATGCCAGCTTGCGCGCCGCCTGTGCCCTTTCGCTCCTGTCGGAGAGAAAGCGTCGCAGCCGTTCATCGAGATCGATATCGTTTCCGCCGAGCCCCTGTTCCGTCAGCATGACGGCGAGCATCGCCGCCTTTTTCCCCGCGCCTTCGCTTGCCGCCGCAATCACCATGGCCGCCAGCCGTGGCGGCAATGAAAGGCCGCGCATCAGATGACCGCGCTGCGTCAGCGCTCCGCCTTTGTCGAGCGCGCCCAGATTTTTGAGAAGCATCACCGATTCTTTCAGTGCGGCTTCGGGGGGCATATCCAGAAAGGCAAGAGAAGAGGGATCCTGAACACCCCAATGGGCGAGATCGAGCGCAAGGCCGGCTAGATCGCTCGCCAGAATTTGCGGTGGTGTAAAGGCGTTGAGCGCCGCCGTCTGCCCCGAATGCCACAGGCGGATCGCAACACCGGGTTCTGTTCGCCCGGCGCGACCCGCCCGCTGGTCGGCGGAAGCGCGCGACACCCGCACTGTCTCCAGTCTCGTGATTCCAGTTGCCGGCTCGAAGACAGGTAGTCGCTGCAATCCGCTGTCGATCACCACACGCACGCCATCGATGGTAATCGAGGTCTCCGCGATTGAGGTGGCCAGCACGATCTTGCGCCGTCCGGCCGGCGCCGGCTTTATCGCCGCATCCTGCTCTTTCTGCGAAAGGTTGCCGTAAAGCGGGATGATATCCGTATCTGCGGGAAAACGTCCCTCCAGCCGCGTGGCCGTTCGGGTAATTTCCGCCTGTCCCGGTAGAAAGGCGAGGATGGAGCCGGTTTCCGATCCATGCGCCTCAGTGATCGCCTTGGTGACTTTCTCTTCAATCGGCGCGCCCTGCCAACGATCCTCATAACGGACGTCGATTGGAAACGTCCGCCCAAGGCTCTGAATGACCGGGGCGCCTGCCATGAGCGTGCTGATGCGTTCGACATCGAGAGTGGCGGACATGACGAGGATACGCAGATCGTCCCGCAACCCACCCTGCACGTCGAGCGCAAGCGCCAGTCCGAAATCGCCGTCGAGCGAACGCTCGTGAAACTCGTCGAAAATCACCGTCGAAACGCCGGCAAGTTCAGGGTCGTCCAGGACCATCCGGGCAAACACGCCTTCGGTCACCACCTCTATGCGGGTTTTCGAGGAGACGCGATTGTCGAGCCGCATACGATAGCCGACGGTTTGCCCGACATCCTCGTGAAGCAGCTCGGCCATGCGCCCGGCTGCGGCACGGGCGGCAAGCCGGCGGGGCTCGAGAAGAATGATCTTGCCGTCACCCCGCCAGTCCTGCTGCAAAAGATGAAGCGGCACGAGCGTCGTTTTACCCGCGCCCGGTGGAGCAGAAAGAACTGCGCGCTTCGCCCCGGCCAGAGCCTCGGCGATATCGCCGAGAACGGCACTAACGGGAAGTTCGGGCAACTCGGTCTTTATAGGTACGGGCATTCTGGTCATGCAAACAGGCCTGCGGCATCTGGGGTGATGTTTAAGCGTCTCATATGCCGTTTCTAATGCACGGTCCCGCACTTTGACAGCCGTATGTAAGGAGCAGGCAAATGCTCCATCGTCAAAGTTGCGGTTCCTTGCGCGCTATTTGCAGTCAGGACCGGAGGGCAGGCATTGGGCGTGTGGCGAAACGTCGGAAGATTCCGTCTCTTTCGCCTGTTTTCGCTTCAATTCACGAAACTACCTAATAAAATCAATTGTTTGATAAAAATGTCAGTTTTTTGACGAAGGGTGTGTTGACTTGTTTGGTTGGGTGGATTTATAAGTCCGCTCACTGAACGAGGGCGGCGGCGCTGCTGGCGACGGCGACTTTCGTTCTTAAGAAATCAAGTT